>NZ_JBKFGJ010000009.1:0-279987 GCF_051233465.1 Neobacillus solisequens | reverse complement strand
GGCCTCATTGGCGACCTTCTCATCATCTACCCGCGATTCCTTGGCGCCAAGAAGCCTCATTGGCGACCTTCTCATCATCTACCCGCGATTCCTTGGCGCCAAGAAGCCTCATTGGCGACCTTCTCATCATCTACCCGCGATTCCTTGGCGCCAAGAAGCCTCATTGGCGACCCCTTTTTCATCTATCTGCGACTTCACTGTGCCAATTACCTCATTGGCGACTAATGCAAACCTTAGAAGTCAATTCACAAAAAAAACGCCAACCCCATAAAGGTCAGCGTTTCAAAATTACTTCAAGCGTTTTTCAAGCTCTGCTTTCTTTTCTTCAAATCCTGGTTTGCCTAATAGGGCGAACATGTTGACTTTGTAGGCTTCTACACCTGGTTGGTCAAATGGGTTAACCCCTAATAAGTAGCCGCTCATGGCGCAGGCTTTTTCGAAGAAGTATACTAGGTAGCCGAATGTGTATTCATCCAATGAAGGGACGGATACGATTAGGTTTGGTACACCGCCGTCTGTGTGAGCGAGCATAGTGCCTTCGAAGGCTTTGTTATTTACGAAATCAACAGTTTGGCCGGCTAAATAGTTTAATCCGTCCAGGTCATTGTCCATTGCTTCAATGGATAATTCGTGGCGCGGTTGATCCACCTTGATGATGGTTTCGAACAAATCGCGGCGGCCTTCTTGGATGTATTGCCCTAAAGAGTGCAAGTCTGTTGAGAAGTTTGCTGATGATGGGAAGATTCCCTTTTGGTCTTTGCCTTCGCTCTCGCCGAATAGCTGTTTCCACCATTCAGAGAAATATTGCAAGGCTGGCTCGTAGTTAACAAGCATTTCAATGGTTTTGCCTTTGTTGTAAAGGACATTTCTGACAGCCGCATATTGGTAGGCAAGATTGTCTTCAAGCTCGGAATGACCGAAGTCCTCTTGTCCTTTTGCTGCGCCGTCCATCATTTTTTGAATATCGGCACCGCTGACAGCGATTGGCAGCAAGCCTACTGCAGTTAATACGGAGTAGCGTCCGCCGACGTCATCTGGAATGACAAATGTTTCGTAGCCTTCTTCAGTTGAGAGGGTTTTCAATGCACCTCTTGCTTTGTCAGTGGTTGCATAAATGCGCTTACGTGCTTCTTCTTGGCCATATTTTTCTTCAAGAAGCTTACGGAAGATCCGGAAAGCGATAGCTGGTTCGGTTGTGGTTCCAGATTTTGAAATGACGTTAATGGAGAATTCCTTGCCGTCAAGCAGATCCATGATGTCTTTCATATAAGTAGAGCTGATGTTGTTTCCGACAAAAATAATTTGTGGGGTGTTGCGCTTTTCTTTTGGAAGTACATTGTAGAAGCTGTGCTGTAGCATTTCTATAGCAGCGCGGGCGCCAAGGTAGGAGCCGCCAATCCCGATAACTAAAAGAACATCTGAATCGGATTTAATTTTTTCAGCTGCTTTTTGAATTCGTGAAAATTCTTCTTTGTCATAGTTTACGGGAAGTTCAACCCACCCTAGAAAATCGTTTCCTGCACCTGTTTTTTCATGCAAAGAGTGGTGGGCAACTTTTACAGCATCCCTTAGGTATGTAAGTTCATGTTCACCGAAAAAGGTAAGGGCTTTTGAGTAATCAAAGCGAACGTGTGTCATGATTGATCCTCCAATTTTTTATTTTCATTTACCACTTTATCGAATGAGGGGCGGATAATCAAGGTACACCCTCCTATGTAAGCGTACCCATTTTCGAGCTTTTTTTTACAAATTGAAAAAAACTCGGACAAAGCGTCCGAGTCTTATAGTGATGCACGAAAAATCGCCAGTACATCCTCACGATTCAATTTCTTAAATCTGCCAAATTCACCGTAAACCATCGCACGATCAGCCATTAAGTCCAGCTTGCTGTCATCGATTTGATAATGGGCTAAACGTGATGGAGCACCAATGCTGTTCCAGAATTCACGCAGCTTGCGAATGCCTTCAAGTCCTGCTTCTTCATCCGTTTTACCTTCCGGATTTACACCGAATACACGGACTGCGAGCTTTTTAAAACGTGCTGGTTTCACACTAAGATTGTGTTCCATCCAATGTGGGAACAGAATCGCCAAACCACCGCCATGTGGGATATCATAAACAGCTGAGACAGCATGCTCAAGGTTATGGGTAGCCCAATCTCCTGAGTAGCCCATGTTTAAGATTCCGTTTAGTGCCATTGTTCCACAATAAAGGACAGTTGCACGGTGGTCGTAATTTTCTAGGTCCTCTAAAAGCTTAGGAGCCGTTTCCATTACTGTTAACAGCAAGCCTTCACACATACGGTCCTGAAAATCAGTTTGGTCTTCAAGGTGAAAATAATGCTCAAGAGTATGAGACATCATATCGACAATTCCATTTACCGTTTGGTCTCTTGGAACTGTATATGTATTTACTGGATCTAAAATTGAAAATTTCGGATAGGTCACAGCGCTGCCCCAGCCGTATTTTTCGTTTGTTTCCCAGTTTGTAATGACAGAGCCGGCATTCATTTCTGAGCCTGTTGCAGCCAAAGTTAAAACCGTACCAAATGGAAGCGCCGCTTGGACCATTGCTTTTTTTGTCACAAGATCCCATGGATCCCCGTCATACTTTGCTCCTGCCGCAATCAGCTTCGAACAATCAATGACACTGCCGCCCCCGACAGCTAAGATAAAGTCAATTCCTTCCGTTTTGCAAATCTCCACCCCTTTACGGGCAGTCGTTACACGCGGATTTGGTTCAACACCTGATAGTTCAAATACTTCTGCACCGGTCTCCTTTAATAATCCTGTTACCTGATCGTAAAGACCAGAACGTTTAATGCTGCCGCCGCCATAGACAAGAAGTACTTTCTTGCCATAACGAGGAACTTCGGTTTTTAATTGCTCTAGCTGACCTTTTCCAAAAATTAATTTTGTCGGATTCCAAAATGTAAAGTTTTGCAATTCAAAACGCCTCCTTCTCATTTCATATTATTTGCTATTCACACCTTTTTTGCAAAAAATTTTACTTGAATAGTTTTACTGAAGAACCATTAAACTATTAATTAAAAAAGGAGGATTTTCCAATTTGGGCTCAATTCAGCGAATAGCACTTGTTATGACCATCTTTGGTGCTGTTAATTGGGGACTCATTGCCTTTTTTCAGACGGATCTGATTTCGGGTATTTTTGGAGGCCGGGATGAGACTCTTGCCAAAGTCATTGATGGATTAATCGGGGTCGCTGGTTTAGTAAATCTTGGACTCTTTTTAAAAAAATAAACCGGGAAAGATTCCCGGTTTATTGCTAGATCCAGCCTCTAAATTGAGAGGCATCTGCCATTTTTCTGACACCCGTCATATATGAAGCCAGACGCATGTTTACCTGATGCGTTTGGGCAAACTCATAGACCTCATTAAAGGATTTGACAAGTTTTTCTCGTAGTTTCTCGATTATTTCTTCTTTACTCCAAAAATAACCATGATTATTCTGAACCCACTCAAAGTATGAAACGGTGACACTTCCGGCACCTGCTAATACATCAGGCACCAATAAGATATCCCGTTCTGTCAAGATTTTGGTAGCTTCCAATGTTGTCGGACCATTAGCAGCCTCCACAACAATTTTGGCTCTGATCTGACGTGCATTATCCTTTGTTATTTGATTGGCAATAGCAGCTGGGATTAAAATATCACATTCTTGTTCCAATAATTCGGCATTGGAGATTCTTCCATCGAAAAGTGTTGTAACCGTTCCAAAGCTATCGCGGCGGCTTAATAGATAGTCGATAGGTAAACCGTCCGGATCATAAAGGGCGCCGTATACATCGGATATTCCAACCACCTTTGCCCCAGCTTCATGCATAAATTTAGCAACAAAACTGCCAGCATTTCCAAAACCTTGAACAATGACTCGGGCATTTTTAATACTAATTCTGCGTTTTTTCGCTGCTTCTTCGATACAAATGACCACACCCATGGCCCCTGCAATTTCCCGTCCCTCAGAGCCTCCGAGAACCATTGGTTTGCCTGTGATAAATCCTGCCGAACCATGCTGTTTTAATGAACTATACTCATCCATCATCCATGCCATAACTTGTGAATTGGTATAGATATCAGGTGAAAGAATGTCCTTTACCGGTCCGGCAATCTGGCAAATTGCCCTTACATATCCGCGGCTTAAACGTTCTAGTTCCCCAAATGACATGGTTCTGGGGTTGCAAATAATTCCGCCTTTTCCTCCCCCAAACGGTAAATCTACGATGCCGCACTTCAGACTGGCCCACATGGCCAAGGCCTCGATTTCTTCTTCCGTTACTTTAGGATGAAAGCGAACCCCACCTATGGTCGGCCCGATTGCATCATTATGCTGAACACGAAACCCGGTAAATATTTTCGTAGAACCGTCATCCATACGGACAGGGACTCTTAGCTTTAATGTGCGTAGCGGTTCAGCCAATAAATGATACATATCCTGGTTATACCCCAGTTTTTTTAATGCATCTTGGATAATTGTCTGTGTCGATGCAAGAAGGTTCAATGTCTCTTTTTGTACTCCATCTTCCTCATGTGTTCCCATTTTCCACCTCTAGGTTTACCCCAGTACTTTTTGAATCCGCTCGATGGCCCAATCTAATTCTTCTTTGGTAATCACTAGCGGAGGGGCAAAACGAATCACTGTATCATGTGTTTCTTTACATAGTAACCCTTCATCTTTTAATTGTTCACAATATTTACGGGCAGGTTCTGTCAAGACCATACCAATAAATAAGCCACGACCGCGAACCTCTTTAATAATCGGATTATTAATTTCTTTTAATTTACTAATAAAATATTCACCGAGCTCCAATGATCTTTCCGCCAATTTTTCATCGATTAATACATCCAATGAGGCAATCGAAACAGCACTGGCCATTGGATTTCCACCAAAAGTGGAACCGTGGGATCCTGGATTAAATACCCCTAAAATATCTTTGTTAGCCACAACACAGGAGATTGGGAACACCCCACCGCCAAGAGCCTTTCCAAGAATATACATATCTGGTTCGATGTCTTCCCATTCACAGGCAAACATTTTTCCGGTACGGGCCAAGCCAGCCTGAATTTCATCGGCAATAAACAGCACATTATTTGCCTTGCAAAGCTCATAGGCTGCTTTCATAAAACCTTCCGGCGGAATGACAATTCCTGCCTCCCCTTGAATCGGTTCGATTAAAAATGCTGCTGTATTGGGGGTGATAGCTGTTTTTAACGCTTCCAAATCGCCGTATGGAATTAACTTGATTCCCGGCAACATCGGACCAAAGCCTCGCTTATATTCTTCTTCCGATGACAAAGTAACAGCCGTCATGGTCCGGCCATGGAAGTTTCCGATACATCCGATTACTTCAGCTTGGTCTTCAGCAATTCCTTTTACATCATAGCCCCAGCGTCGCGCTGCTTTAAATGCTGTTTCAACGGCTTCCGCTCCGGTATTCATTGGAAGAGCCATTTCCTTATTGGTTAATTGACAAATCTTCTCATACCAAGGGCCAAGCTGATCGTTATGGAACGCCCGTGATGTTAGCGTTACCTTGTCAGCTTGTTCTTTTAAGGCCTGGATGATTTTTGGATGACGGTGCCCCTGGTTAACGGCAGAGTAGGCACTCAACATATCCATATATTTATTGCCTTCCGGATCTTCTACCCATACTCCTTCCGCTTTTGAAATAACGATCGGTAGTGGATGATAATTGTGTGCCCCATATTTTTCTGTCTTTTCAATAATTTCCAAAGATTTTCCTGTCATACCGGTATTCCTCCCTTTTCAATGAAAATATGCATAACTATATTGTAGCCGAGTAAGGTGAAAGAATGAATGTTAATTTAAAAAAAGCCTGCCCTACTGAAATCGAGTAGGTAACAGGCTTGTCACAAATTTTACTTTTTAATTAAATCCTCTTGCTGGGATTGATCGATCCATTCTTGGAGCTTTTCTTTCAGCGTGTTGAAACCTTGCTGCCCTTCTACTTCCGGAAGAATCGTTGCTTGACGTTTGCGTGGACGCTTTGTCTTAAACGCCTGCTGTACAGGAGCCTCTTCTGTCGCTTTGATGGACAGTCCAATTTTCCCCGCAGTTTCATCAATAGATAGTACTTTAACCTTAATTTCTTCTCCGACCTTTAAATGTTCATGAATATCTTTGACAAATCCGTGCGTGATTTCGGAAATATGAACGAGCCCTTGTGTATTTTCATCCAGTGCAACAAATGCACCATAGGGTTGAATCCCCGTTATCTTACCTGTAACAATACTTCCCGGTTCTAATTTTAATGTCATGAAAACACTCCTAAATATATTAATTATTTATCCCTTTATATGCAATAAAAAATTATATCATAATAAATGGGCTTAATCAAAAGAACAATGGGTAAGGAAACCTATTTTTCCTATATTTACAATAAAAAGGTCAGAAAGCCTTAACATAATGTTCATAGTTTACATAAGCAGAAGGACTTGTTATATGATAAACTTATAGTGGAAATATATCATTTTTTGGAGAGGTGAACCGTATGAATTCAATCGGCATAACCATTAAAAATGCCCGTGAAATGAGAAATATGACCCAAGAGGAACTGGCCCAAAAGATTCGAGTTGGACTCCAAACGATTGAAAAATATGAGTCTGGCGAGCAACTTCCTAGCTCTCAGACCATCTTAAAGCTTTCTACTGTTCTTGATATAGCTGCTTCTGAACTCTTGGAATACCCCAAAGATCATACAGCCTCTGGTACGAAAGAAGAATAACAACATACAAAAAAGCGGTCAAAACCGCTTTTTATTTTATAAACAGGTATATATTTTATTAAAGGTGGAAATAACTGTAGCATAAGCTTTCTAGTATTCCCCCCCTTTTTGAGCGGACACCTTCTCGGTTGGTCCGCTTTTTTTTATTGGCTGTGTTAAAGAACAGTGTTGATTTTTTACACTCTGTTGATTGGAGCGGAAGGTGCGAAGACTCCTCGAAAATGCTAACGCATTTCCTTCGTGCGTGGGCGAATTCTAGGAAGAAAATCAACGTCCTGTGGGAGTACGGTTCTGGAGAGACCCCGCAGGCGCAAGCGCCGAGGAGGCTCGCCGAAACGCCCACGGAAAGCGAAGCAAATGGAGCGTAAATCTACAGACAAGTTTAACAGAGCCTTTTAATTAAATCGAGCAGGATTCCTCATTTTTTATCACCATTAATTGTTCTGCGATTTTTAAGCAATTCTCCAAGGGGAGAATCTTTTCAAAAGAGAAATCATAAATTTCTTGAATACGTTTCGCCAGCTTTGAAGAATGGTCCAATTCATGGACTGCTTGAATCACATCGACGATTTCTGTTTCATAGCCGCTGTTAAACTGAGGAAACGGATCCCATTCAGTTAATAATTCCGCATATTTTAAATGAGTTTGAATTTCTTTTCGCATTTTATCACCTAAATGTTTATATATTTGCATGATTTATTTTATCATAGGAATTAGGAACAACGATAATGGAACAGGCGGTGACAGGATGTCAATATTTGATGAGAAAATAGACCGATTGAAAACGTCGTCGGTAAAATGGGAGTTAACCAAAGAAATTTTTGGAGAGTCAGACGTGTGGCCGATGTGGGTGGCCGATATGGATTTTAAGCCACCGCAAGCGGTCATCGATACACTGAAATACCGTGTCGACCATGGAATTTTTGGATACACTTTTGTCCCTGTTTCAACTGCAAAGGCCATTGCCGATTGGATGTTGAAACGGCATCAATGGAACATAGATCCTTCTTGGCTTCTGTACTGCTCGGGAATTGTGCAGGCAATTAGCCTGTCCATCCAGTCGTTTACGAAGGAAGGAGACAAGGTGCTGGTACAGTCACCGGTCTATACACCTTTTTTTGATATGATTGAAAAAAATAACCGGGTGATGGTCAATTGCCCATTGATCTTGGAAGGAAATCGCTACAAGATAGATTTTAGTGCTTTCGAAAATGCTTTAAAAGAAGGCTGTAAGCTGTTTTTACTCTGTAGTCCGCACAATCCTGCCGGACGGGTTTGGACCAAGAATGAGCTTGCTCGCATTGGTGAGCTTTGTTTACAGTATGATTGCTTAATCGTTTCAGATGAAATCCATTCCGATTTGGTTTATAGGGATTACAAGCATCTGCCGATTGCATCTTTAAGTGAGGAACTTTCCGAAAAAACCATTACACTTATTGCCCCAAGCAAAACCTTTAATTTGGCAGGTTTGCAGGCATCAGCTGTCATTATCAAAAATAAAGCATTACGAAATCAATTGAGTGTGACCATGAAAAGGCAAGGTCTGTTTTCTCTCAACGCATTTGGTATTGTTGGCATGGAGGCGGCTTATCTTCATGGAGAATCCTGGCTGGAGGAACTGATTGATTACTTACAGAACAACAAGGATTATGCGGTTCAATTTATTAACGAGCATCTTCCGGAGATTACTTGTATTGACCCTGAAGGAACGTATCTGCTTTGGCTTGATTGCCGAAAGTTGGGGCTAAGTGACGAGGAGCTTCGGGAACAGTTGATTCGTAAAGGGAAGCTGGGCTTGGAACCAGGACCAAAATACGGTCCTGGCGGTGAAGGCTTTGTCCGCATGAATCTTGCCTGTCCTTTTGAAGATGTGAAAGAGGGATTAAAGCGGTTGGAAAAAGCATTCAAATAAGAAAAAGGCGAGCGGCTGAGCTCGTCTTTTTTACTTTAGAACATATGAGGCTAAAACACTTTGCAGTTCGTAAATGTTTAAGCTCTTGTTGAATTGTTTTTGGAGCGGCAATGCATTGCCGGAAATCCAGATTTTCAGTTCGGCATCCAAATCAAAGCTGCCCGCTGTTTCAATGCTGAAATGGGTGATACTTTTGTAAGGAATGGAATGGTATTCCACCTTTTTTCCTGTTAGCCCTTGCTTGTCGACGAGTATTAAACGTTTACTGGTAAAAATAAATAGATCACGAATGAGCTTGTATGCTTTTTCGATTTGTTCATTTGGTGTCAAGATCTTGGCAAATTCCTTTTCCAGCTCATGAATATGAATTTCAGAAGCATTCCCCATTAACCCATCAAGAAATCCCATTGTAAGTCCCCCTTTACTTTTGGCTGTTAATAAGACTGTTGATTTGCGCTCCACGAGCTTCACTTCCGTGGACGGTTCAGAGAGCTTCCTGCAGGAGTATTTCCTTCTTCCGCCCCAATCAACAATGTGCATCTTTATATAAAGTATACAGGAAAAACCCGCCGATAGGGCGGGTCCTCTTTAGATTTCAAGCCATTCTGTGTGGAATGTTCCTTCTTTGTCAATGCGCTTGTAGGTGTGGGCGCCGAAATAGTCACGTTGGGCCTGAAGCAAGTTGGCCGGCAGGACTTCGGAGCGGTAGCTGTCATAATAGGCTAGTGCACTGGCAAGTCCTGGTACTGGGATCCCTGCCTTCACGGCGATGGAGACCACTTCTCTAGCAGAATCCTGATAATCTGCCGTAATACCTTGGAAATAGGTATCCATTAATAAGTTTTCTAGTTCCTGATTACGATCATAGGCGTCCATAATATTTTGCAGGAAGCCTGCTCTAATGATACAGCCGCCACGGAAGATTTTCGCAATCTCACCAGGTTTTAAATTCCAATTGTATTCCTCAGAGGCCACCTTAAATTGAGAGAAGCCCTGAGCATAAGAAATAATTTTGCTGAAATAAAGTGTTTTTCGGATTTGTTCGATTAATTCTGATTTATTGCCGATAAATTTATTTTCTTTCGGACCTTTTAACAACTTGCTGGCTTTGACACGTTCATCTTTCATTGCTGAAAGGAAGCGGGAGAACACAGATTCCGTAATCATGGTGAGCGGAACTCCTAAGTCAAGGGCGCTCTGGCTGGTCCATTTACCGGTACCTTTTTGTCCAGCGGTATCAAGAATGACATCAACAATTGGTTTGCCCGTTTCCGGATCTTTCTTTGTAAAAATATCTGCCGTGATTTCAATCAAGTAGCTGTCCAGTTCACCTTGATTCCATTCATGGAATACTTCATGAAGCTCCTCGGCAGATAAGCCGAGCAATGATTTCATCATGTGATAGGATTCGCAAATAAGCTGCATATCACCATATTCAATGCCGTTATGAACCATTTTGACATAATGACCGGCACCATCTGGACCAATATAAGTACAGCATGGATCCCCGTTTACCTTTGCCGAAATGGCTGTCAGCAATGGACCAACTGCTTCATACGCTTCTTTTTGACCGCTTGGCATAATGGCTGGGCCTTTAAGCGCCCCTTCTTCACCACCGGATACCCCGGCACCGATGAACAAGATCCCCTTTTCAGCCAATTCCGTATTTCTGCGGATCGTATCCTTATAGTATGTATTTCCGCCGTCAATGAGGATATCGCCCTTGTCCAGATATGGAAGCAATGATTGGATTGCTTTATCGGTAATCTCACCAGCATTAACCATAAGTAAAATTTTGCGGGGACTCTCTAAAGATTGTACAAATTCTTCAATATTAACAGTACCAACTATATTTTTATCTTTGTGATGGTCTAAGATTTCAGTAATTTTTTCTGCAGATAGGTCATAAACCGCTACAGAGAAACCCTTGCTCTCAAAATTTAAGGCAAGGCTCCGCCCCATTACTCCAACCCCGACAACACCAATATGTTGTTTTTTCAATCTAATTCTACCTTCCCTTCATGATGCTACTTATTTTTGGATACACTTATTATGAACGAATTGAGTAAGTTCATGCTTCTATAAAGGCAGAACCCCGTAAATGCTCCAGTAGCTGCTGAGCTGAAATTAATGCCGGCCCGCCGCCCTGAGCAAAAGAGTCATTCCCTCCACCCTTGCCGTTAATCAATGGAAGTGCAGATCCAATTACTTTTTTCATACTCTCATTTCTGCCATTTCCCCTGGCACAAACAAGCTGAAGCTGTTGTTGATTATCAGAAACAGCTAAAACAATGGCTTCCTCATCTAAAGCGATGACGGCTCGAGCCAATTTTTGCAGTTCTTGAATGGAACGATTTTTGAAAACCTCAGCCACCAGTTTATCCTGAGATACTTCTAATATTTCTTTTGCCTCATACTGAATTAATGCTTCTTTAGCTTGTTCTAAGGATTTTTCCAATGCTTTATTTGTTTCAAGTAATCTGATTGCGGCTGAAGGCATATCGTGTTCCGGTGCATTCAGCAGCTTCGTTAGTTCTAGCAAAACAGTATGTTTTTGCCCTAACTGCTGGATGACCCGTTCCCCGCAGACAAATTGCAGGCGAACCTTTTTCCGCTGCCGTTCCCAATTCAGGATCTTAATGGCCCTTACTTCCCCAGTTGTCCGTGGATGGGTACCGCCGCAGCCATTGTAATCAAAATCAGGGATGATGACAAGTCGAATATTCTCTTTCACTTTTGTCTCTTTTCGCAAAGAGTAACGGGATAGTTCTTCTTCGGTGACCCATTTGATTTCAATAGGTTTGTTTTCTAGTATAATTTGATTCGATAATGATTCAACTTTGGCTGCTTCTGCTTCTGTCAGTTGTTCTGTATCCAAATCAATGGTGACAATGTCATTACCTAAATGAAATCCAACAGTGTTGTAATCAAATAATTGCTCAAAGGCCGCTGATAAAATATGTTGACCGCAGTGCTGCTGCATATGGTCATAACGACGATCCCAATCAATTTGCCCGCTTACCTCCATTTTGTGAGAGGGTATAGGGTCTTGAAGATAGTGGCGGATTTCTCCGTCGATTTCCTCAACATTAATAACACGGCTTTGTTCAATAACTCCTGTATCAAAAGGTTGACCACCGCCTGTTGGATAGAAAGCCGTTTGATCTAATACAATAAACCAGTTACCATCCTGGTCCTGTGCTTGTCTTTCTACCTTGGCGGTAAATGACTTTATGTATGGATCTGTATAATAAAGCTTATGTTTCATTACGTCACCTGACTTCTGTAAAAATCCTTTACTATCATTTTCGGTAAAAAACGAAAATAAATCAAGTAAAGCGATGCAAAAAACCTGTTCCCGGAAAGGAACAGGCTATATCTAGCAAAGTAAGATTATTTCTTTCCTTTTTTACGCTGTCCAAATTGAGGAAGAGTTTGACCGCCCATCTGTGGAAAACCTGGTTGCTGGCCACCCATCATTTGTGGAGATCCTTGTTGAAAACCACCCATTTGTGGAAAACCTGGTTGCTGACTACCCATCATATGTGGAAAGCCTTGCGGAGAACCGCCCATTTGTGGATATCCATGATGATATTGGCCACCATATTGTGGGTAATGCGGATAACCTCCTGTCATTTGTGGAAAACCTGAATATGGATACCCGCCCATTTGTGGATAACCCATTTGTGGGTAACCGAATTGCCCAGGAAAACCACCGAATTGTCTTTTTTCCATCTTATCCCTCCTAATCATTTCACCTTTAGTGTATGTCCTTTTTTGGGATAAGCTTAGATTAATACCTATAGTAAAAAAAATAGGCTATTCCAAAGTAGGAATTTGCCTATTTTTTTTCGTCCTGTGTATCTTTTTGACCAGGTTTTGCTTTATTATTAGAAATCTCACCACAGGCAATGCGATTCCCTGAATTTCCAGCAGGTTGTGTCATCCCATCGTCTTTTTTAGACGTTATAACTATGGAGGTACCTTCCTTGGTAAACAATGATTTTTTTCCATCCTTTAAAGACACATTGGGAGCCATGATATCTACCTTGACGGACTGATCATCCTCAACTATTAAATTTGGAAGATCACCGGCATGAGCCCCTTTAGGATATAGGAGTCCGTGGGATTTATTTTCAGGGTTGAAATGGTTCCCCGCAGATTTAAAGCTGGGAGCTGAGCATTTCCCTTTTTCATGAATAGCAATCCCGTGAACTCCCGGAGGTAATCCTTTTAAATTGCCGGAGACCTTTACCCCGCTTGATTGCTCCTGCAAGGTAATTTTACCAAGAGAGTCCCCCACAGCGTTATACATGTTTACGTCCATCTTTGTCACATTTTGTTCCATACATCCGGCCAGCAATAATAGCGGAATTATCATCCAAGCTTTCTTCATCTGTAATCCCCCCGCGCTTCTTGCCTTTAGTATGAACTAAATAATTTATCAGTATGCGACAGAAAAAAAGAACAGTTAGTTCGTTAACTGTTCTTTGGAGTGGTTTGGTTTTTCAATTTTTCTTCTAATTCTTTTGCCTTCTGGGCTTCCCGTTTGGAGATTTTAATAATCAACCTCATGGTGAGTGCCGCTGCAATCATAAATATAATCAAACTAATTGCTGCCGGAATATATTCTGATTTATCTTCGGGAAAGTACAAAAACAATGATAAGACCGTTGGTTGAAACATTTTATTCTCCCTTTCCTCTTTGAGAACATACTCTACTCATTATAGCAGTAAAAATGTTTCACACCAATTGATTCGCCTTTACTTTAGGACTTTGATTTTATTAATTTTAACATCCTTTTCCGGCTTGTCCTTTGGGTCAACAGGAGTATTGGCAATCTTATCCACAACATCCATTCCCTCAATTACTTGGCCAAAAACGGTATGACGACCATCAAGCCAAGGAGTTCCTCCATTTTCATATGCATCGACAGCTTCTTTGGGATATCCTGCCTTTTCCATTTGTGACTTCATGGAAGGATCAAGCTTGGTGCTTTGTACGATAAAAAACTGGCTGCCATTTGTATTGGATCCGGAATTTGCCATGGATAACGCACCACGGATGTTAAATAAATTCCGGGAAAATTCATCCTCAAATGGCTTGCCCCAAATGCTTTCACCACCAGTACCATTACCATTAGGGTCTCCCCCTTGAATCATGAAATCCTTAATTACCCTGTGAAAAATCAACCCGTCATAATAGCCTTCCTCGCTATGCTTTACAAAGTTTTCCACAGCTTTTGGGGCATATTCTGGGAATAACTTAATTTTAATCGCTCCCATTGTCGTGTCCATTTCCACTAATCTCTCATTATCAGCTACCTCTGTTGACAGTTGTGGATACACAGTATTCGCCACTTGACCTTCTCCTTCCTTTTGCTCCGTTTTTGTCTGAGTGTCTTTCTTTTTCGCTGCATCCTGCTTCGTGCTTGTCCCACATCCACCAAGCAAAAATAAAATGGATACCATGGTAAAAATCGTCAGCAAACTCTTTCTCATATATTCTAACCTCCATTTTTTCTGTTTATTTGCATCCTGTTTTAAATTTATTATTTTTCGTTATAAAATGAAAGGAAGAAATATAAAGGTAGGAGTGTTTTTGTGGAAGAATTACAAATTGGCTCAATTGTGACAGGCATTTATAAAACCGGTAAATATATTGGAGAAATAACGGAGGTTCGTCCTCAGCATTATTTAATGCGCGCTCTCGCAGTTGCTAAGCACCCGATGCAGGGGGATCTACACAATCCAAAGGACGCCGATGTATTGATTTTTCACGAAAGAAAAGCTCTTAGCTTCAGAGAGCAGGCAAATATTCCGAAACAAATGGTGAAACCGTTCGATGGGGAAGTTCCGGACTATGTACAGTCCTTAAAAGAGGCTGTGGATAAAATGAAGCAAGAATTGCAAGAAACGGGTACAAAATGGGCTGAACTAAGCCTAGAAACCATAGGAAACCTTGAGAAGGATTATTTCAAGGAATAATAATAAAGGCCAAATCCGTTTAAGTGATTTGGCCTTTTATGCAAATTCATTTAACAGCTTTGAAAAATCAATTCGGTCACCTATGGTGGTTGGTTTCGGCTTTTCTAAATATCGTTTATCCTTTTCCACCAGTTTGAATATATTGTAGGTAGTCATCGCATCGTCGAGCGCACGGTGATGCCGGCCTGTCCCTTCCTTCCCATATTCCTGTACCGCTTTCCAAAGGCCGGTTTGATTTTGGTCCCCAAAGAACCGCTTATATTCCATCGAAAGATCAAGCTCATTGGCTTGAAGTGGAAATGGAATTCCTGCTGCATAACAATTTTGGCGCAACACTTTCATATCCATGTTCCCCCACGTTACAATGGTGGTATCCCATTTATTTTTATTAAATTCCTCCAGTTTACGGATAAAATCATAAAAAGAAAGTCCCGTGTCAACCTGCTGCTGTGAAATATGTAAGAATGACTTGCAGCGCTCTGATAATTTTGGGAATTTTAGCGGAGTGACAAAAGATGAAAATTGCTCAGTAATTTGTTCATCGACCACAGCTACAGTACCTACCTCAATAATTTCCGGATAGAATTCTTTCATCCGAATATTTCTTTCTGGCATCGTAAATTCAAAATCGATAAACAGATGCTGCCGTTTTGCTGCCATTTACTTTTCACCACCTTTTCCTTTAAATATCCTTACTCCATTATATTGAGAAACCTGTACAAAAATTGTGCTTATTTCTTACATTATAGCATGAATTGAAAATAAATTTTTTAAATTTTTTAACAATACAAGGATGGGAAATTTGCCCATCCTCACCATTATTATTGCTCCTTTTTAATAACCGCCATTGTACACCTAGACACGCAAATGAGGCGGTCTTGTTCGTCAGTAATTTTAATATCCCAAACCTGAGTCGTTTTCCCTTTATGGAGAACAGTACCTGTCGCCGTTACCACACCTTCTGATTTTGGACGAACATGGTTTGCATTAATTTCAAGACCTGCTACGATCTCGGTAGATTTGTCACACAGTTCATAAGCTCCCAGGCTTGCCACAGTTTCAGCTAAGGCTACTGATGCCCCGCCATGGAGAATTCCGTACGGCTGCCTAGTCCGTTCATCCACTGGCATGGTTGCTAAGACTTTTCCAGCTTCCATATGCGTTATTTCAATTTTCAAAGCTTCTAAGAGGGTATTCGGAATCATTTTTCAACCTCCGTAATTTTATATTTAAATAAAGATGGACCTTTCTTAATCCTATTCTTTGTTAAGCCTTCATTTTCCTTTTTTATCAAAAGAAAAAACAGCCCGGGGAGCTGTTTTTTCTTCAATTAATAATATGGTACTCCGCCGCCGAAACCTGGATAGCCAAAGCCCGGATAACCAAAACCACCATAGAATGGGCGTGCCGCAAAGGATGCTCCTAAACCGCCACCAATTAATCCGCCTAGAAAGCTCAATCCCCCAATAGCCAATGGCCATCCCCATAAACCACCAATAAATCGTTGATCTTGTACCGGATATGGACTCCGATAGTATGGGTACATAAGGCAAAACCTCCTTTTCATATCTGCCTATACTACTTCATATGCGAAAAGGATGGGTTTGGAGTGGGCAAATCGAAAAGTGGAGGCGCCTTTCCCAGGGGCGACAGGCATAAGACGAGCCGGCGAGAAGATTGCACTTTAACCTTCTTGGCGGATTGGCTTATGACCCCGAGCCCCTAGGCGCTGGAACTAGACAAATCGAAAAGCGGAAGCGCCCGGTTAGCGACGTATGGCCTGGAGCCTCTCCAACTGAGATAAAGGAAACACGCAGAGCGACAGCGATTCGATGTTGACTTATCGTAGGGCGGAGAGCGAAGGACACTAGTCTCTGGGCGCTGGAGCTAGACAAACGAAAAGCGGAAGCGCCCGGTTAGACTCATGTTTATTTTTCAATCGGCTCGAATCGTTCTACAAAGAGCGCAAGGGTACGGGTCATGACACCGGTAGCGCCTGCCGGACCAAGATCATACTCTTTAGTTGACGTTGCAGTGCCAGCAATATCCAAGTGCACCCAAGGGGTTTCCTCTGCAAATTCACCAATAAACGCCCCTGCCACAATGGCATGCCCTTCACTGCCCGGTGAATTGTTTAAGTCGGCAACTTTACTGTTGCGCACTCGTTCTTTCTCACTTTCAAACAGTGGCAATTGCCACATTTGTTCTCCGGCCTCCATCGCTGCTTCCAATACTTGCTCATAAAGCGGTTCATGATTGGTCATAGCACCAGTGGTATTGACACCTAGAGCAGTAATCACACCACCAGTTAACGTCGCCACGTCAACGATATAATTAGCTCCATGATGCTTAGCATACGTAACAGCATCTGCTAGGACAAGACGTCCTTCGGCATCAGTATTTAACACTTCAATGGTTTTACCGTTCATGGACGTGATGACATCATCTGGTTTGAACGCATTGCCGCTAATCATATTATCTGTCGATGGAATTACAGCAACGACGTTCTGTTCTGGTCTAATCTCACCGAGGATTTCCATAGCACCTAAAACAGCTGCAGCACCGCCCATGTCAGTTTTCATGCCAACAATACCGGCTTTTGTTTTAATGGAATAACCACCGGTGTCAAAGGTAATTCCTTTGCCAACAAGTCCGATGACATCCTTCCATTCGTCTTTACCTTGGTATTTCAATACAATCATTTTAGGTGGTTCTGCTGATCCCTGGTTCACCGCAAGAAACGCACCCATACCAAGCTTTTCAATCTCAGCTTTATCCAAAATTTCCAACTCGAAATTGTACTTGGCTGCCAGTTCTGTAGCATAGTTAGCCATATCCGTGGCGGTTAACATATTGCCTGGAGTGTTCACTAAGGTTCTTGCTGAATTGGTGCCTTTTCCGAAGGCATAACCGATAGAAAGGGATGCTTCAACCTCTTCGGCAGCTGCCTGACTATAAACAGTCAAGGTCTCAAGACGTTTCTCCGGCTCATTGGATTTTTGGCGGTAGCCTTCGAATTGATAGGTAGCTAAGGCGAAGGCTTCGCTTAATGCATAGGCTGCGTCCGAAGCGTCATGCTTTTCAGATAGGAATGTATCTAAATAAATTGCTGTTTCTTCTTGTTTGTTATTCTTTAGTTCTTTAAATAGCTTTCCAAAAGCCTGGCGCAACTTATCAAAGGTGAATTCTTTTTCTTTACCGAGGCCAATAATCCAAATTCGTTTAGGTCCAATTTTTCCTAGGGTATGTACTTTACTGATAGATTTTAATTTGGCTGATATGTCACCTGATTTCACAAGCTTTGTCAGCTGGCCTTCAAACGCTTGATCAAGAGACGCCAAATTTCCCGAAAACTTTTCTGGCTTTTCAAAAAGACCAATCACCAGGCCCTGATGTTCAGCAGTTAGCTCTAAGTCCTGTTTTAACTGAAACATGTTTGTTTCCACCTCCAATAGATATCGAATTAATTATATCTCAAAAAGGGAATTTATTTCGAGTAACTAATAAGTTTATTTTATTTGCTATTTTTCGCTGTTTTTCAGATGTCACTTTCGCGAAAGTTCCCTTATTTATTGGCGACTCCTTTCTTGTTTCTCTTTTCTCATCGCTCGCCAAGATTTGCCCAATAAAAAAAACAGGCACCCCGGCCTGTTTATCTTTTTTCTGAGTTTATAAACTGCTGGCGGAAGACCTGCAGGGATTTGTCTTCATTTAAGGCTTGCAGCTGGGCCTCAGTCAGCTTCCCATTGCCCATTTGTACTACGTAGACATCCAGTGTTTTTTTGCCCCATTCACGATAGACATCCTCTACGGTTTCAAAATAAAGGTCAAGGCGGTTGCCCTTGATTGCACCACCTTTATCCGCAACAACGCCATATCCGTATTCGGGAATAAACAAAATCGTTCCAATTGGGTAGACCGCCAAATCAGCTGCGATGGTAGAGAATAAATCTCGCTTTACTTTTACACCTGAATAAGTAATGCCGTATTCAGGGTGCCCTTGGCTTTTACCGGTTGATTCAGCACCCGCTGTATAGCCTGTGGCGGTGACATTATGTTTCGGATACTTGGACCAATCAAGATCTTCTAACGAGCTCACTTTCCCAGTCACAGATTCTGTTGTTGAAATTTCGTTTTTTACCTTAGAAAGAACGGAAAAGGCACTGACACCAGAAATCGATTGGAACGTCGCAATGAGGGCCATGATAAACAGAATAGTCATGGCGATGCGTTTCGTCCAATTTCTTGTTTTATTCATTATATTTTTTCACTCCTCCAGAAATATTCATTCCCAAGATTTAAGGAATTATTCAAAAAAGGAGTTGTAAAAATATTAAAACCACCTAAAAATAAAAACCCTCAAAAAATGAGGGCTTAAAACATTTGATATCCATTTCTACGAAGCATTTTAATCGTAATTCCGGCTGCAATGGCACCTGCCAGTCCACTTGTTAAAATCAGGATATCAGCAGTTGCCAAGGAGGCCAGTCTTTGTCCCAAACTATGAAAAGCAGCACTGCTATCCGTAAAATATTCGACAAATCGGACCTTATCTATGATTAAGATGGCTATGATTGGATAAATAATCGCCATAATCCACGACATTCTCAGGAGCATATTTAAAATAAAACCGATTCCAAAAAACAAAACAAAGAATAATAGGATCGATATAATTAGCACTACAATGCTCATTTGCATGGTAATTCCCCCTTTGCATCAACTTTTAGTGTACTAAACCGCTGCAAAGAGAGTCAATAAAATAAGCACAAAAAAATAGCCCTTCGAAAAAAATCGAAGAAGCGATTGGATCTGCATTATTCTTTTCTCTTGCCTGTTCCCCCACAGCAGGCACAAGTTTCTGTGCCGCCAAGGACTAGCTGAAAATACCCGTTCCCCGCACAATAATCACACGATTTCAAATCGAGGCTCTTTACAGTCATCCGATCATCTCCTTAAAATATTAACTTAATATTCTGATAATATATCAAGGATAGCCAAAAAGCAAAGAGCGAAATACGGTCAAAATAGGTGAAGAAAACGGATACATGTAAAGTTTTCTTTCATTTACGAAGTGATCCTTAAATTTTCTAAAAATTACAAAAATAATTTATATGCCGTATAACCAAACTGGTCACCAGGATTCATTCCGTCTATTCCCGGTTTGAACATATTATCATTTTGTTCAATGAGATACTTTAATAAAATCGAAGCATCTGTCTCCAGCAGCAGCTCCTCCGGAGAAATAAACCTTGCTTCATACAGCTCATTCTCTTGGTGAACAATCTTTCCTTCCCCCATTGGCTCTAAGAGGAACACAATCATATTATCACTAATTTCACCTTTTATGACGCCCGTCCTTAATCCGAGCATTCCCTTGACCGTGCATTCTATTCCCGTTTCTTCCTTTACCTCGCGGAGTACTGCTTGATCTGCCGTTTCACCGGCATCAACAAAGCCGGCCGGCAAGGACCATTGCCCCTTTAATCCTCCATACCGCTTTTTCACAACAAGCCAGCGTCCGTCTTGGGATATTACTAAACCGGAAACACCGAGCCATACTTTTCCGCGCTTTTCTTTCCCGCTCATATTAGCCCTCCCTCCTATTCTTCTATCCTTATCATAACAAAAAAGAGGGTGTCCTATATGATCCTAATCTTCCCGTTAGTCCACTTTTTTTAGCAGATCAACAAGGCCTTCAATATTCTTAACTATATAATCGGTATGAGTTTTATCCCCGATTTCGTGAGCATCGATCAGAATGGTTTTACAACCTAATTTTTTTGCAGGAATGATTTCATTGATAGCATTATCACCGATACTGAGAATATTTGAAAACTTCACATGATAATGGTCACGGATTTTTATAAAATACTCCTCAGTCATGACCGGCTTCTGTCCTTCAAAAATCATATAGTCAAAAAAATTCTTGAATCCCAGCTTTTCTACTATCACCACACTATCTTTTTGAGGCGAATTTGTATAAAGCACCAGTTTTTTCGTTTTTGACAGTCTTTGGAGTTCTTCTTTATATCCTTTAATTTCTAACATCTGAAACTTGGCAGACATCATAAATTCTCTTGTTTCCAGAAAAGATTGATGAGCCTGTTCACTCGTTAGGCCATAATGTCTGGCAATCGAAACAGGGATCCACCAATAATCCCCCACATTAAGAAGAGAATGCAGATTAAATTCCAATTCATTGTGATAAAGTTCTCTTATTTTCTCTTCGGACAGTTCTTTTCCTGCCCAAGTGAGAGCTTGAAGCACTTTTCCATCTTTTTGGATTAGTATGATATCTTGTTCAGCATCATACACGGTACCAACTTTTAACGGATGCTTATTGTCTTTCACTATTTGATAATCCCTATAAAAGGAATTCCTATTTGACGGGGCTAACTTTTCGCAAAGGCGGTCGGCATAATAATCAAAATGATGAGTATCTCCATATAAAGTCCCGTCCAGGTCGAAAACGATGACTTCGATTTCCTTCAACATAAAAAGACCAACCCCTTTGGAATGTATGACAGATTTGGGCTAGGAACTCAGGAGGGATTCCTGTCGTTTTCACTCTGATTGGGTTGAAATTTTACCGAGTCTTCGATTGGAACGGATTCCAGTCCATAACCAGTAGAACTGATTTCCAATACCTGTTCATTTTCTTTGGCCTTTGATGTTGAAGTTGTCTGATGCAAGGAATCATATTCTTTTTCCATTTTACTTGACCTCCCTCTGTTGTTAGTTTTTCTAAAATAGTATTTGCAATAAACACAAATTCATTTCTGGTCAAAATATCTGCAAAATAAAAAACTGACTCAAAAGAGTCGTCCATCAACGACTTTTTGAGTCAGCCTCATTTATTATAAATAATTAAAAGAAATTAAATTTACCTTTTTTCAATACAAGTCCAGCGCCGCCAATCATAAATAGTGAGCGGTTATCGATGACTTTTTTCATGAAAGAGGCTTTTGCACCGGTTACCTTTTTGCCAAATACTACGCCGATGGCATCATCTTCACCAAGTGAGCAAACCGTACCTTTGTTATCAAAATGGAATGGTTCAAGATCGGTTTTATTACGAACAAGCGCTGCAAGATTCTTAGCCACATTCTCACCCTGCTGCATGGAAATTTGGGCAGTTGGTGGATATGGACGGTTGATTTCTTCGTTAATAACCAATGAACAGTCCCCGATGATAAAGACATCGTCATGACCTGAAACACGAAGGTCAGGCTGTACCTTAACACGACCTCTCATAGCTTCGAAACCTGATTTTTCAATGATGGAATTTCCGCGAACACCTGCAGCCCATACTACAGTACCAGCTTTAATTTCGCGTGGTTCATCTTCACCTTTGGCAACAAAGATTCCTTCAGGAGTTGCTTCTTTAATGGCCGTTCCAATTAAGAATTCTACACCTTTGCGCTCTAAAGTTTGTACGGCATAGTTTACTAATTCCGGATCAAAACCTGGAAGAACAGTTGGTGCAGCTTCTACACAAATGATTTTGACTTTGTGAAGGTCTACATCATATTCAGCACATAATTCAGGAATACGGTTCGTTAATTCACCAAGGAATTCAATTCCGGTAAATCCAGCACCGCCAACTACAATCGTTAAACGAGTTTCATCTTTTTCTTCTTCCATGTTGTACGTAGCAAATTGATACTCAATATGTTCACGTAACTGACGAGAGGAATTGACGTTGGTAATACCGAAAGCATATTCTTTCAAACCTTTAATACCAAATGTTTCAGGTTCACCGCCTAGGGAAATAACTAAATAGTCATAATCCACTTCGCCGCTTTCTAAAATGACTTTTTTCTCATCTTTATTGATTTCCAGAATAGTACCTTGAACAAAATCCACTTTGCTGCGATCAATAACATCGCGAATATCATAACGAACCTTGTCATGATGTAAGGTACCTGCAGATGCCTCATGCAGCCATGTCGTCTCATAGTGATAATCATTTTTATTGATCAACACTATATCTGCTTCATTTACACCAAGATGCTTTTGTAATCGCACTGTTGTCATTAATCCGCCATATCCTGCACCCAGAATAACAATTTTTGGCTTTCTCACCGTAATCTTCCACCTTTTTGATTTTTTTATAATCCTGTCAATTGACGCTTTTACCTAATTTTCCACTGCTTTATGAAAATTATTTTTGTAAATAAGAATAAGTATGTGATATATTTCACGAACATGAACATAGTAAAAGAGTGAATGACAAGTATGAACTTTATTTTTAAGAAAACATTATTTTGTAGAAAATGTTCTCTTTTTCACAAGACACAATATCGTACTTTATTTGTCACAAAAATTTAACAATCTATTCTCACTACATCATATGCTACTTTTAAGAGAAATTCAAGACATTTAGTCCATTTTATTAACAAAAATATAGGAGAAACCCGCTTTGTTTCTGTCAGAATATTCTACCTAAACATGTGAAGGATTTTCCATTTTATGATATTATAGGGAAAGGGGTTTCTAACATATGGGGGGATCATACGTGCAGGAAGATCAAAAGGTTAATGATATAACTATTATCGGCGGCGGTCCTGTTGGTTTATTTACTGCCTTTTACGGTGGGATGAGACAAGCGTCAGTGAAAATCATTGAAAGTTTGCCACAATTGGGCGGTCAATTATCAGCCCTATATCCTGAGAAATTTATTTACGATGTTGCTGGGTTTCCAAAAGTCCGGGCCCAGGAACTGGTCAATAATTTAAAGAAACAAATGGCCAAATTCCAACCAACTGTTGCGTTAGAGCAATCTGTTGAAAAGTTAGAAAAGCAGGAAGACGGTCTCTTCAAACTAACCACCAATAAAGAAGTTCATCTTTCAAAGACGGTCATTATTACTGCGGGAAATGGTGCCTTCCAGCCTCGTCGTCTGGAGCTAGAAAGCGCTGCTCAATATGAACGGAAAAATATTTACTATTTTATCGATGATCTACATCAATTCTCCGGCCAAAAAGTCGTTGTCTTTGGCGGTGGAGATTCAGCAGTTGACTGGGCCTTAATGCTTGAACCGATTGCGGAAAAGGTGACAATTGTGCACCGCCGCGATAAATTCCGGGCCCATGAGCATAGTGTCGAAAACTTGATGAATTCCAAAGTGGATGTAAAAACCCCCTATGTACCTGCTGAATTAATTGGGGATGAAGCAGGAATTAAACAAGTGGTCATAAGTAGTGTTAACGAAAATCAAAAAGTGGCCATAGATGTTGATGCTGTCATTTGTAATTACGGCTTCGTTTCTTCATTAGGCCCTATAAAAGAATGGGGTTTGAACATTGAGAAAAACTCCATTGTCGTAAACTCCAAAATGGAAACCAATATTCCGGGAATCTATGCAGCCGGAGATATTTGCACGTATGAGGGAAAAGTAAAATTAATCGCCTGCGGCTTCGGTGAAGCTCCAACAGCGGTAAACAACGCCAAAGCATTCATGGATCCAAAGGCGAAAATTCAACCATTACACAGCTCTTCCATGTTTGATAAATAAAGTCGAAAGGCGCCCAAAAATGGACGCCTTTTTTATTAACATTCTTCAGGTGTTCCTGTTTCAGTAGCTGTTCGGAAAGAAGAACCGCAGCCACATGAGGCGATGGCATTCGGGTTATCGATGGTGAACCCGCCGCCCATCATGGATTGTTTATAGTCAATTTTCGTCCCTTGTAAAATCGCGGCACTCTCTTTATCAACAAGAATCTTAACCCCAAACTGTTCAAATTGCTGGTCATCTTCGTTCACATCATGTTCGAAGCCCATGCCGTAGGACAGTCCGCTGCAGCCGCCTCCTTTTACGCCGACACGTAAAAAAGCGCCCTCTTCTTCATTGTGCTTCATCATATCTTTGATCTGCAATGACGCAGCTTCCGTCAAAATAACGATATCTTTACTCATGATCTTCCCTCCTTCAAAAATGGAGCTATATGTATAGTATATACAGTGCCTTTATCGTTCTCAACTAATTAGAACCCATTTTTCGGCATTAAAATAAGGGAGCCTTGTCAACTCCCCATCTATTAAAACATTGGATTTTCCTCTAAATATTGATATATGTTATCAACAAGTTCATCAGGAGTCTTGCCGGTTACGACCTCTCCATTTACTAGAGCGTAAAGGGTTGTGGCGCATTTTCCGCAATACCCGAGGCATCCATATTCAATAATATCCAAATTTGGATCTTTTTCTAATTTTTCCAGCGCTTTTTGAGCACCATTCGCTAGGTTGCTGATACAAAATTCGATAATCGGCTGAATCATGTTTTCACCTCTTTACTACCTCATAATCCTACTTCATTTAACTAAAACCGTCAATTAACATGATTATGAAAATGTGTCAAGTTTCACTATATAAAAGTTGTTATTTCGACACATTTTAGATATACTCGAAGATGACAATAGGCGAAAAAAGTAATACTCATTTGAATGTCAGCATTTTGCCTTTGAGTGCTATTTAAAACAAAAATATAAAAAGCTTATACGGAAATGAAAAAAGGGGAATGTAAAAAATGAAAAACCTAGTGATTCTTGGAGGCGGTTACGGGGGAATGAAAATTCTCAGTGAGTTGCTGCCAAACGACCTACCTGAGGATGTGAAGATAACTTTAGTTGACCGGGTACCGTATCATTGCTTAAAAACAGAGTATTATGCATTGGCTGCGGGAACGATTTCAGACACTGATGTTCGAGTGGCTTTCCCAGAGCATCCACAATTAACGGTGAAATATGGAGAGATATTAGGCATTGATTTATCTACTAAACTTGTAAAGTTAAAGGATAATGAACCAATCTCATACGATGATTTAATTATCGGACTTGGCTGCGAGGATAAATATCATGGAGTTCCAGGTGCTGAACAGTTTACCTACAGTATTCAGTCAATAGAAAAATCACGCAGTACCTATTCCGCTTTAAATAATCTGCCGCCTGGATCAGTTGTTGGGATTGTAGGAGCTGGACTTAGCGGCGTGGAACTGGCAAGTGAGTTAAGTGAAAGCCGCGATGACATTCATATTAAATTATTTGACCGCGGGAAACACATTCTTTCCGCCTTCCCTGATCGATTAAGCAAGTATGTGGAAAAATGGTTTGTCGAGCATAATGTTGAAATTATTAATAATGCCAATATCACTAAGGTTGAGGAAAACCTGCTGTACAATCATGATCAGGCGATTCCTTGTGACGTGATTGTTTGGACAGCCGGTATCCAAGCAAATAAAATTGTTCGAGAATTAGAGGGAGAAAAAGATTCTTCAGGCAGAATGGTCATTACACCTAGACATCATTTACCGAATGATGAGCACGTATTTATTCTGGGTGACTGTGCAAGCTTGCCACACGCCCCAAGTGCTCAACTAGCAGAAGGTCAAGGTGTGCAAATCGTCGAAGTGCTAAAGGCGCGCTGGAAAGGCGAAGAGCCGCCAGAATCATTCCCACAAATCAAATTAAAAGGCATCCTCGGATCACTAGGAAAAAAACACGGCTTTGGCCTAATGGCAGACCGCCCAATTACTGGCCGTGTCGCTCGTTTAATAAAGTCGGGGATACTTTGGATGTACAAATTCCATAACGGTTGATAAAAAAGAAGCATTCCGCCCAAACGGAATGCTTCTTTTTCATTTATTCTACATTAGCTGCCCTGTGCGCCAAACGGCTCGATGCCGCAGCAGCAATCGCTCCCACGATATCATCCAGGAAGGTGTGGCATTTTCCCGTAGATTTATCATTTAAGTATGCCAGAATCCCCGGCTTTAATTTATCAATATATCCATAGTTGGTAAAGCCGATCGAACCGTAGACGTTTACGATGGAAAAGGCAAGAATTTCGTCCACCCCATACAATCCTTCATCAGTGCCAATAATCGATTGCAGCGGTTCTTCCAGCATGCCTTTTTCCGCTAACACATCTAGCTGAATGCCGGTTAGAATCGCGTTTTGGACCTCCCGCTTGGAAAGTACCTTTTCCACATTGGCTATACAATCACTTATTTGCAAATTTTTATGATATTTTTCTTGTAAAAAGAAAACTAAATCGGCAATATCTGAAACTTCCACGCCTCTTTCTTTGAGCCATCTCCGAGCTGTTTCCTCCACTTTATCTGTTTTATTGTCTGCCATCCCTTATATCACCTTTTCTAATAGATATTTTTCTATATATTAGCTATGATATGCAATTTTCTCCATAACAATCAAATAAAATGTCTTTTTTAACCATATATATGACTTAGAAGCAGATCCAATAAGGGGTGAAATTTATGCTGCAGCAAATGCTTGAACACCGCTTTGGCATTAGGGCAGAGGAACAGCTCAAAATAGATCGTTATGACGCTCTTAGAGGCAATGGCTGGCTGTACTTAATCTCGAATCCGGGCAATCGGGAGGAGGAGGATATCTCAGAGCTTGAAAAAATAACTCAGCACCTACGAAGCAACGGGGATCAACAAGTGCCGTTTATTATGCAAACAAAGGATAGCCAGTTTATTACGACGTGGGAACAGAAAAAGTATTGTGTATTGGCACAGCGTCCGTTAGAGCAGAGGCGGCGTCAGATGAAATTGGGGCGCAAATTGGCAAAACTTCATGAGCGCGGTAGGAATGTGCCATTTCAGATTCAACGGTTATCCCGAGTCGGGCAATGGAAATCGTTATGGGAAAAGCGCCTGGACCAAATGGAAAAAGTCTGGAATGGATTGCTTTTTCAAACACCCGAGGATGAGTTTGAGCAGCAATTTATCGAATCATTTCCCTACTATATGGGCTTAACAGAAAATGCCATTCAATATTTGGTTGATTCGGAGATTGATGATACGCCGACAGAAACTGACGGGGGTACCGTTTGCCATGAACGGTTCACGAATAAAACATGGAGTGGCCACTATATCATTAAAAATCCGTTTGATTGGGTATTTGATCATCGCAGCCGTGATTTGGCGGAGTGGACAAGAGAACGGTATTTTCGCAACATCCAAACCTATGATGTAGAGGTAAAGCAATTTTTTGATGAATACCAAAGCATTTCACCTTTGTCTCCATTTTCATGGCGTCTATTATATTCCCGGTTGATTTTTCCGCTGCACTATTTTGAGTGTATTGAAAATTATTATATTACCCGCTCCGAGCAGGAGAAAAAATACTTGGAGGAGCAATTAAATAAAATATTAAAGCAGTCTTCTGATTACGAGCGGTTCCTTGCCAGATTTTTTCAAATAACTGGTGCACCGATAAACAGACTCAATCTCCCGTTGCTGGAATGGCTTTATTAATATGCTAAAATATAAGCAAATGTGTGGGAAAGGATCTGTATTGCATGAGGCCATATATTTTTATCACTAGAAGAATTCCAGAGACGATCATTCAAAGCCTTAAGGAAAAATTTGATGTTAATATGTGGAAGTATGAGGACATTCCTGTTCCCAGAGAAATTTTAATAGCAGAGGCCAAGAAGGCAGATGCACTGCTTACCATGTTAACCGAGAGTATTGATGAGACCATTCTAACGGCCGGAAGGAACTTAAAAGTTATTGCTAATAATGCCGTTGGCTATGACAATGTGGATGTAGCAACCGCCACAAGAAAAAAAATTGCTGTTTGTAATACTCCGGATGTCTTAACCGATACCACTGCAGATTTGACGTTTGCTCTATTGATGGCAACTTCACGTCGGGTTGTTGAAGCAGCAGAGTTCGTGAAGCAAGGAAAGTGGCAAAGCTGGAGTCCATTCCTGTTGGCAGGTCAGGATGTACATCATAAAACCATTGGAATTGTCGGTATGGGGAAAATCGGTGAGGCTGTTGCGAAACGTGCCTCTGGTTTCGAAATGCAGATTTTATATCATAACCGTACGAAGAAGCCAAAGGTGGAACAGCAGCTTGGTGCTGTCTATACTACCTTTGATGAGTTGATTGAAAAAGCGGACTTTATTGTTTGTCTCACCCCATTAACATCGGAAACAAGGCATTTATTTAACCGGTCCGTGTTTAAAAAAATGAAACCGACAGCGATTTTTATTAATGCTTCGAGAGGTCCTGTTGTCGATGAGCAAGCGTTATTCGAAGCTCTGACCGCTGGGGACATTGCCGGAGCTGGCTTGGATGTTTTTGAAAAAGAACCGATTAGTGCCGATCATCCATTGCTTCGCTTGCCAAACATTGTGGCTTTACCGCATATTGGCAGTGCTACCCAAGAGACTCGTCAAGCTATGCTGCAGCTGTGTGCGGATAATATTGAAGCCATTTTAGAAGGAAAACAACCGAAAACGCTCGTGAATAAAGACTGGATTCCCTTAGTTCGGGCCTGAATCCACAGTCTTTGGCCCCTAAACGAAAAAAGCGATTGCTCTTATTTTAGCAATCGCTTTTGCTTTTTCAATTAAAATACTTGTTCCACTTCTACAACACCAGGTACTTCTTCAAGAAGCGCTCTTTCAATACCTGCTTTTAATGTGATCGTTGAGCTTGGGCAAGAACCGCAAGCCCCCAAAAGGCGAAGCTTTACAATACCTTCCTCTACATCAACTAATTCACAATCTCCGCCGTCGCGAAGAAGAAATGGACGTAATTTATCTAATACATCTTGAACTTGTTCAAATATTTTGTCTTCCAAACTAATCGCTCCTTTCCTATAAAATATTATACTGTCATCGGCTTTAAAAATCCATTCTCAGTAATTGCTAAAACACACATTTTAGAACGTTTTCTTCGTTATTAGCTTAATAATATTGTAAAATAAAAGAAAAACGTTGGGAATGATTTGATGGAATTTACAGAAGTTGAAGTCGTTCTTTATGGTGCAGAGCAGCTATGCCCAAGCTGTGTCAATCTGCCCTCTTCAAAGGAAACCTATGAATGGCTCCATGCGGCCATTGCCAGGAAATTCCTGGAACAACCTTTTACGATTATGTATGTTGATATTGAACACCCGCCACATGACCCGAAAAAAAATGAATTTGCCAGACGGGTTATGGAGGAGGATATGTTTTATCCGGTTGTTGTCATTAATGATAAAGTAGTTGGTGAGGGCAATCCTCGACTGAAAACTATTTTTGCAGAGTTAGAAAAATACGGATATAAAGCTGAAAAAGAGGATGGAATCTAACCCATCCTCTTTCTTACGGCTCCCACTGATCTAATGAATCAATCACGTAGGTTGGTTTGCGGTCATACCCTGAAAGCATTTCTTTTGTGGTCACTCCGGTGTGCACCAGTAAAGTATCCATTCCAGCTCTCATTCCAGCCATTATATCAGTATCATAATAATCTCCAACCATCATGGTTTCTTCTTTGTTTGTACCAATTACTTTTAAAGCCTGTTCCATGATGATGGTTTCAGGCTTACCAATAAAAGTGGGCTTTGTTTGAGTCGAAACCGCCACTACGGAGGTAAATGAGCCATTGCCTGGCAAGAAACCTCGTTCTGTTGGAATAGCAATGTCACTATTGGTAGAAATAAAGGTCGCTCCGTTGCGAACGGCTAAGCAGGCAATCGCTAATTTTTCATAGTTGATTTCATGGTCAATTCCCATGACAACCACCTCTGCCTGTTCCTCTGCAAATGTAAAACCTTTTTCGGCAATAGCATTTCGCAGTCCTTCTTCTCCAATCACATAAACGCTGGCATCTTTTTTGAAGTCGTAAATATAATTAGCCGTTGCCATACTCGAAGTAAAGATATGATGGGGTGTAGCAGGAATATCAAAGCTTTCCAATTTTTCCGCAACCTGCTCGGGCGTTCTTGAAGAATTATTGGTCACAAATAAGTAAGGTATGTCTTGCTCCTTCAGTTTTTTGACAAAATCAGAAGCCGCTTCGATTCGTTCTGTCCCGCGGTACATTGTGCCGTCTAAGTCGATTAAATAACCTTTGTATTTTTTCATGATGATCACTCCTAAAATAAGAAAAGACCGTGCTTGACGGTCCAAAGATTAATTTCTAAAGGCGGATACTGGCCCCAATTCGTTTGTTAGGTAATCACGCACATTGCTGCTGAAAACTTCAAAGGCTGGCATTAGGGTAGAAAATTTCTCAGTCAGTTCGGCATGGTCAATTTCCGTGTAGAATTGAACCAATTTTTTTCGATATGAAATCAGAACTTTTAAGTTCTCCCCTGTTTCCTTTTTGACGACCTTTTCATCGATTAAAATATCAATTATGTCATCATAACTGCCAGGGTCGCGCATGATAAAACCGTCAATCATCGCATTCCCGACATCCAATACGGATTCAAGCATCATGTGGGTGAGCCGTTCCAGGGCTGCTTTTTCCAATGGTGTGTTCCATTTGTGCTGACTTTTGAAAAGACCCGTTTGTGTCTCAAGATAGAGTAAGGTGGTTTCAATTTTTTCACGATCAACAAAATACATGTGTTCCACTTCCTTTAGTATTAGAGCTAGTTCGCAATCTCATTCATTAGCAAAGTTGGCGGAGCGTAAAAATAACCTTGGGCCAGATCAACATTATTTCTTGTTAATACTAAGGCCTCATCTTCATTTTCAATACCTTCCGCAACCACCAATGAACCGGCTTCCCTGGCAACCAGCATTAATCCCTTTAACATCGACTCTTTTAAAGAATTTTTATCAATATTTTGAATGACAGAACGATCGATTTTAATAACGTCTGGCATGATTTCACTAATGGTGCTAAGGTTGGAATAGCCGGAGCCAGTATCATCCACAGCAATTTTATAACCCATTAGGCGCAATTTCTTGATATTGTAAGAGAAATTCTTTAAACCAGTAATGGAATCGTTTTCGGTTACTTCAAAAGTAATTTGTTTTGGCGAGATTCTACCGCCATATTTCCTCATCAAGTTCTCCAAATCTCTGGTAAAGCGAATATTCCCCAACGTAATGGGAGTGCAGTTAACAAAAAAATTACTTTTGTTTTTGTTTCCTTTTATTTGTTCAATTGCTTTTTCAATAACGAGCATTTCTAATTCATATAAGGTTCCAGTTTGCCTGGCCACAGAAAAGAGTGTTAACGGATTTTCAAGCGACGTCCCCTTTGGTCCGCGGGTTAAAATTTCCCATGCCCAAATTTCCTTTGTTTCCACGTCAATAATCGGCTGCGCCATTAAACGAATGTTCTTTTTTGAGATGATTTTCTTAATGTTGTAAATCATATTATCATATTTGGTCGCCAACCGTTTCTCAGCCATTGCAATCGCTTGTCTGTGTGCTTTTGCCACCATATCCTGGATGGTATAATGGTTTTTTTCAATAAACATATACCCGGTCTCAATGGTTAATGGAACCGAAGGGTATTCAGTTTGTAACCCCTGCTCGACAATAAGGGCAAGGTTTTTGACAAGTTGATCGATATCCGATAACCGGTACCGGTCATAGTCTACCTTAAGATAAAGGGTAATCCCTTCTCCATACTGATCATGGAGCATGATGATATCTTGTTCGTTCAATTCCTTTAACACAGCGAGACGAAATTGTTTCTTAATCTGTTTTATTAGCTGATGATGCTGGATTTGTGTCAGTTCTGCAGCAACATCGATAAAGTTTTGCAGGTTATAGACAATGACAACAACCTCTTTCCCTGATTGAATGGCAGCGGTTACACCCTCACTTACAGGGTCCCTCAATGTGAAAGAGGGTGGATAAAAACGCAATGATGAATGCGGCAACAATACCTTACCCCATTCGAGTATGCTGTTAGCCTTGTTAAGGTATCGACGAACCATTTCATTCATCCCTCGCGAGTCTCTGCAGATTTATCTACATTGTAACATATTTTGACAGATTTCGCGGCTTATTCCTGATTTATTTTACAATTTTTACGAAAATGACGTACCTCCCATAAATGATAAATATTTGGTACTATTAGAGAGTAAATAATCAAAAGGAGTCTGTTGCTGTGAGTGATCGCTTTTTTTTATATGATGATACAGAAAATACCAAAACACGATTTGTCAGTTTCGTTGGGGAAAACCAACGCTATGACTTGGCTATTGTCCAATCAGACCGCCATTACGGGAAGTTTTTGGTGTTAAATATGCAGGGAAATCGTTATGCCATCATTGGTCCAGATGATTTGGCGGAGGAAGGTTATTTGGAATATGCGTTTCAAATTTCGGAGGCGGAAGCGGAAGAGCTTAAATCGTTCCTAACAGAAATGTTGTAATGAGCTCATGTTTTTCACTCTTTTTGTCATAATAAGGTCAAAAGGAGTGAAAAATTCATGGGAAACAATGACTCTGAAAAATATACCGAACTTTCGAATGTGGAAAAGCAACGAAATTATTTGACGGCAGAGGAATTTCCAGACGGCCCCTTTGGCTCGCCGATTAGACAGGATGAGCCGGTTCAGCTAAAAAGCACACCTTGGAAAGAGGGACAGCGCCGGTATAGCAATTTTAATTATGAATTTAAATCTCTCCATCAGGATCTACCTCGACAAATGGAAGGTGCTCACCCTACCCACGATGATCCGGCAACGGATGATCAGGAACCTTATAAAAAGGCAAATCAATAAAAAAAGCGGAGGCGCTCAGTGCTTCCGCTTTATTTTTTGACTTTTTTTATGACAAAATAGGCACAGCCGAAATTGCAGTATTCGTACAAGTATTCACTGATGGTGCTGATTTTTGTATCAAAGGTGGCTTTTTGATTTTGGTCGTCGAAAAAACCCTTTAACCGGAGTTGGCCGTAACCCCAATCGCCCACAATGTAATCATATCTTGATAAAATATCACTGTATCTCGCTTTAAACGCCTCTTCATTAAAGGCATCGCGAAATTCCTGCACAAGTTCATATGAAGTATTGTTAACGGTAATCATTCTATTGTCACCTCTTTTTGCCAGACAATTCTAATTCCCATTATAACCGATTCCCCATGAATTACTAAGAAAAAAAACAATCCTATTGGTAAATCTATAAAAAGGAGGTGTTTTAGTTGAAAAAACTGGCTATAATCATCGGATTATGCTCCATGACCGCTCTTTCCGCCTGTTCTAGGGATTCTGCCAATCAGGATGTATATGAGGAAAGCGGCAATACCATTAACGTGAACAATAAACGCCATGAACTTTATCGTGAGGGCGGTGCTAACGGAGTCCGCAATGTCAGCAATGATTACGGATTTGTCCGGCATCAAAAAAGCCCAATTATGAATGATAATACCAGCAATGCGAGTTATGCTGCCATGGACCGGGAGCAGGTCGCACACGTGATCAGCAGTCTGAGTACGAGTATTCCACACGTGAATGATGTCGCAACCCTTGTCACCGACCAGGAAGTGTTAATAGCGTATCGAACCAACTCAAAAGATCGCCATTTAACCGCTGATCAAGTGAAAAAGACAGGGATGTCTGTTGTACCAAGATACTATCATGTCTATGTGACCGATAATAAGCATTTACTTCGAGATGTAGAGAATTTAGCCAGTCTGGATTCGACAGGCAAAAATTCCCGGGATCAAGTAAACTATGTCATTTCACAAATGAAAAAGTCTCCCCAAGGGGCACGTATGAACAATAGTGAAGATGAAAATGGTCTGACACCGGATGATTATAAGACCAATAACGTCCCAAAATAAAAATTTTTAATAAGTTCAGTCCTTTTTTCGGGGCTGAACTTTTTAACGATGTCTTTTCCGTTGTGGAACATGATAAAATAGTTTGAAGGCACGAGGGAAAAGGAGTCGGGGGCAGATGAATAAGGTAGAGATTATTGCACGCCGAGTTATGGGATGGACATTGAATCGGTGGGATCGTTGGTATGATTTTGAAAACGGTGCTTTTATAGCCGTTTCTGATTTTCAACCACAGCAGAACTTGGACCACGCGATGCTTATTGTTGAAAGGATGAAGAGTTTAGGATTTACATATAGGACAAATGGGGTTTCAGAGGCATGCTTTAATGAAGTATGCGAGAGCGGTGAAACGTTGGCTGAGGCGATTACCAATGCAGCCTTCTCTATAGCCGATAATAGCCCGATTGATGAAGGATGGCTGTAGTAGATTACAGTCATTTTTTTATTTAAACTGGTGCCAATGAAACCGATTATACTGAAATTTTCGTTTTCAGGTTGGCAGCCCGGATCTATGTGACCTGTTTTACGGGGAGTCTTCAGTTTTCGGGCTGGCAGCAAAGCGAGCTACAAAAAAACACACGCCTTATTCCCTGCTGAGAGGTGGGCGTGTGCGTTTATTTTATGCTTCTTGTGCGTTTTGTTCCCCTAGCAACTGCTTATGCTTGGCGGCTGCATTTACCTGCTCGTCCGCATGATAAGAGGAACGAACCAGCGGGCCTGCCTCACAATGGCTAAAACCTTTGCTGATGGCAATCTCACGCAATTCATTAAACTCATCTGGGCTATAATATTTTTCAACCTTTAAATGGCTCTTTGTCGGTTGTAAATATTGTCCGATTGTCATGATATCAACATGATTTGCTCTAAGATCGTCCATAACCTCTATAATTTCCTCTTTTGTTTCACCTAGACCCACCATTAAGCTGGATTTGGTCGGAATGCTTGGATACATTTCCTTGGCACGGCGAAGAAATTCAAGGGATCGATCATATTTTGCCCGGGCACGGACTCTTGGAGTCAGGCGTTGGACGGTTTCAATATTATGATTTAAGATATCAGGCTTAGCATCCATTAACGTTCGTAAATTCTCTTCTTTACCACCCATATCAGATGGTAGCACTTCGATACTTGTGAATGGATTTTTCCTACGGATCGCGCGAATTGTTTCAGCGAAAACAGCAGCACCGCCATCCTTCAAATCATCGCGAGCTACAGCTGTTACAACCACATGTTTTAAGTTCATTAACTGAACAGAATCCGCCACTCTTTCCGGCTCTTGCCAATCGAGTTCCGTCGGTAATCCTGTTTTAACTGCACAAAATCGGCAGGCACGTGTACATGTATCGCCGAGAATCATGAAAGTTGCTGTACGGCGGGAACCCCAGCACTCATGAATATTCGGGCAGCGTGCCTCCTCACAAACCGTATGAAGACCTTGCTCCCTCATCAGCTTCTTCAAACCTGTATATGACTCATTCGTATTCAACTTAATCTTCAACCACTCGGGCTTCCGCAAAACATCCTCATTCCGCTTACTTCCCATATCAAAACACCCCTTGCTTAAACAACTCTAAATAACAATTCTACTGTTGTCACTTTAACATACTCTAAAACCTACGACAAGCAAATGAGGCCACTCCCTTCAGTTTTTCCTATACCCACTTCGGAAAAAGGAGTTGTCCGCCCCACGTGAACAAAATCGCCAGTTTTGTCTTTTTGCGGTGCCTGTCACCTTTTTCCATTTATTGTTATTATGAAATTTGATTGTTTTCATAAACTATGTTTGTACTTTAATTTGGAAGGATGATTCCTGTGAGGTCTGTTCTGTTTTTGGGGGCTTTCCTTTTGTTTTTGTCTTCGGCTTTTGGTGCTGGGGAGGTTCAGGCGAAGGAGGCTGAGGTTGATCTTTATCAGGAGAGAATGAGGTTGTATAGGAAGATGGAGGTTGTGACGCAGATTCCGTGGTATTATTTGGCGGCGATTGATCAGTATGAGCGGAGTGTTCGTCTGGCCCGCCGGGATTTGCCGAAGGCGGAGGGTGCTATTGGGATTTATTTTCGCCCGGAGCAATGGTCGGGGCTTACCAATCCAAATCTTATGGAAGAGAATCCTGCTATTATTCAGTTTTTTAATGGAATCGGCGTTGATGGGAATGGCGACGGTAAGGCAAGCCTTAAGAGTGATGATGATGTGTTGTATGCCTTTGCCCATTATCTTCAGTCCTATGGAGTAGACCATGATAATATTAAAATAGGCTTGTGGAACTATTACCATCGGGATAAAACGGTTGGAATTATTGCCGGGAAGGCAAAAATTTACAAGCATTTCGGACGAATCGATTTGGATAAACAGGTTTTCCCTGTGCCGCTTTACAGCAATCACAGCTATCGCAGCACTTGGGGAGATGCCAGGGGCTGGGGTGGCCGAAGGATTCATGAAGGCACAGATATCTTTGCCGGATATGGTGTCCCTGTCAGAGCTACCTGCTATGGGATCATTGAGATGAAAGGCTGGAACAAATTTGGTGGCTGGAGAATTGGAATACGAGACATCAACAACACGTATCACTATTTTGCCCATCTTAGTGGCTTTGCTAGGAATATTATGGTTGGACAAGTCGTAGAGCCAGGCATGGTCATCGGCGGAGTCGGAAGCTCAGGCTACGGGCCACCGGGAACCTCAGGCAAATTCCCTCCACACTTGCACTATGGGATGTATAAGGATAATGGATTGACAGAATGGTCTTTTGACCCCTATCCGCATTTAGCACGATGGAAGTATCTAGAACGAGTGGAATTACGGAAAAAGAAATAAAAGCTGCCCGAAATTTCTTGTCCCGCGACCTTAACAGCATTTGCCAAGGTCATGGGACAGGAACTTTAGAAATGGGCAGCTTGTTAATTTCCTGATTTTTTTGTTTCCGCTTTCTTCGTTTCTGATTTCTTTTCTGGAATTTGAATGGAAGGTGTAACGCCACCCCCACTATTATAAAATTGCGGCACATCTCCTTCGATTAAGGCACTTCCCACCGGGATGCTTTGCGTTAGCTTAGTAATTTTTGTGGCAAACGGTGTAATGATTTGAACAGAAACTTCAACATGAATCAAAACATCTACCCACGTATTGTTAATTCCCATCTGTTTCGTCTCGATTTTCACATCCGGTTCTACTTCACCAATTGCATGAAATTTCACTGGGATTTTGGGCCCTAAGTTTCCCAGCAGAGAAATATTTGAGGCCTGCCCTAGCGGTACATACCAAACAATGCCGTCCTCTTTGGAAATATTTTCAGTTTCAATTTCCACATCCGTAATTTGCTCTAAGGATGCAATATCTCCACGTTTAGCCGCTTTTAAGTTCTTTTGAATTTGCGCTGTTGTTTCCGCTAAAACCCGATTAATCAAATCTGTATTCAGTTGAGCATTCTGTCCAGAACCATTGCTTCCGGGCAAAATTTCAATGACTTTATTGTTTTCCCCTATATTCGTTGTCCGCTTGGTAATAGCCTTATTAATGACAATGGAGGCTATATTCCGGGTTTCAGACTCTGCATAACGCATCAATGCGGGCTCAATCCCTCTGTTTACCAGCCAGAGGCCAATAGCAGTGGATAAAAGGAAACATACAAATGAGAGCAGCAACACATAACGAAAAGGCAGCGGTCCCCGCTTTCCAAGCCGTCTGCGAAATTTTGCCAATTGAATCACCCCTTCAAGCTATATGTATGCCAAAATAGGGTGAACTTGCCCATTAAATAATAACACTCATAAAGAAAAAGCTTGCCACTAAAAGCAAGCTTTAAATCATTTTCAATAATGCATCCCTGCCGATCATGCCTTTGTAAATACCCAGTTCCTCCGCTTCATAGGTCACCGATTCCAGTGGGGCATCCAGCAGCTGGTCAATCGTTCTTACCCCGACTGCCCGGCCGGCGATGATTTTACGGTCCTTTAACTGGTCATTTAGCAATCCGACATCCAAGGCACCGCACATGATATATCCTTTATCATTCGACACAGCCAGCAAAGTTGTTTTTGGCAGTAACACAGAAACAGCCAGAAACGTATGTCCGTTTATTTCAACTGGTGAAAGATTGATCAATTTCCCACGCTCCTTTCCCTACTATCACTTTATGAAAAGGTGGGAATATGCGTGTCTATACAACTGCCTATTGGGTTTTCAACTTCCATTTTAAAATGTCGCGCAAAAACTCCGGCAGGAAATATTTTTTTTGTTTCTTCGGAACAACCTCTTTGAAAAAATGGCCAAAGGTAAACATATCTGGAAGTGCTAAGGAATAGGTTTGGTGCGGATCCAAAGAATTTTGGTTTACAACCCATCCATCTTCACTTAACTCGATACCATCATATACAAAAGATCCAATAACGGTTCCCCGGAAACCTAACCCTTTAAGCTCGCGATGAGTTAACTGTTCATCTTTTGTTTCTTGTAAAATGGACAGTAACTCAGCACCACTTACCTTAATCACACAAGGATTAATCGGATGCGGGCAAACATTTAGCAGGTCAAACTCCGTTACCTCTCCTGATAACGTCCCAAGGAGCAGGCCTCCATTCACAATTGAACAATCTGTCTTGCACCATTCCCTTAAGGCTTGTCCTAAAAAAACAGAGAAATTTGTTTTCTGAAATGGATTTGCCTTTAATGGCGTATCTAAATGCGCAATCGGACTATTTAAAAGCTGCCTGCCGCTATTATAATAGGACTCAATTATGTCTTCCTCTTTTTCAACAGCAGGCAACTCCAATACGTCATAAAGACAAGCTTTTTTACTCTTGATCATTTTATCTTCGTCCACATGGAGTGTGACTTGGCCAACATAATAACCAAATTTGCCGGCAGCCCCCAGCAATGTTTCTCCAATCAACTTTCCTTCCTTCAGGAAATGATGCGTATGTGCCCCGAGAATCACATCGATCCCCGTAATCTCTTCAGCGATTTGTTCATCATCATGAATACCCAGATGAGACAGCAAAATAATAACATCTGCTTCCTTTTTTAATACCGGCATCCATTTTTTCAACTCCGGTATCGGATCCGTTACTTTCCAACCAAGTTGCTCATATAAAACTGCAAATTTAGCTGTGAGACCGATTACCCCGATTTTGGTCCCCTTTTTTGTTTGGTAAATCTTATATGGCTTCACCCAGCTTGGCAAGTCTCCGTTTTTTCGAAAAAAATTGGCCACGATTACTTCAAATTTTGCCTCGTCATATAGATGTTCTAAATCCTCATTGGGTAAGTTGACCCCTTCATTGTTTCCAATCGTTACTGCAGTATATTGACACTCATTTAAAAGTTGAATGTTACCTGTTCCCTTTGTTGCTTCTGTAAAGGGATGCCACCGGTCAATAAAATCCCCAATATCAAATAAGAATACATCCTCATTATGATGGATGGTCTTCATCTTCAAAAGTTCCTGTATGCGCGGCCAGTTTTCAAAATGACTGTGCACATCATTTGTATGATAAATATGTATCGTTTCCATGTTTATGATCCCGTCATTCCTTGATAAATTAAGCGAACTCCTACTACGACAAGTATAATTCGAATAATCCAGACAATTGTTTTACTCTTTAATTTTGTATTTAAAAATACCCCGACTTTTGCGCCGATCCACGCACCCGGAATCAATGCCAATGCATACAGCCAATCCACATTCCCCAAGGATATATGAGTAATCGAGCTGAGGATCGAGGTTGGCAAGATCATGAACATTGAAGTTGCCGTGGCCACATGCGGCGGGAAGAAAAATAAGAGGATCATGGTGGGTACCATTAACGATCCGCCGCCAATTCCGAAAATACCAGAGAGGAATCCGACGACAAAAGCAATTAGGACACCGACAATCGGATTATACCCATATTCAAAGGTCTTCCCGCTGTTGTCAGTAAACGTCCGGTGAATTCCCTTGTCCTTTCGATACGGTATCGGCTTTAATTTATCCCTAACGAGCATAACGATTGATACAAAGATAATAAACAAACCGAAATATAAACTAAATGAATGCAAATTTAATTTCTCGGTTACCCATGCGCCGATAATACTCCCTGGACCGCTGCCTATTAAGAAAATCAGGCCGCTTTTGTAATCCACTGTTTTGTGCTTCATGTAAGCCAATGTGGATGATAGGCCGGTAAAAATCATTGTAAACAGAGAGGTTCCTACAACCACCTGTGGTGTTAAGGGATGGCTTAGGAATGATAAGGTTGATAAGTACAACAGGGCCGGAACAACAATAATGCCACCACCCATGCCAATCAGTGACCCTAAAGAGCTAGCAGCAATCCCAATTAACACTAAAATAATCCATTCCATTTAATCACCTTCTTAAAATAGATCCAGCTGTCTTGGAGCTAGGCATTCGTATTCGATTTGTAACAGCTCCATCATTTGCTTCGCATTGTAAGCGGCATCCCCGCCTGAATTGTTGTTAAATAAAAGATACACATCCGTGCATTGTTTTGCTAATGCTTGGATTTGCACGACCCATTCATTCAATTCCTTGTGATTATAGCGGTATAGATAGCGAACTTCCCGCCAATCCACAACAGTACGTTTTTGCCAGCCATGAGTGTTGCGGCCATGGAATCTAATGAGGACTTTTTCTTGTGTGGTCGGCTCTAAAATAGTCGGAACCGAGCCTTCTCCAGATTGTGGCTCATCACAAATGCTGTGTATCCAATTTTCTGCTTTCATAAACTCTAGTGTTTTTTGACGGTATGTTGGTATGAACCATGATTGATGCCTAAATTCCAGAGCGCAGGGAATATCGCCCATCTCAATCTTGCACCATCGCAAATAGTCAACATTTTCACGTCTGCATTCAAACCAAGGCGGAAATTGAAACAGCGCCATTGCTAATTTATTTTTTTCTATATACGGCTCTAATGAGTCCTGAAAAGCTTGAAACATTTCTTGTTTTGACTGAAACGGGATCTCACCACGCATATGCCCAGTCATCCCCTGGTAGGCCTTGACAATAAATTGGAAGTTCTCTGGCGTTTCATTGACCCATTTCAATGCATTGCGCTTTGGCTGAATCGCGTAAAACGCTGAATCTACCTCTACAATAGGAAAATGCCCCGCGTATTCCTTTAGCTTATCCTTTGATGATATTTGACCTGGATACAAAGAATCGTGATCGCCCCAGCCGGTGACACCAATATAGATCAATAAAACTCACCTCCATTAATTTATAATAGCATAACCATAATTATTTTTTCCGTTTGAGGTACTTGTAACTTTTCCGTACGACCTGAGTCATAATTTTTTATACAAAAATTGACCTACATCAAGTTTCGATTGTTTCTGCAGCATTATAATAAAATTTGAAAACATCATTGATATAGGAATTACTAACCAGAAGGGGATCGATATATTTATGGACCAAGTTACTGTCTATGTCATGGGAATATGCTGTTTGAACAGCATTCAGACTATAGAGCAAAAGATAACATCAATGAGAGGGATTATTTCCTTTAAAGGTTTATTGCCAAAAGGGAAAATAGTGATAAAATTTAAACCAAGTTTGGTCAATCATATGAAGATTATTCATACAATTGAAGAGCATGGGTTCGCCATTGCCAAGTTGGTTCATCAAGAACAAAACAAGGAAATTTATGATTGAATATATAGGGACATGGGGACATTCAAGCTGCTTTTGAATCGTCCCTTTTACTTTTTTATAACTAGAAAAAAAGACGAACTTCAAAAGTCCGTCTCTTTTAAAAAATTGGTTATCCAATAGAACCTTCCATTTCGAACTTGATCAAACGATTCATCTCAACGGCGTATTCCATTGGAAGTTCCTTAGTGAATGGTTCGATGAAGCCCATGACGATCATTTCAGTTGCTTCCTGTTCGGAAATTCCACGGCTCATCAAGTAGAAGAGTTGCTCTTCAGACACTTTGGAAACCTTGGCTTCGTGCTCAAGTGAAATGTTGTCGTTTAGGATTTCGTTAAATGGAATGGTATCTGATGTGGATTGGTTATCCATAATCAGCGTATCGCACTCGATGTTGGCACGGGCTCCGTCTGCCTTACGTCCGAAGTGTACGATACCACGGTACGTTACTTTACCACCGTGTTTAGAGATTGACTTAGACACGATCGTGGAAGACGTGTTAGGTGCCAAATGAATCATTTTCGCACCAGCATCCTGATGCTGACCTTTACCGGCAATCGCGATGGATAATGTCATACCACGGGCACCTTCGCCTTTTAAAATAACAGCTGGATATTTCATCGTTAATTTTGAACCGATGTTCCCGTCAATCCATTCCATTGTGGCATTCTCTTCACAAACCGCACGCTTGGTAACGAGATTGTAAACGTTATTTGCCCAGTTTTGGATAGTAGTGTAGCGGCAGTAAGCACCTTTTTTGATAATGATTTCTACAACGGCACTATGAAGTGAGTTTGTTGTATATACTGGAGCTGTACAACCTTCAACGTAGTGTACATGCGCACCTTCGTCAACGATGATCAAGGTTCTTTCGAATTGTCCCATGTTTTCGGAGTTGATGCGGAAGTACGCCTGTAATGGAGTATCCACTTTCACGCCTGGTGGAACATAAATGAAAGAACCGCCAGACCATACAGCTGAGTTCAATGCTGCAAATTTGTTATCCGTTGGCGGGATCACTTTTGCCCAGTGCTCACGGAAGATATCTTCGTTTTCACGAAGCGCGGAATCAGTGTCCTTGAAGACGATACCTAGTGCTTCTAGATCTTCCTTCATGTTGTGGTATACAACCTCAGATTCGTACTGAGCAGATACACCAGCAAGATATTTCTGCTCAGCTTCCGGAATACCAAGCTTATCGAATGTGGCCTTAATTTCTTCTGGTACCTCATCCCAAGATTTCTCGGATTTCTCAGAAGGTTTTACATAGTAGGTAATTTCATCAAAATTTAATGACTTTAAATCTCCGCCCCATTGTGGCATTGGCATGTTATAAAAATGCTCAAGCGATTTTAAACGGAAATCAAGCATCCATTGTGGTTCGCTCTTCATTTTTGAAATCTCTTCCACAATCTCGCGTGTTAAGCCGCGTTTTGAGCGGAAGATGGAAACGTCTTTGTCGGCAAAACCATATTTATAATCACCGATTTCAGGCATCTTTTTTGCCATCGTCGTAATCCTCCTTCATAAACAACCGGGGCTCGGAACAGCCCCATCGTTTTATTGTTGTCCCTCTTCCTTCAATCCTTTTTCCATCGCCTTCCACGCTAATGTGGCACATTTAATTCTGGCAGGAAACTTGGAAACACCTTGAAGTGCTTCAATATCGCCTAAATCGATATCGTCATCGAACTCTTTTCCCTGAATCATATCGGAAAAAATCGTCGCAAGCTTTAACGCTTCTTCAACCTTTTTCCCTTTAATAGCTTGTGTCATCATCGAGGCAGACGACATCGAGATGGAACAGCCTTCTCCTTCGTATCTTGCATTGGTGACAATTCCGTCCTCTACTTTTAGGCTTAGCTGAATGCGGTCACCGCAAGTTGGGTTATTCATATTAATCGTATGGTTACCATCCTCTAATATTCCACGGTTACGTGGGTTTTTATAATGGTCCATAATCACTCTTCGGTATAATGCATCTAAATTATTAGAAGACATCGCTGAAATACTCCTTTGTTTTGACAAGCCCTTCAACGAGTTTATCAATATCTTCTTCCGTATTGTATAAATAAAAGCTAGCACGAGCCGTTGCTGACACGTTCAGCCATTTCATCAGTGGCTGTGCGCAGTGATGTCCGGCACGGACAGCGATTCCTTCTGCATCAAGAACCGTTGCGACATCGTGCGGGTGAACATCGTTAATATTAAAAGTGACTAGTCCGCCACGCTTAGCTGCATCCAGTGGACCATAAATGGTGATGCCTTCAATAGAAGACATTTTATCTAAAGCATATGCCGCAAGCTTGTGCTCATGCTCCGCAATTTGATCCAAACCAATTTCATTTAAAAAGTCGATGGCTGCACCAAGACCAATTGCACCGGCAATAATCGGAGTACCACCTTCAAACTTCCACGGAAGTTCTTTCCAAGTTGATTCGTACAATTGTACAAAGTCAATCATTTCGCCGCCAAACTCAATCGGCTCCATGTTCTCAAGCAAATGCTTTTTGCCGTATAACACACCGATTCCTGTTGGAGCGCACATCTTATGACCGGAAAACGCAAAGAAATCACAATCCAAATCTTGAACATCAATTTTCAGGTGGGGAGCACTTTGCGCACCGTCCACCACCATGATTGCACCATTTTCATGGGCGATTTGAGCGATTTCCTTCACTGGATTAATGGTGCCAAGTACATTCGATACTTGCATTACGGAGACGATTTTTGTATTCGGAGTAATCGTCGCTCTGGCATCTTCCAAAGAAATCGTGCCATCCGCCTGCAGCGGAATGTATTTCAGCTGTGCCCCAGTTCGTTTAGCTACTTGCTGCCACGGAATAATATTGCTGTGATGCTCCATGTACGTAATGACGATTTCATCGCCCTGCTTCAGGTTTGCAGCCGCATAGCTGTGCGCGATCGTATTTAGAGAGGTTGTCGTTCCTCTTGTAAAAATCACTTCCTGAATTGATTTTGCGTTAATGAAATTACGAACCTTTTCACGAGCGCCTTCGTAAGCATCCGTTGCTCTTGTTCCTAGTGTATGCACACCGCGATGGACATTCGAATTGTATCCGCGGTAGTAATCTTCTATTGTTTCAATGACTTTAATCGGCTTCTGAGAAGTAGCCGAACTGTCTAAATAAACAAGCGGATGACCATTTACTTCCTGGTCTAAAATGGGAAACTGTTGGCGAATATCGCTTATATTCATGAGCGAACTTTCCTTTCAATAACTTCCGTTAATTGTTCTTTTACCTTTTCAATTGGAAGTTGTTTAACCACAGGTGCCAGGAATCCGTGAATGACTAAACGCTCTGCTTCACGTTTTGGAATCCCACGGCTCATCAGATAATAAAGTTGAACCGGATCCACGCGTCCGACAGAAGCGGCATGTCCTGCCATTACATCGTCTTCATCTATTAAAAGAATTGGGTTGGCATCCCCACGTGCTTTTTCACTAAGCATCAAGACACGGGATGTTTGTTCAGCATCTGATTTGGATGCTCCGTGTTCAATTTTACCAATGCCGTTAAAAATTAAGGTTGAGTTATCTTTTACAACACCATGATTTAAAATATTGCCTTGCGTGTGTTTTCCAAAGTGCACTACCTTTGTGGTAAAGTTTTGCGTTTGCTCGCCACGCCCGACAACCACTGTTTTCGTATCACCAGTAGAGCCGTCACCAAGTAAGTTAGTTGTATTTTCGGAAATAGTATTCCCTTCATTCATTAGGCCAAGTGCCCAATCAATACGGGAATCTCTGCCGGCCACCCCGCGGCGATTTACATACGTTGTAACCCCTTTTGCCAAGTGATCAACAGCACCATACTGAACCCTTGCATTCGTATTCGCCACGACTTCGGTTAAAATATTCATTAAACTATTTGAGTTTTCCACCGTGGAAATGTAGTTTTCTACGTATGTGACGGAGCTATTATCATCTGCTACCACAATAACATGATTAAATAAATTAGCATCTTCATGGTCATGAACGAAAACTGTTTGAATTGGCTCAGAAACTTCTACATTTTTTGGAACATATAGAAAAACCCCGCCGTTCACAAGCGCGGCATGAAGAGCTGTTAAACGATGCTCATCAGCATTGATTGCTTGAGTCATATAATATTTTTTCAATAATTCCCCATGCTCTCTTGCAGCTGTAAAAATATCTGTGAAAATGACTCCTTGATTTTTCAAGGTTTCAGACAATGATAAGTAAGCCGTGGATTGATTGCGTTGTACATATAAATTTTGATTATCCAGATCGACTAATGACTTTACTGCCTCAGGAAGTTCTTCGAGCGAAGCAAACCCTGAGCTTTTTACAGTATGCTGCTGGAATTGTGTGAAATTCCATTTATCAATCTTCGTCTTATCTGGTCTTGGCATTGGAAGCTCTTCAAATTGCTCCAACGCTTTAAGACGAAACTCGGCCAACCATGCAGGCTCATTCATTTCCTTGGAAAAGGAACTCACAAACCCCTTATCAAACGGTAATTTTGTTTCTGTTGTCATGTTAATCCTCCTAACCGCTTACGCTTCTTGCTCAACTGTTTCATCTTCAATTCCAAGCTCTTGCTTGATCCAGTCATATCCTTCCGCTTCTAAGCGCTGTGCAAGCTCTGGTCCGCCGGATTTAACAACTCGGCCTTGCATCATGACATGCACATGGTCAGGAGTGATATAGTCCAATAGACGTTGATAGTGGGTAATAATTAAGCAGCCAAACTCTTCGCTGCGCATTTCGTTGACACCTTTTGAAACTACTTTTAATGCATCGATATCTAAACCTGAGTCAATTTCGTCAAGGATGGCGATTTTAGGCTCAAGCATCATTAGTTGTAAAATTTCATTTCGCTTTTTCTCCCCGCCAGAGAAGCCTTCGTTCAGATAACGCTGTGCCATATCAAGATCCATTTCTAAAAATTCCATTTGTTTATCCATTTTACGGATGAATTTCATTAATGAAATCTCATTGCCTTCCCCAAGGCGGCTGTTGATGGCAGAACGTAAAAAGTCAGCGTTGGTTACGCCGTTAATTTCACTTGGGTATTGCATCGCTAAAAACAGACCCGCACGAGCGCGCTCATCCACTTCCATTTCAAGTACATCTTTTCCATCAAGTGTAATGCTGCCGCTTGTTACCTCATATTTTGGATGTCCCATGATGGCGGAAGATAAAGTAGATTTACCTGTTCCGTTAGGTCCCATGATCGCGTGAATTTCTCCGCCCTTTATTTCAAGGTTTACACCTTTTAAAATTTCTTTCCCCTCAATTGCAACATGCAGATCTTTGATTGTTAAAGTTGATCCAGCCATTTTTATACCTCCGAAAAATGTTTTGTATCTTTTGAACCCTATTGGAAAATAACTGCATTCTCAATCTATTCTCATTACAATCTTATAACAAATGAAATCTATTATCAACTTTTATGTGTTAATAACTATTTTATATTTTCACTGATTTAATTCTAAATGAGAATCAAAGTAACTTATAGTTTGAAAATTCAGCCTAATTTGTTTTATGTAAAAACAAGCCCGATAAAAATCATACCTTATTTGTTGTTTTCTTTTCAATCGATAGACTCGGGAGCAATACAGTCTATTTTTTACTAATCAGTTTGGATTCATGTAAAAAGAAAAGCCAGTGGATTCCACTGACTTTTCAGATGTATTTCTTCCTATTAATATATTACTCAGATACAGGAACAACCGCGCCTTTGTATTTTTCAAGAATGAAGTCTTGAATTTCTTTAGAGTGAAGGACTTCGACAAGGGTTTTGATTGCTTTTTTGTTTTCATCACCTTTACGAACAGTAATAATGTTTACATACGGTGATTCTTTCCCCTCAAGTGCAATTGCGTCCTTCATTGGATTTAATCCCGCTTGTAGTGCATAGTTTGTGTTGATTAGGACTGCATCTGCTTCGTCATTTTGATATACCTTTGGCAGCATCGCAGCTTCTACATCCGTTTTGAATTTTAGATTTTTTGGATTTTTAGCAATATCTTCTACTTTAGCAGTTGTTTTATCAATACCTTGTTTTAAAGTGATTAATTTTTCATGGTCAAGAAGGGAAAGCATGCGGCCATGGTCAGCAACAGAGTTACTCATGATAATCGTTGCACCCTTCGGAAGCTCTGATAACTTTTTATAGCGTTTAGAATATACACCAATTGGTTCAATATGAATGCCGCCAGCATTAACAAAATCAAAATCTTTATTTTTTGCCATTTGATCTTTTAAGTAAGGGACGTGCTGGAAAAAGTTTGCATCAAGATCACCAGATGCCAAAGCTTTGTTAGGTGTCACATAGTCATTGATAACTTTAACTTGAAGATCAATACCTTTCTTCTTTAAAAGGGGTTTGGCTTTTTTAAGGATTTCAGAATGGGGAACTTGCGATGCCCCTACTACTAATGTTGTTTCTTTACTCTCAGAAGCATTGTTTTTCCCGCAGGCTGCAAGTGAAAAGATAACTAATAATGCTGATACGAAAACGAATAATTTTTTCATTTTTTCCTCCTGATATTTATGTTTTATCTTTTATCAATTAATCTTGTGATCTTATCACCAACAAATTGGATGATAAAAACTATGATCAAAATAAATACGGTTGAATACACCATTATTTGTGTATTATAACTTTGGAATCCTTGTAAGTAGGCAAGATTTCCAAGTCCTCCTGCACCAATGACGCCAGCCATGGCAGTATAACCTACTAAGGCAATTCCGGTTACTGTTATTCCCGATATTAACGCTGGCAAAGATTCAGGAATTAACACCTTGAAAATAATTTGCCAATTTGTTGCCCCCATCGATTTTGCTGCTTCAATAACTCCCTTATCAATTTCACGTAAAGCAATTTCTACCATCCTTGCATAAAAGGGAGCTGCCCCGATGATTAGAGCTGGTAATGCGGCATTGGCCCCAAGCATGGTACCCATGATCAAAACGGTAAATGGTAGCAATAAAATAATAAGGATAATAAACGGAATGGAACGGAAGATATTTACGATTGAAGCAATAATTTGATTAATCACTCGATTTTCCCAAAGATTCCCTTTTCCGGTTAAAAATAAAATAATTCCTAAAATGATACCAAGAATGAATGTAAACACGACTGAAATGGCCGTCATATAAAGGGTCTCTTCGGTTGCCACCCAAATACTATCCCAATCGACGTTATAGAACCAAGTATCAAGCATTCTCGATCACCTCCACTCCTACCTGCTGGGAACCAATAAACTCAATTGCTTTGTTGACCTCGGCTTCGTCTCCGTCAAGATGAATGAAAAGTGTGCCGTATGATCCACTTTGGGTTTGCGATATTTTCCCTTGTAGGATGTTGACCGTTACATTGTGATGACGAATTAGATTCGTGATCACCGGCTGTTCAGCAGACTCTCCAATAAAGGTTAATTGAACAACACGGCCGGATTGATAGTGTTCGAGCAAATGCTCTGCTGTTTCCTTTGTTTCACCCGGTTCGGTTACTTGTTTAACAAAGCGCTTGGTGATGGATTGCTGCGGATTTTTGAACACATCCAGAACGGAACCCATTTCCACCACTTTTCCGCTTTCCATTACTGCCACTCGATGACAAATTTTGCGAATGACGTGCATTTCGTGAGTAATTAACACAATCGTTAAGCCATACTGTTTATTAATATCAACAAGCAAATCCAAAATGGAATCTGTTGTCTGCGGATCAAGTGCTGAAGTGGCTTCATCGCACAGTAGCACTTTCGGATTATTAGCCAGTGCTCTGGCAATGCCAACCCGTTGTTTTTGTCCGCCGCTTAGTTGAGAAGGGTAAGCATTTTCTCTGCCCTCAAGACCAACTAATTTAATCAATTCATTTACCCGCTTTTGTCTTTCTGCCCCTTTGACTCCGGCAATTTCTAGCGGGAACGCAATATTTTCGCTTACAGTCCTTGACCATAATAAGTTAAAATGCTGGAAGATCATGCTGATTTCCTGGCGGGCCTTGCGAAGCTCACTGCCTTTAATTTTGGAAATTTCTCTTCCGGCGACCGTTACACTGCCTTCAGTCGGTAGCTCAAGGCCATTAAGCATTCGAATCAAGGTACTTTTACCTGCGCCACTATATCCAATGACTCCGAAAATTTCTCCCTTTTTAATATCCAGATTGACCTCATCAACTGCTTTGAGCTGCCCCTGTTTCGAAGGGAAAATTTTTCGAACATTTTTAATTGATATCATTGCCTCACCTGCTTCATATCCAGAATACGTAAATATAGGGTTTGAATTTTTCGTTAAAAGGATACTATTTTAAAAAAATAAAAGCCTTTCTGCAAGGGCAGAAAGGCATTATAAATCAATCCTTTCTCCCATCTCTCAAAGCATTCGCTTTGTGTGAATTGGCACCATTTCAATAAAATTGACGGTTGCCGGGCTTCATAGGGCACATCCCTCAGCCTCTCTTGATAAGAGCTTAAACAATCCTATATTCAATTAATACTTTAGTTCGTTTACGTAAAAAATATATTACGAAAGTTATCGTATCATGGATAAAAAGCAGTGTCAATAAAATTTCTTCATTTTCGGAAAAATTCGACTAAGCCTTCGTTTTTAATGAAGTTAGACCTGTTGCCACCTCAATGGCATCCTCAAGATCTTCAATTAAGTCCTCGGCATTTTCGATCCCTATAGACAGTCGAATTAAATCCTCTGAAACTCCTGATGCTTTCAAACCCTCTTCATCAAGTTGCTGGTGCGTGGTGCTGGCCGGGTGAATAATCAAACTCTTCGCATCTCCCACATTGGCCACATGAGCCCATAAAGTAATCGCATTTATTAATTTGGCCCCTGCTTCACGTCCACCCTTAATACCAAAAATAACTACAGAACCGGCACCTTTAGGCAGGTATTTTTTTGCTAATTCATAGTCAGGATGGGATGGATGCCCAGGATAAGAAACCCACTCAACAGCAGGATGATTTTCTAAATACTCCACAACCTTTTGGGTATTGGCCACATGTTCCTTCATTCGCACATGAAGTGTCTCCAATCCAAGTGTAAACTGGAAGGCGTTTTGCGGACTTAACGCTGGCCCTAGGTCGCGCAGCAATTGAACACGTGCCTTAACAATATACGCAACAGGTCCAAGTGCTTCTGCATAGACCAGGTCATGATAGCTTGGATCCGGAGTCGTAAAACCAGGGAATTTCCGTGAATTCCAATCAAACTTTCCTCCATCGACAATGACACCCCCTAAAGTTGTGCCATTCCCAAGCAACCATTTAGTGGCTGAATGAATGACAATATCTGCACCATGTTCAATCGGACGGCACAAATATGGAGTAGCAAAGGTATTATCAATGATTAGCGGAATCCCTGCTTGATGAGCAATTTCCGCTACTTTTTCAATGTCCAAAATAGTTAAGCTTGGATTACCGATGGTTTCAGCAAAGACAGCCTTCGTTTTTTCAGTAATAGCCGCACGGAAGTTTTCTGGATCTGCAGGGTCAACAAACTTTACCTTAATTCCGTATTTCGGAAGAGTCACGGCGAATAAATTAAAGGTGCCGCCGTACAGTGTTGAAGCAGAAACAATTTCATCACCAGCTTCGGCGATGTTTAAAATGGCTAGAGTAATGGCCGCCATACCGCTTGCCACCGCAAGGGCGCCAACCCCACCTTCTAATAATGCAACTCTCTCCTCAAACACAGTAACGGTCGGGTTATGTATCCGCGTGTAAATATAGCCCGGTTCTTTTAACCCAAATAGGTTAGCTGCATGCTCGGTATCCTTAAATTGATAGGCGTTGTTCTGATAGATTGGAACAGCGCGTGCACCAGTAACCGGATCCGGCGATAAACCTCCATGAACCCCTAATGTCTCAAACCGATATTTCTTTTGCTTTTCTGTCATTTTCCTTACTCCTCTCTCTTTTGTATAAAAATAAAACCCCCACTTCATAAGAAGAGGGGGATCCACTCTTTTTATAAAGTGGGGGATCCGTACTTCTTATCTTTCGGGGCATGAAGCTCCGCTGGAATTGGCACCGTGTCTCAAACCGGTTGCTGGGCATCGTCGGGCCAGTCCCTCCGCCACTCTGGATAAGAATTATTCATTATTATTACTGAATATTTAAAAAATATATTACAGGATGTCCTCTACCTAGTCAAGAGTTTTACTAACTAATTTTGGCAAAATTTTGACTGCTCGCTAATACGAATAATGCTTCTAATAGCAGCACGATTCTTAAGGGTGCTTCTACTTTTAACACGCCCTCACGTTGAAGTGTCCGCAGTTTTGCCTCACCACTTATTAATCGATGGATCCCTGCATTGCTGCCGTTAATCGTATAGCCTGGAGCTAAATCATCACTAATTTCAATTGTACCGTGGTTAATTGCCAGTTTGACTGTTTCATGGTGGGTCGAAATGGCTACGTGAAAATCTGCCTGTCGGATCAATGGCAGAATATGCTCCAACTGGTTAGCAGCAAGTATAAATGAATGAACCGCTTCCTTCATACAATCACTCCGCTTCCGTTATGCTACCTTTACTATTCAGCAATAATATGCCGACTTCCTTTAATAAATGCTCGACAATTACCGTACCTGAGATGATCATTTCCCGAGAAATATGTCGGAAGGAGGGATTCTTAACACATTTTTCACCATTTTTTGTCGGAAGTTTTGTAAAATAGATTTATCAAATTTGAAAGGAAAGAAGTCATGATTATTAAACCTCGAACCGAGCCTCATGATTTAGCAATGTTTCGGATCTTGAATGCACGCATGGAGTTATCGGAAAATGACAAAAGAAATTTTATCAATCTGCAAAAAGGATATTTAGGAGAGTTGAAATTTGATGAATTTGCAGAACGACAACTTGATGATCATATTCCGATTCTAAATGATTTACTTATGAAACATAACAACTCCTATTTTCAAATTGATTCATTTATCATAGCAAATGGTGTTGGGAACCTTATCGATATCAAAAATTCAGAAGGTGATTACATTTTTAGAGATGGGCAGTTTTATCCCATGGGCAGTAACCAAGAAATATTGAATCCCCTTGGACAATTGGATCGCTGTGTAACACTCCTTCGTAAATCCCTCTCCATTAAGGACTGCCAGATTCCCATCAAACCCTATCTAGCCTTTGTTAATCCTAATTTCACCCTCTATCAAGCACCCGTTCATGAATCCCTCATCTTTCCAACTCAATTGAATGCCTTTATGAAAAAGTTAAATGCCGGAACCACACGAGTTAATGGACACCAAACCAAATTAATAGAAACATTATTAGCAGCCCATATAACAAAGTACCCTTATTCTAAATTACCTGCCTATTCTTTTGAGCAGCTGAAAAAGGGCATTACTTGTTGTAAGTGTCAGTCTTTTTCGATTGCAACCACAGGACGGAAATTGAGTTGTTTGGATTGTGGGTATGAATAGTCGCTGATACAAGCGGTGTTGCGGGCTGTGGATGAATTTAGGCTTTTGTTTCCGGGGGAGCGGGTTACGACGAATAAGATACTTGATTGGTGTGGAAGGGGAAACATTTCTAAGAAATTAATTTGGAGGATTTTAAAAGAGAATTTTAAGGCAGTGGGGTATGGAAGATGGTTTTATTATGAGTGATTCACTTTAAAAATTGTGTAAGGGCTTATATTAAATTTTAGTGTGCGCTTTATAAGCGATCCTTTTGCTGGTGCGGTCACTTTTTATGGAAGGTAGAACACCTCTTTATTCCCAATTTTGATGTTGAGGTCGATTTTCTGGAACGTAGAACCCTTCTATGTTCCTTTTTTGCTAGTGCGACTGCTTTTTCAGGAACGTAAAACACCTCTATATTCCACTTTTGCTTCCGGTACTGCTTTTTCTGGAACGTAGAACACCTCTATGTTCCCTTTTTGTTTCCGGTACTGCTTTTTCTGGAACGTAGAACACCTCTATGTCCCTTTTTTGCTGGCACGACTGCTTTTTCAGGAACGTAGAACCCCTCTATATTCCCCTTTTGCTGGTGCAACTCTTTTTTCGGAAACGTAGAACCCTTCTATATTCCCCTTTTGATGACGAAACTGTTTTTTCGGGAACTAGAACCCTTCTATATTCCCTTTTTGATGACGAAATTGTTTTTTCGGGAACGTAGAACATCTCTATGTTCCCTTTTTGCTAGTGCGACTGCTTTTTCAGGAATGTAGAACCTCTCTATATTCCCCTTTTGCTGGTGCGACTGCTTTTTCTGGAACGTAGAATACCTCTATGTTCCTTTTTTGCTGGTGCGACTGCTTTTTCTGGAATGTAGAACACCACTATATTCCCCTTTTGCTGGTGCAACTCTTTTTTTGGAAACGTAGAACCCTTCTATATTCCCCTTTTGATGACGAAACTGTTTTTTCGGGAACTAGAACCCTTCTATATTCCCTTTTTGATGACGAAATTGTTTTTTCGGGAACGTAGAACATCTCTATGTTCCCTTTTTGCTAGTGCGACTGCTTTTTCAGGAATGTAGAACCTCTCTATAATCCCCTTTTGCTGGTGCGACTGCTTTTTCTGGAACGTAGAACCTTTCTATATTCCCCTTTTGCTGGTGCGACTGCTTTTTCTGGAACGTAGAACACCTCTATGTTCCTTTTTTGCTGGCACGACTGCTTTTTCTGGAACGTAGAACCCCTCTTTATTCCCCTTTTGCTGGTGCGACTGCTTTTTCTGGAACGTAGAATACCTCTATGTTCCTTTTTTGCTGGTGTGAACTGCTTTTTCTGGAATGTAGAACCCCTCTTTATTCCACTTTTGCTGGTGCAACTCTTTTTTCGGAAACGTAGAACCTCTCTATGTTCCTTTTTTGCTGGTGCGACTGTTTTTTCAGGAATGTAGAACACCTCTATGTTCCTTTTTTGCTAGTGTGAACTGGTTGTTCAGGAGTGTGGAACTATATGTTTTTTTAAGAACGCAAAGTCCTTCCCTAGTGGCCAGATTTTGCGGAAACTAGGCGGAAACAAAAAAACAGACGCTCCCCAAAAAAGCGTCTGCTTACCCAAAATTCATCTTCATTTTATCCAAAAGAAAAGGCACGGAATGAAAGGCATAAAGGCCGTCAACAACGGTGCCGTCCCGAATAAACAACAGGCAAGGAACACTTTCGATGGCAAACTTCTGAGCCAGGGCGGCGTGATAATTCAGGTTCATTTTGCCCATCGCCACCTCAGGCAACAGTTGTTCGATGACTTGCAGCATTTTTGAAGCTACCTGGCAAGTGCCGCATAGTGGGGTATAAAAGTAAACCAATCCGGTTTGTTTATTTTCTAAAAAAGCTGTTAAGTCTTCTTGATTCCATTCGATCATCTTTCGTTAACCCATTTCTAAATACTCGCTATGAACGTCAATGTTTGCTCCTAGCAGGACAGCGGCCAGATGGTGCACAGGTGCTGTTGCTACTTCGCGATACATTCGGTCAATATATAAATGCTCGGCATGAGGGAATTCACGTTTAAACAGTTTGCGAAGCTTTTCGCCAGCTTCGTCGGCATCGACTAGGATATAGATCTCTTTGTCTTCGAGGATGTCAATCCATTCGTCCAATTTTGTGTGACTGATGGTCCCGTTTGTACAAATGATGTCAACCGGTTCCTTTACAATGTTTTTCACTTTATTTTTATCGGATTTTCCTTCTACGATTAGAACTTTGTCAGCATACGTATCATTCATCATCCATCACCTGTGAAAGAAGTGGTTTATTGTTAACATATTCCAAAAGTTACAAGACGTGCTCCATCCTTTACCTATGTTAACTATAACATCATTGTCATCTTAAAAATAGGTATATGCTTGTTCATGGATGACGATGATGACGAAAAGCTAGCACCAACCTCCGTCATCGCAATCAGTGTATTTGGCGTCTCGACCTTCTGTAACAGTGACGTGTTGATAAATTTTTTGTTGTTCAGCTTCAAAATGGTGATCAAGTTCTACTTGAATATGATCAGACATTTTGATTTTGCCAATTGGGGTATTTTCTATAAATAATTGGATTTCTCCATTTTTCAGCTTTCCGACGACTCTGTCTGTCACATCGATTTTGCTTTGGTTTAATGCCATGCTTTCCACCCTCTTCTTTATTGTATTTACAGTTTCCCCATTCAAGAAGAAGATAAAGTGGAAATTAAAGGCACCTTCGAGTAAAAGGTGCCTAGATTAAATGATTAATCTTCTTTAATCATTTCTTCATATTTTTCAGCAGTCATTAATTCGTCAACCTCACCGCTGTTAGATACTTCAACGACGATCATCCATGCTTTTTCATATGGAGATTCGTTAACAAATTCAGGGCTGTCATTTAAGTCTTCGTTTACTTCCACAACTTTACCGCTGACTGGTGCGTAAAGTTCTGAGACGGTTTTAACGGATTCTACGCTGCCGAATGGCTCGTTAACGGTTACTTCATCGCCAACTTCCGGAAGTTCAACGAACACGATATCCCCTAATTCGTGCTGCGCGAAGTCAGTAATCCCAACACGCACTTTGTCGCCTTCTACTTTTACCCATTCATGTTCTTCTGAATAACGCAATTCCTTTGGTACACTCATTACTTAAATCCCTCCATTATGTTCTTCTAAAATGTCTATCATCGAAATAAATCGATTTCGTTAATGAAAGTGAAGAGAGTTATTTGAGCCACATTTTCTCATACTCTTCTTCTTTAAAGCCCACTGTGACATGTTGTCCATCTGTCAAGATTGGTCTTTTGAGCAACATACCGTCTGAAGCGAGGAGATCTAGCATTTCGTCTTCAGTTGCTGTTTTCAGTTGATCTTTGATTCCTAGTTCGCGATACTTCATACCGCTTGTGTTGAAAAATTTCTTTAATTCCAGCCCGCTTTTTTTATAGAAATCCGCTATTTGCTCGCGGGAGGGTGGATTTTCTACAATATGTACCGCATCGAATGACAGTTGATGTTCATCCAGCCATTTCTTTGCGTTTCGGCATGTGCCGCATTTTGGGTACCAGTAAAACGTCAATGACATCGATTCACCGCCTTATTCCCTAAAATCTTTGAGGCAGCCCTCACTTGAAATAGTATCATAACCACTATTAAAATCCTAACACTATGGTTCTATCCAAAGATAAATTCGACTAATTTCGGTAAATTCCTTCTTTTAAAAAGAAATAAAGAAGAAGTCCTCCGCGATAAACAGAGGACCGGTTTTTACTGGGTGACAAGCACCAACCTTTTTTAAACGATGTAGCGTTCTGCTTCAATGATCACGTCAGCGGCTTCGCGTTTTTTGGCGATGACGTTGATTGGTGTGTGGCGAGTGAATTTGCGAAGGGATGAAAGCATCATTCGCAGCATATCGCCTTGTTCTACGGCTACTAGGGTTTCTTTTGCAGTTGCTTCGATATGGTTGAATGCTTCTTGGCAGAAGATTTGTGTATAAAGAAGCTTTTGCTTGTTTTTGTCTAAACCGTCTTTGGCGATGGCTTTTTCTGTACGTAATACAACAGATTCCATTGCATAGACATCAGACACGATGTCAGCGATGTTGGCAAGGATTTCTTGCTCTGCTTCAAGCTTTTGGCCGTATTTTTGAGCGGCTAAACCAGCAGACAGTAAGGCAATCTTCTTCGCATTTTTCACCAAGTATTTTTCTTGAGCAAGCGGCTCGTCACCTGGCTCTTCTGGCATTAACATCATTAATTCTTCTTGAAGCGCCATGGCTTTTTGGAATAAAGGAAGTTCGCCTTTGATCGCTTTTTTCACTAGAGTGCCTGGCACCAACAAGCGGTTGATTTCGTTTGTTCCTTCGAAAATCCGCTGAATCCTGGCATCGCGGTAGGCTCTTTCAATCGGATATTCCTGCATGAACCCATAACCGCCATGAATCTGCACGCCTTCGTCAACCACATGTGCTAATACTTCGCTGGCGAAGAATTTGTTTAATGAACACTCAATCGCATATTCCGCAATGGAATTAGCAAGAACTTTAATGTCCTTTGTTTCTTCATCGGAGAGTTTTCCTTGGTTTTCTTCATACAAGCCAATTGTACGCCATACGGAGCTCTCAGCTGCATATAGTTCAGAGGCCAAAGTACCGAATTTTTCCTTCGTTAGGTTAAATTGGGAGATTGGCATTTTGAATTGCTGACGGCCGTTGGCATATTTCACGGTCATTTCCAGCGCCTTTTTAGAGCCACCGACTGCACCGACTGCCAGTTTGTAACGTCCAATGTTTAAGATGTTAAACGCAATGACATGGCCTTTGCCAATTTCGCCTAAAAGATTTTCGACTGGTACTGGCACATCCTCTAAAATTAGAGTACGGGTTGAGGAGCTCTTGATTCCCATTTTCTTCTCTTCCGCACCAGTAGAAACACCCGGATATTCTCTTTCTACGATAAATGCGGAGAATTTTTCGCCGTCGATTTTAGCATAAACCACAAATACATCTGCAAAGCCAGCATTGGTGATCCATTGTTTTTCACCATTTAAGATATAATGTGTGCCTTCTGCATTTAATTTGGCTGTTGTTCTTGCACCAAGTGCATCAGATCCTGAACCTGGCTCTGTTAGTGCATAGGCAGCTAGTTTTTCACCAGAAGCAAGGGCTGGCAAATACTTTTTCTTTTGCTCTTCGTTTCCGAATAAAACGATTGGCAGGGAGCCAATTCCTACGTGTGCACCATGGGAAAGAGCGAACCCACCGCCGCCTGACATTTTTTCAGTGATCAACGAGGATGTGATTTTGTCTAAACCAAGTCCTTCGTATTCCTCTGGTACATCAGCTGCTAAAAGTCCAAGTTCACCAGCTTCTTTTAAAAGCTTTACGGTAATATCGAATTCATGATTTTCCAATTTCTCTAGCACAGGCTGAACTTCTTTTTCAACAAAGTCATCAGCTGTCTTGGCAATCATTAAATGCTCTTCGGTAAAATCTTCAGGTGTTAATAATTGCTCATAGGAAATATCTTCGATTAAAAAGCTTCCGCCTTTAACAATTTTTTTCGTTTCAGTCATGGTTTGTTTCCTCCTTAAATTTTTTGATGGGGAACAGTTGATCAATTATAGTAATTCAAACACACCGGCAGCACCCATACCGCCACCGATACACATAGTAACAACACCGAATTGTTCGTTTCTGCGTCTTAATTCATTAATTAATGTCAAGGTCAGCTTCGCTCCTGTACAGCCTAGTGGGTGGCCAAGTGCGATGGCGCCGCCGTTTACGTTTACTTTTTCTTCATCAAGGCCGAGTTCACGGATAACTTGGATGGATTGAGAAGCAAATGCTTCGTTCAATTCAAACAGGTTGATATCGGATACTTCTAGTCCAGCCAGTTTCAAGGCTTTTGGAACGGCTACTACAGGACCAACACCCATAATTTCTGGTGGTACGCCGCCAACCGCAAAGGATCTGAATTTAGCCAGTGGCTTAAGCCCAAGTGATTCAGCCTTTTCGCGATCCATAATCATCAAGGCAGCTGCCCCGTCGCTTGTTTGCGAAGCGTTACCAGCTGTTACAGAACCTGTAACAGAAAAAGCTGGGCGTAGTTTCGCTAATGTTGCTGGATTGGTTTCTGGGCGAACACCTTCATCCTGTGAAAATAAGAACTTTTTCTCAACAAGCTTATTGTTGCTGCCAACAAAGCGGCTTGTTACTTCAACTGGTACGATTTCATCCACAAATTTCCCATCTTGGATGGCTTTATAGGCACGTTGATGGCTTCGTACGGCAAAAGCATCTTGTTCTTCACGAGAAATCCCGTATTTAATCGCTACTTGTTCAGCTGTATGCCCCATACCCATGTAATACTCAGGAGCTGTTTCAACAAGTGTTGCGTTAGGACGAATGACGTGTCCGCCCATCGGAATCATGCTCATGGATTCTACACCACCGGCAATAGCCGTATCCGTGTGACCCAGCATGATGGACTGTGCTGCATAAGCAATGGCTTGCAATCCAGATGAACAAAAACGATTGACTGTAATGGCTGGAACTGTGTGTGGAAGACCTGCCAATGCGCCAATATTCCGGGCGACGTTATTGCCCTGTTCCGCTTCCGGCATTGCACAACCCATTACTAAATCATCGATATTTCCTTCATAATTACCAGCACGTTTTAATGTTTCTTTTACAACCAATGCTCCTAAATCATCCGGACGAACATTGGCTAGCGATCCCTTTTTCGATTTTCCAACCGGGGTTCTGGCACCGGCAACGATTACCGCTTCTCTCATATCGTTCCCTCTCTTTCTTGCATTTTTTTAAAAATAGCAATCTATGATTGTGGAGAGGGCACAAGACCTGCAGCCCTCTCTGAACTTTTTCTAGTTTCTTAACGGTTTGCCTTTAACGAGCATATGCTGCATACGCTGTTGCGTTTTTGGCTCTCTGACTAGGCTCAGGAATGCTTCACGCTCTAGTTCTAATAAATATTCCTCATCGACTTCCGTTCCGTATGGCACCTTGCCTCCGGAGATCACGTAAGCGATTTTCTTAGCAATTTTCAAATCATGCTCGGAAATATAGCCGGATAAACGCATTCCTTCAGCACCCAGCAATAATGTTGCATACCCTGGTTCACCGACAACCGGAACTTTCTTGCGGACTTTTGGCTTGTAGCCTTGCTCATGAAGGGCAAGCACGACTTGTTTTGCATCATAAAGCAGGTGATCACCGTTAAAGCTGACGCCGTCCACAAAGTTTAAGAAGTTATTATCACGAGCTTCTTCAGCGGAAGTGGACACCTTCGCAGTCGCAATCGTTTCAAACACTTTAATGGCCACGTTTTGCAGGTCAAATGGAACGCCGTTTGGCAGTCCTTCTAAATGTTTAATATAAAGTTCTTTGTTTCCGCCGCCGCCAGGCAGTAAGCCAACACCGACTTCCACAAGTCCCATATAGGTTTCAGAAGAAGCTTGAATGCGAGCTGCTGGTAAGCAAACTTCTGCACCGCCGCCTAGTGTCATCGAGAATGGAGCTGCAACGACAGGTTTTGAGCTATATTTCACTCTGAGTAGTGCTTTGTGAAGCTGGCGTATAACCATATCAAGCTCATCATAGTTATCATCCTGTGCTTCCATCAGCATCATGGCAAGGTTAGCCCCAACGCAGAAATTCTTGCCTTGGTTTCCGATGACAAGTCCTTTATAATTTTTCTCGACTTCATCGATTGCATAGTTAATCATTTGGATCGTATCGAATCCAAGAGCATTGTTAGGGGAGTGGAACTCCAGCAACGCTACTCCATCGCCGATATCAATTAAGCTTGCACCGGTGTTCTTTTTAATAACCCCTTTTTGCTTTTTGATTTTTTTCAAATCAATCGCCTTTGGGTTGAATTCTACTAATTTGTATTCACCTTTATCATAGAAGTAAAGGTCACCTTCTTCTTCCTTATAGAAAGAAGTGAAGCCTTTTTCAAGCATTTCTGTAATCCATGCAGGAACTTCCACACCAGATTCCTTCATCTTTTGGACTGATTTTTCAACACCAATCGCATCCCATGTTTCAAATGGACCCTTTTCCCAGCCAAAGCCCCATTTCATGGCGCGGTCGATTGCTACGATATCGTCGGCAATTTCTCCTAAAAGCTGTGCGGAATACACGAATGATTGGGTAAATGTGCTCCAAAGGAACTTTCCAGCGGGATCACTCGCATATACAAGCGCTTTCAATTTATTCGCTGTTCCTTTTTCCTGTTTGCTAAGCTCTACAGAAGGTGTTGACAGCTTTTTACGCGGGCCGTATTCCAATGTATTTGGGTCTAATTCAAGTATCTCTTTCCCTTTTTTCACAAAGAAGCCTTGACCGGATTTACTTCCCAGCCAACCTTTGGCCACCATTTCTTTCAAAAAGCCAGGTACTTCGAAAACTTCTTTTTCATGGCCTTCTACTTTTTCATATACGTTATTAGCAACATGGTAGAACGTATCCAAGCCAACAACATCTAGAGTACGGAATGTCGCACTTTTCGCACGGCCGATTAGCGGACCAGTGATAGAATCTACTTCGCCGACACTTAATCCAGCCTTCAGCATTTCTCTAACTGTTACTAAGAGTCCATAGGTTCCGATACGGTTAGCAATGAAGTTAGGCGTATCCTTTGCGACAACCACGCCTTTCCCTAACACATCTTCGCCAAAGGTTTTCATGAATGCCAGAACTTCAGGATCAGTATATTGTGTTGGAATGATTTCTAATAATTTTAAGTACCGCGGCGGGTTAAAGAAGTGAGTTCCAAGGAAATGCTTTTGGAAATCATCGGAACGACCTTCGACCATTGCCTCAACAGAAATACCGGATGTATTGGAACTGATGATGCTACCTGGTTTACGGTATTGATCCACTCTTTCAAATACTTGTTGTTTTACATTAAGATTTTCTACAACGACTTCGATGACCCAGTCGACATCTTTCAGTTTTACTAAATCATCTTCAAGATTGCCTGCTTCAATTAGGGCAAGGTTCTTTTTCGCTGTTAGGGGTGCCGGTTTTTGTTTTAATAGTTTTTGAATATTGGAGGCACTAATACGATTACGTACTTGTTTATCCTGCAAAGTTAGTCCTTTTGCTTCTTCCTCTTTCGTCAATTCACGAGGCACGATATCCAATAGAAGTGTCGGTATGCCGATATTTGCTAGATGGGCCGCAATTCCTGAGCCCATAACTCCGGAACCTAGTACAGCCGCTTTTTTAATAAGTTGGTTCAACATTGTCTCCCCCTTCACAAACTTTGAATGAATACTCATTCATTTTTATGTCAAAAAAAATTCGCCTTTAAGAATGAGTTACTACACTTAATATAAAATATTTCGAAAAATTGTGCAATCGATAAACGCGGAAAATTGAAATTTTTTTGAATTGTTAATTAAACCATTGACTTTTATATTTTTTTCAGAAAAGGGAAATCTATTTTCTGAGGTGATCATGATGGCTAAGATGAAGAAGGATCCGTCCAAAGCAGGGGTCAGTGCAGCAAGTGTCCGCGGTAATGCCGGTCCTGGCGGCGAACAAAGCGGCATCGATAAGCAAAACAGCCAAAATAATCAATTTAAAAAACGGTAATAAATAAACAGGCTGACCCGTGCAGCCTGTTTATTTTTGCGATGACTTCCGATGTTGTTCATTTAACTCTTTGATTTCATTGATGATTTGCTTCATCTCTGTTCGTGCCTCAGGGTAAAGAGAACTCCAATGATTAATAAGTGCCGGCATGGATTTGGCTATATGTGAATACATAGCCCACGCCTTTACCTTCTCTTTAGTCGCTTCTGTGGCTTCTCCGACTAAAAGTTCACTGTACTTCTCCAGCAAAGCCTCGAGCTGCTGAGCAAATTCCTTCTCCATCATGACATCCTCCGTCCTTGGCTAAATGTGTACACGGACAGGTCCGGCAGCGTTTCCCTGCTGGCAGCTGATAGGAAAAACAACAGGTTTTCCTCATCCGTATACCTGAATTCTTATCTTTCACAGTAACATATCTTTGCAACGGATTTCCATTAGCGCAGCCAAATAGGTTGCCTTTTGCTGTTAAGAATAAAAATTGATAATCATCCTTTTCTCGATCCACCAGCTCTGTTTCGTATAGCCAAAATAGATAAACAGCGATATTTTCCCACAAAATCAAGCTAGAAATGCCAAAGGTTTTCTCCATCATTCTGATTAGTGTTCCAATATTATTCGCAAACAAATCTGTTAGAACACCTTCCCGCCAATCATCACGGTTTCCTGAGTCGAAAGTTTGCACAGTTAAGTCCTTCATTGAAAAATTAGGGAGCCAATCTTTCCCTGTTTTAGGCGTCTCCATATAAATCTGATTCAATGGTAGATTCAATTTTTTATTCCATACTGTCATGGCATAGAGCGATATGACAGCAATAATGGCATATCTTTTTATAAAAATTGACGCCGCCACTTTTTCAGAAGGTGCTCCGATTTCATTAGTTAATCTTTTCATAAAGAATCGGAGATAGGTTTCATTCAACAGTTCTGCTACGCAAAAATGTTCGTTAATCTCATCACAGAGACGATATTTTTTCAGTTCAAGCAGCTCTTTACTACTCAGTCGCTTATCCATTGATCGCAACCGCCTTCTCTAAGATGCATCTTCCTTTGCCGTAAGGGATACATAGCGGTGTACCGAACAGAGGATCCATTGTCACTTCACAATCCAGGTTAAACACATTTTTGACCAGACTGCAGTTGATAACATGCTCTGGTTTTCCCTCGGCATATATTTTTTGATCCTTGATCGCGACAATATTATGGGCATATCTGCAGGCTAGGTTCAAGTCATGCAGCACCATGACAACGGTGCGTTTTTTCGCTTCATTTAGTTCAAACAATAAATCAAGAATTTCAATTTGATGGGTCATATCTAGATAAGTTGTAGGCTCATCCAGTAAAATAATTTCCGTATCCTGGGCTAATGTCATTGCGATCCAAGCACGCTGACGCTGTCCCCCTGATAGGGAATCAACAGTTCTTTCCTTTAAGTGCTCAAGCCTTGTCGCTTGTAATGCTTCATTTACTTTTTTTTCATCCTGTTCCGACCATTGCCTTAGCCAGGATTGGTGCGGGTAACGTCCCTGTTTCACCAGTTGCATGACGGTTAAGCCCTCCGGCGCTGTAGGGGATTGCGGCAAAATGGCCATTTTCCGGGCGATTTCTTTGGTAGAATGCTTAGCAATTTCCTTTCCTTCTAAAAGGATGGCGCCTGTTTTTGGCTTAAGGAGCCGAGCAAGTGAACGAAGCAGCGTCGATTTTCCACAGCCATTTGCACCAATAAAAACAGTAATCTCACCAATTGGTATGTTTACATTCAGTTCATTGATGATCAACGTTTCTCCATAGGATATCGATAAATTTTTTGTTTCGATTGCATTCATGACAAATGCCAGCTCCTTTGCCTTTTTTTAAGCATTTCTTGTTTTAAATAGCAGGTAAATAAAATATGGAGCACCTATTCCCGCGGTGAAAACACCCGCTGGTACTTCTAATGGCGAAAACAGCGAACGGCCGATTATATCGGCAACCATGACTAAAATACCTCCTATAAGAGCGGAAGCTGGAAGCAATGCTCCGAACGATGAGCCAACGAGCCTGCGGGCCATATGCGGTGCCATTAGGCCAACAAATCCAATTCCTCCTGCAAAGGCTACCGAACTGCCAATCAAAGCTGTACTAATTAATAACAATAGGAAACGCTGTTTTTGCACTCTTCCCCCCAGGCCGGTGGCAACCTCATCACCCAGTTCTTGAAGATTAATCGTTCGTGCCGAAATCAGTGCGATAATCAGAAAAATCACAGTCCATGGCACCATAACCGCAACATTTTTCCAATTCGAACCATAAACTGTACCAGTTATCCAAATATTGGCCTGACTAGCCTGATAAATCGGCCCCATAATCATCATTAGTGTCGTTAACGCCTGCATAAGTGTAGATATGCCAATCCCGATTAACACGAGCCGAATAGGCGATACGCCATTTTTCCAGGCAAGAAAATAGACGAGAAAAGCAACGATTCCGGCCCCCAGAAAAGCGGCCAATGGAAGCCAACTGATGCTGACGGATAGAGCATTACTTTTATCACTAAATATCGCTAAAAAGCCGACCACCGCTACAGCGGCTCCACCGGTTATCCCCAGTACGTCGGGCGATGCAAGCGGATTACGAATCATCCCCTGCAAAATGCCCCCGGCCACTGCCAGCGAAATTCCCACCATTAGAGCGATGATAATTCGCGGCAATCGAAACGATTTGATAATGAGCGTTTCCATTTCCGGGCCGACACCAAACAATACTTTTACAACCGTAAGAGGATTGATTTTCATTTCCCCCATACTGGTACTTATAACAAAGACTACAAATGTAATAAGTAATAAAATCATAAATATACTGGCAGCTTTCCGATCAATTAAAAATGAACCTCTATCGTTGAAAAAACGCAGTTTCCTGTATTTGCTCATCGGCTATTGAACCCCCTTCTGGCTATATAAACGAAGAATGGAGTTCCAATGATTGCTGTCATAACACCAACAGGTACTTCCGACGGCATTAGAATATATCTGGCGGCAATATCGGCGGCGAGTAATAAAATCGCTCCAAAAACGCCGGACATGGGAATGACCCAGCGATGGTCAATACCCATAATCGATCTTGTTATATGCGGTACCACAATACCGACAAATCCGATGGGACCAGCAACAGCAACCGACCCTCCCGCCAGTAAAATCACGATCACTCCGATAGAGATTTTAATAAGACCCGTATGTAATCCTAGTCCTTTTGCAACATCTTCCCCCATTGATAGGATATTCATTTTTCCCGAAATCAGCAGTGCGCCTACCCAACCTAGTCCTATGGATGGCAAAACAGAAATAAGTATATCTAGCTTGCGGCCCTGCACAGAACCAGCAAGCCAAAATAAGACCTGCTCCAGCGCAGCTTCGTTAATGACAAGCAACCCTTGGGTAAATGAAGCAAACATCGCCGACATGGCAGCACCTGCCAGAGTCAGTTTCATGGGGGTTAGTCCCTCACGCCCAACAGAACCTATTGCATAAACAGTAATCGCTGCAACCGCTGCTCCCAAGAATGACAGTATACTAAAAGTCTTTAAATTGACGACAGAAAATAAAGTAACTGCGGCTACCACGGCAAAACCCGCACCGGCGTTGATACCAAATGTCCCAGGAGCTGCCAGGGGATTTTTCGTTAAGGTCTGCATAAGCACCCCGGCAATTGCCAAACTGGCCCCAACCGCTGCGGCAATTAAAGCCCGCGGCATCCTCACTGACTGAATAATAATATGTTCATTAGATCCATTGAAATTCGTGTATGCTTCAATAGCTGTCCGAATGCTGGTGTCTGTATAGCCAAAAATTACACTGGCCCCCATTAACAACAGCATAAGCAGAATGGCACCGAGCAACCCAATCCATTTTAATGAAGTAGTTTTTAAAAGCATATAATATCCTCTACTATTTAATATTCATTAGATAAAGTCTATCTCTAATTGATAATGATTGTCAATGACTTTGAAAATCATTTTCAATTAGGTGTTGACATCATGCTGCCTGTCATCATATGATAAGTACGTTCAGAGGTGATAATGATTATCATTTACAATTAGACAGGGGGATACATAGAAAATGAAATCGATTAAAGGCTTTTTATCTCTTCTATCCATTTTGACTGTATTGTTTTTAGCTGCCTGCGGTGGTACGGAGAAGACATCTACTGAGAAAAAAGAAACAACCAAAACGGCATCGGGGAAATCCTATACGGTTGAGCATGCCATGGGGTCTACTAAAATAAAAGAAACCCCGAAACGCATTGTGATCTTGACCAACGAAGGTACTGAGGCATTGTTATCTATGGGGGTAACTCCAGTTGGTGCGGTTCAGTCTTGGACCGGAGATCCTTGGTATAAGCATATTGCCAGCCAGCTAAAAGATACTAAGGTAGTTGGAACCGAAAGTGAAGTCAATGTCGAAGCCATTGTTGCGCTAAAGCCAGATCTGATTATTGGCAACAAAATGCGTCAGGAAAAAATTTACGAGCAATTAAGTGCCATTGCCCCTACTGTTTTTGCTGAAACTTTGCGCGGTGACTGGAAAGAAAACTTTAAATTATATGCAAAAGCTATTAATAAAGAGGAAAAAGGGAATGAAGTTCTTAAAAAATACGAGGACCGCATTGCTGATATTAAAAATGAGCTCGGCGATAAAAAGAATATGAAGGTATCCATGGTTCGATTTATGGCTGGGGATGTTCGGATTTACCACTTAGATACATTTTCCGGAATTATTTTGAAAGACCTTGGCTTCGCCAGACCTGAAAGCCAAAATGTCAATGACTTCGCTGAAAGAAACGTAACAAAAGAGCGGATTCCAGCGATGGACGGAGATATCCTGTTTTATTTCACATACGATACTGGCGATGGAAAAGCTTCCAGCTTAGAAAAAGAATGGCTAGCCGATCCTTTGTTTAAAAACCTAGAAGTTTCTAAAAAAGGAGAGGTCCACAAAGTTGACGACGTCATCTGGAATACAGCCGGCGGCGTACTTGCAGCGAATTTGATGCTAGATGATATTGAGAAGATCTTCTTGAAAAAATAATGTTCTTAGGACCGCGTTTTTGCGCGGTCTTTTTTGTGCTTTGGGTGATGGGATTTGGGATTCCGTGGAGTTTGGATGGGATTCCACCGGTTATTTGGATGATCCCGCGAGCTTTGGTCGGAATTCCGCCGGTTATTTGGATGATCCCGCGAGCTTTGGTCGGAATTCCGCCGGTTATTTGGATGATCTCGCGAGCTTTGGTCGGAATTCCGCCAGTTATTTGGATGATCCCGCGAGCTTTGGTCGGGATTCCGCCGGTTATTTGGATGATCCCGCGAATTTGGGTGGGATTCCGCCGATTATTTGGATGATCCCGCGAGCTTTGGACGGGATTCCGCCGTTTATTTGGATGATCCCGCGAGCTTTGGTCGGGATTCCGCCGGTTATTTGGATGATCCCGCGAATTTGGGTGGGATTCCGCCGTTTATTTGGATGATCCCGCGAGCTTTGGTCGGAATTCCGCCGTTTATTTGGATGATCCCGCGAGCTTTGGTCGGAATTCCGCCGGTTTTCCGATTTTTCCCGCCAATCTCCCTCCACAAAAAAAAGAGCGACCCTCGTCGCTCCCCTAAAATGTTATGCTGTTGTCGAAAACATATATTTTTTATAATGATACCGGATCGAAAAGATCAGTCCCAGTCCCATCATATTACCCATCAATGCACTACCGCCGTAGCTGATGAACGGCAGCGGGATACCGGTAATCGGTAAAACGCCGATGGTCATTCCAATGTTTTGGAATACGTGGAAGGTGATCATGCTGATGACTCCGACACAAATGTACGTATAGAATTGATTCCTTGTTTCCATACCTACCTTGGTAATGTGGTAAATCAACAAGAAGAATAGACTGATCAGCACACTTGCACCGATGAAGCCGAACTCTTCTCCAACGATACTAAAAATAAAGTCGGTATGGCTTTCTGGCAAGTATACCTCACGCATTCTGTAACCCTTACCAGATGTTTGCCCTGAGCCAATCGCCAACAGCGACTTGGTCAACTGATACCCGGCAGAGCTCTGGAAGTTATATGGGTCAAGCCAGGAATAAATCCGGCCAAATTGATACTGCTTCACACCCAAATATTTTTCCAGCCAATCTGGCTTTAATAATACAAAATAAAAGACCACTGAAATCAGAACTGCGCCCGTTGAAAAAATCGGCACTAGGATTTTCCATGAAATCCCTGAGATAAATATCATTCCTAATAAAATCGCCAAAAATACTAGCGATGTTCCCAAGTCCGGCTGCTGCATGACGAGCATCAGCGGAACCATGGTTACGATTCCCATTTTAATCAGCAGCCAAAAATCGGTCTGCAGTGTTTTATCTGGATTTTTTTGATGATGGTCATCGATGACGCGAGCCAGTGTTAGAATGATAAAAATTTTAACAAACTCAGACGGTTGCAGCGATCCCATAGCCGGGACTCTAAACCAGCTTTTCGCCCCATTAATGACCGGGGCGATGCTGGTTGGCGCCACAATTAATAACAGAAGCAGGAAATTTCCAAAACCGTAGGCATACCAGGTTAGCTTTCGCAGCTGGTCAGAATCCAGCGTCATCACGCCGCCGATAATTCCAGCGCCGACCACATACCAAACGATTTGCTTTACTAAGAAGTTATCCTTATACTGCCCGCTGGCCTGGGCGCTATAAATTGAGATACAGCTGGCCAGGAAAAGTAACATTACGATTAACACAAGACTGTAATCCAGCTTAGAAGTTGTATTTTTATTGGAAGTCATGTGAAAGTCTCCACCTTAAATAAGAACTTGTACATTTCTCCATTATATTTTTATTATGAGTAAATCACAACTTCTAAAAGCTGAATGGATTTTTTTTCATAATATCCTCATTAATTGGTAATAGCTTAGCTGAAATAAATTCGCTTCATTTCTCCGGCCATCCATTCCAGATTATTGGGTACCTGCGGAAGTCCGTAGCCAATGTACAGCGGGGTTGTCACGAACCGCGGAACAACCTTCACATAAATTTTCTCATCAATATGATGGAAAAAGATATTATAACTGGATGCCTTAAATGGAAAATGATTCAAAATATAATGAACAGCCATTTGCATGTACTCTGCAAAACGCTCCTTATAACCGGAATCCTCCATCATCACATTAAACTCATAAAAACCGACACGGGGTTTCGTGGATAGGGTAAACTTGACGCCGTTGTCTTCAGCTAGCACCATTCCCTCGAACAATTCATGACTAACGTTTTCCTTATAATCAATATCATCCAGGCCAATGATTTGCATATGAGGATGAGCAATCGTACCGCCTGATAAAGGACCATGATTTTTGAAAAAGATAACGGAGCGATACTTACCGCTTTTCTCCATCTTCAGCCAATGCCTTATTCCAAACCTAATCAGTCTATGTAAATGCTCTTTTGAATAGGCGGATAATTCAGCTTGACACTCATCTGTTTCAATTAACACCGTTTGGAAAGCATTTTCTAGGACAGGGTATTTATTTTTCAATAGAATGATCGGACCATCGACCTCAATCAGATCAATTAGATTTTCCCGGTCACAGAAAGGACAGGCTTGTGCTTTGTTTCGGATACTTTCCGGTTTTTGCACACCGATCGACGTATTAAAATGCAGATGTTTCGTTTCCAACCGCGGTTTCTCCTCTCGAAAAAGCTATAATTCTATTTTATGGGAGAAAGTGAGTAGTTTGCACTTAATTTGGCTTAAAAATGGAATATTCCTTGACCACACTGGAAGTACACTCTAAAATAAAAAAAGGTATTTCATGAACTAGAGAATTTTGGCATATCTATAAATATGTACATGCAGGTCAAAACACAAGAATGAGAGGGAACGTATGTTAACGAAATTTGAAGCGCTCATCCTTGGATTTATTCAAGGATTGACGGAATTTTTACCTATTTCTAGTACAGGACACCTTTTTTTAGGGAGAGAATTGTTCGGCCTGAAGGAAGCGGGGCTGCTGCTTGATACGATGCTTCATGTAGGAACCCTGTTGGCCGTCTTTGTTTTTTATAAAGACGAATTTATTAAAATCTTGAAAAAACCTTTTAGTAAACTAACCTTTTTACTAATTGTTGGAACCATTCCTGCGGTTATTTTTGGACTGGCATTCAAGGATTATATTGATGAAATCTCGAAAACCGGTGTAACCATCGGGTGGGAGTTTTTAATTACTGGAACATTCCTATGGCTAGCTGATTCAGCGAAAAACGGTTATAAAAAAATGGATGATATCAGTTATAAAGATGCTCTTATTATTGGTACATTTCAGGCTGTTGCCATCATGCCGGCGATTTCTCGTTCAGGAATGACCATAGTCGCGGCGCTGTGGCGCAAATTGGACCGGGAAACGGCAGCGTATTTTTCCTTCCTATTATCCACTCCGGCGATTGCTGGTGCAATTGTGCTGCAAACAAAGGATTTATTTGAAGGACAAGGCGAAACCATTTCCTTATCTGCCCTGCTTGTAGGGATTGTCTCATCCGCGGTGTTCGGTTATATCGCAGTAAGATGGATGATCGGCTATTTGAAAAAACACTCCTTAAAACCGTTTGCTGTATATGTATGGGTTTTAGGCTTGGTTGTGTTGTTCTTCCAATTCACAGGTAAATTCTAAAATCTTAAACAGAAACGCAAGTAAATAGGTATGTTTCGCAAGTAAACCTATTGTTTTCGCAAATAAATCCCACGTTTTCTCAAGTAAATTAAAAAAGCGGCCCGATTCAATGATCGAGTCGCTTTTTTTTATGCTTTTACTGGCATTTTCGCCATTTCTCTAGCAGCTTCTGCCGCCTGTTCTTTGGCTTTTGCCATAATTTCCGGAGTCATTTTCGGGAAATGGTCCATTCCTTCTGCAACAATGGTTGGCAGAATGTCGAAACCGAGGAATTGCAGGGCTTTTCTTAAATAACGATCGCCCATTTCAAATTCGGCCATCGGACCTGTAGAATAGATGCCTCCGCGCGTTTGGATATGTACGGCCTTTCTGCCGGTAAGCAATCCTTTAGGTCCGTTCTCGGTATTTGTAAAGGTTTTTTCGGCGATAAACAAGCAGTCCATAAATGATTTTAAAATAGCGGGAGCACCAAGATTCCAGATCGGTGTCACAAACACATAGTATTCTGCATTGATGAAGCGGTCAGCTAGAGCATGCATTTTTTCAAGCTTTGTGCGTTCTGCATCAGATAATTGATCTTTCGTATAACCCATGAAAGATAATTTGGCCCTTGCATAAAGCAAATCCATATCAATCTCTGGTATATCCATACTATATAAATGCATTCGCTCAATTTCTACATCAGGACGAGCTTTTTGGAACTCTTCTAAAAATACATCACCAATTTGCGCACCTTTGGAAAGTTTACTATCATTCTTGGGGTTAGCCGTAATATATAAAAGCTTCGACATTCCAATCCCTACCTTTTAACTGTATTATTTTTCCTACTTACCATACTACACTATTCTTTCTTGCCCACATCTGAACATTAAGTGAAGTTTATGAATAAACTGTGAAATCCATTCATTTGTGTATAAATTATTACAAAACTTAACATAACCTAACGATAGTCAATACCCAAGCAAACTGTTTGTGAGATCATTAAACTAGGAGAAGTATAAGCCGTTAAAACAGGGTGGTCCTTGAAGGGCTGCTTTTTTCTTAAACGTCTTGTATTCTTGAATATTTATTCACCCGAGCATACAATAAGATTAAGCTAATTTTTACATAGGTTTAAGGGGGAGTTACCATGAAATATGCCATCGTAACCGGGGCATCAAAAGGCTTAGGCGAAGCCATTGCCAAACGCCTAATCAATGAAAAAATCGCAGTTGTTTCTGTGTCCCGAACGGAGAATGATCGTCTTAAAAAATGGGCACTTGAAAAGGGTGTTGACTATAAACACTTATCCTGCAATTTATCCTTGGAAAAAGAAGTACAAGAAGTATTCATGGAAATTGCCCATTTGATTTTTCAAAATGACCCGAACGAACTATTAATCTTTAATAATGCAGGTGTTATTGAACCTATACATACTGTTGGCAACCTGGACCAAACCCCAATCATGCGCAACATCCAGATTAATTTAATTGCTCCGATTTATATAACCAATTTATTTCTCGGCAAAGCCCAGCAGACAGACACGAAAGTACAGGTTATTAATATCACTTCTGGCGCGGCAGTCCGCCCGATCGAAGGCTGGAGCATATATTGCAGTTCGAAAGCAGGACTGAACATGTTCACCCAGACAGCGGCGCAGGAGCAAAAAGAGTTAAACACCCATCACAAGATTATCGCCTTCAGCCCTGGCATCATGGATACTGATATGCAGGCACAGATCCGTTCCTCTTCTGAAGACGCCTTTAAAGAACTTGAGAAATTTAAAGAGTTCAAAGAGAAGAATATGCTGCGCAAAACAGATGTGGTTGCAGATGCGCTCGTGAATCTCGTACTTTGCGGAGATGTGGAAAGCGGAAAAATCTATAATGTTAATGATTTGTTGAACTAATCTATTTTAAAAATTACTAGACTTCGTTTTTTTGCCGAAGTCTTTTGTTTGTGTGTTCTTTGTGACCGATTTTGGGGGAAGGGTTGTTTTGAGGTGCTTAAGAACCTCTCTATCTGCCCTCTTTGCTGGGGCGGCTGTTTTTTTGGGAACGTAGAGCCTCTCTATCTGCCCTTTTTACTGGGGTGATCGTTTTTTGGGAACATAGAACCTCTCTATCTGCCTTTTTTGTTGGTGCGTCCGCTTTTTTGGGAACGTAGAGCACCTCTATCTTCCCTTTTTGTTGGGGCGTCCGCTTTTTTGGGAACGTAGAGCACCTCTATCTTCCCTTTTTGTTGGGGCGTCCGCTTTTTTGGGAACGTAGAGCACCTCTATCTTCCCTTTTTACTGTGGCTGACCTTTTTGGGACAATAGCATCCATCAAAATCAAAGCCGCTGCACCCATGCAGCGGCTCAAAATTAGTCTTCTTTCGGAAACCACAAAGTAATGCTGGTTCCTTTGTTTATACGGCTTTTAACGTTGATCATCCCTTTATGGGCATCCATTAGCGCCTTGACGATTGAAAGGCCGATGCCAATGCCGCCGGTCTTTCGATCGCGGGATTTGTCGCCGCGGTAGAAGCGTTCGAAAATATGCGGGATATCATTTTCGGCCATGCCGGAGCCTTCGTCTTGTATGCTGAATCCAACATAGCCATCCATTTCTGTGGTCACTGAAATCGTAACATTTCTTCCTTCAGGCGTATATTTCAGGGCGTTATTTAACACGTTGGATAAAATTTGCATGAGGCGATCCTTGTCCGCTTTAAATAATTCCTCCTGATCAGGCTCCACAATATGAAGCTCAACACCCTTTTCTTTGAACAATGGCAAAAACATTTCCCAAAGGGCAGCCAATACACTCCCGGCTTCCACTTCGATTTTTTCAAGCTTGATTTGTGGATTTTCGGCGGCAAGTAATTTTTCCATTTCATTAACAAATCGAACCAACCGCATGAGCTCTTCATGGCATACCTGGAGTCTTTGTGGAGTTGGCTCCCATATACCGTCCTGGAAAGCCTCGATTTGACTTCTTAAGGTGGCAAGCGGCGTGCGCAGTTCATGTGCCAAGTCTCCGGTAAACTGTTTCCGAAGCATTTCTTCCTTCGACAATGATTCGGCAAGGTTATTAAAAGAAATCGCCAACTGCTTGACTTCCTCTGGCAATCCCCTTAACGGAATTCTTATATTTAGGTTATGCTGCTGCAATTCATTGGCGGCAAATGATACCTTTTTCAGCCCGGAGGTTAATTTTTTCGAAAAAAGCATGCTAAAAATAATGGCCAATATAATTGTCAAACAAACGGCGGCATAAATGTATAGCTGAATAGTCTGTATAAATTTGTACTCATCATCAATGAGGCCTACAGGATAAATAGCAACAAGCTGCCCAATAACAGCACCATCAACTTTGAGCGTGTACTTTTTCGAGTGCCACTCCTCACCATCCGGCTCAGGTTCAGCCAGACCTAAACTGTTTAACATGCTACGAATGTTGGAGGAATCCATCTGAAGCTGCCCATAACGGTCATAGAGCTGAAAATAGAGCTGGTCACTCATGGCGTTCTCATGGAGCATTGCGTATACTGGGTCCCTGGTGAAGTGACCATTTGCGCGATAATCCTTTTCAATTTCCGTGATGACTCGATCGACCTTTTTTTCACGATTTCGGTCTAAATAACTGTTAAAGCTTTCTTCAAAACCATACTGGATAAAAAAGCTAACAATAAAGATCCCGATCATCGAGATCAGGATTAGATAAAACAGGATTTTAGACCGCAGGGTTTGCAGCATCGATTACCCCTCCAAATTTGTAGCCCATTCCAAATACGGTCATGATAAACTCAGGTTGGCGGGAATCGAGCTCGATTTTTTTTCGGAGGTTTTTAATATGGGTATCGACACTTCGTTCATAGCCTTCATAGTACATGCCTTCATCCTGGATTTTTTCAAGTAAATCCATTCGGCTGTATACGCGGCCGGGGTTCATTGCCATATTGGTTAACAGCTTATACTCGATGGGAGTAAGAGTAATTTCTTGGCCGTTTACCATGACGGCTTTTTTCTCTAGATCGATTGCTAACTTTTGGTTGTTGAATTCGAGTCGTTCTACCTTCTCTGTTTTCTTAACTCGTCGTAAAATGGCTTGTACTCGAACAACTACTTCACGCGGGCTGAATGGTTTTGTTAAATAGTCATCCGCGCCCATAACAATTCCATTAATCCGGTCGTCTTCAGCAGATTTTGCTGTTAACATGAGGATCGGAACATCTGACTCTTTTCTGACCAAACGGCATACTTCTTCACCGGAAATGTCTGGCAGCATAAGGTCTAGTATGATTAAATCAGGGTTGATTGTTTTCACTTTTTTTAAGGCGTCGATTCCATTATCTGCACTGTGAATTTCATAGCCTTCTCTTACCAAATAAGCTTCGAGAACTTCTATAATTCTACGTTCATCGTCAACTAGAAGTATTTTCATGTAAACCACTCCCCATAATCCTACTATAGCATGGAAGGTCTGTGATTTTTATAACTTCACAAATTCACCATAACTTCTTCATAACATCTTCAATCTTTTTCACTATGATAAAGGTGTAGTTGGGAGAGACGAAACGTTAGGATCCCCAAATGACTTCTGTTTCGCCTCTTTGATGCAGTTTATGGCCAGCAGCCATCTTACTCATCCCAAATAACCTCTCTTATTAAATGAACAGGTGCCCCGATATCGGAGCACCATTTTTTTTGCAAAAGAAAAATCCTTACCATATGCGATAAGGATTTTTCTTTGATGATTATACTTCTTTCTTTATTACTTCTTCTGTCAGTTGTTCAATGCTTCTTTTCACATTGGATTTGCCTGAATAGTTCTCAATGAGTTCTTTTACGTCAATGCCGCTTGATGCTTTCAAGGTTTCTTGAAGGCTGGCCATCAAATTAGTGGCATAGCTGGTGATTTTGTTGGCGCCGCCGTTTTCTCCGGAGCCACCGCCAGTATCGACAACGGTGATTTTATCAATATTGGAAAGTGGTGCAGCCACTTGCTTCGCATATTCTGGAAGCATTTTGACAACCATATCGAGAATCGCAGCCTGACCAAATTGTTCGAAGGCTTCGGCGATTTTTTCCTTCGCTTCTGCTTCTGCCAAACCTTTCATCCGGATAACTTCGGCTTCGGAGAGACCTTGTGCCTTTTGGGCTTCCGCTTTGGCAAGACCATCGATGCGCACGCGTTCTGCCTCCGCTTTTGCCATTGCTTCGATCCGGTATTTATTGGCTTCCGCTTCAGCCATTTGCTTAGCTTTTTCCGCAGCAGCCTGCTGTTCAACTGAGTAACGGTCTGCGTCTGCTTTCTTCTTTACTTCAGAATCATATTGCTTTTCACGGCGGAGAATTTCTTTTTCTTCCAATTCGATTTGTTTTTGTCTCTCGATGATCTTAACTTGCATTTCTTGTTCGGTAACATCTTGCTTTGCCTTTGCACTTTCCAAATCATAAGCCATATCGGCGCGGGCCTTGGCAATATCTTGCTCGCGACGGAACTCTGCAATTTTCAATTGATTGACTTTTTCTGCCTCGGCAATTTCAGTTGCGCGCTCCAATTCAGAACGCTTTGCTTCTTTAGCAGCTTCCGCCTTTTTAATCCTTGTTTCCTTTTCAGCATCGGCTGTAGCAATATCGGCGTCCCGCTTCACTTGGGCAATTCGCGGTTTACCGAGGGCATCCAAGTAGCCGTTTTTGTCACGAACGTCTTTAATCGTGAACGATACAATTACTAACCCCATTTTTGCCAAATCCTGTGATGCCACACGCTGGACTTCTTGGGAGAATTTATCACGATTTTTATAGATTTCTTCTACTGTCATCGAGCCGAGAATCGAACGCAAATGACCTTCTAGTACTTCTCGTGCCTCATTTTCTCGTTCTTCTTTTGGCTTGCCAAGGTACTGTTCAGCCGCAGTGGCAATTTCACTAATCGAACCGCCAATTTTAATAATCGATACTCCATCAGCCATTACCGGTACACCCTGCTCGGTATACACTTCTGGTGTAGTTACTTCCAGTTTACTTGATAATAGACTAAGTGGCTTTGCCTGTTGGAATACCGGTAAAATAAAACTACCGCCACCGCGAATAATTTTAATTTTATTTCCAGCTTCATCTACATGTACATTTCTATTTCCTAAAAAACTACCCGTTACAATTAGCGCCTCGTCCGGCCCAGCCGTTTTATATTTGGTAATAAAGACACCAATTAACGCTAGGATAATCAGGACAACAATTCCCACTACGATCCATACAAATCCAAATTCCATCAGCTAAAATACCTCCTATATCTATCTATAAAACTTAAAAATGAAACACCATGTGATTAAAGATAGCTTTCTAATTCTCGATGAACAGTTACCTCGAGGACACCATTCTTAACTTGGACAACGAGTACTTCAGCTCCATTTGGAATTTGGTCGCCATCGAAACTACGAGCTGGTTTGGCAATTCGGCCGCTGGCACTGTCAATCATGACTTCACCAAAGCCATCGGCAGGTATTGCCGTAATCACCGCGCCAATTCGCCCTCTTAAATCGGATTCTTTATAAACCAAAGATTCCTCTGCAGAAGACAACGGCACCAAAACAAATACATTTAATAACGTAACAACTATAAAGCTAAGTACGGCTGATATTCCAAAAATCAGCCCATAGTTTAAGTCAGATAGCCGTTCAAACAAATAACCGCTTGCAGAAAGAATCGTGACAAAGGCAAAGACCAACACTGGATTTAAAAAGTGCAGCCCATCACCACCGCTAAAATGAAATACATCCGCAAACAGGACATAAATGACCGTTAACACCCCGGAAATAATTAGTCCATATAGGTAAATCGTTGCTAAAGGTATACCAAATGGCTCCATCCTCATCCATCCTTCCCCGATTGGTGTATGTATGGTAATACGAATGAAAATTGGTAAAGTTTCACTTTGAAAACTTTCCGTTACATGAATATTTTACCATTTAATAGTCGAATTTTGGGGATAATCATAAAAAAAATGCCACAGCCTTTACGCTGCAGCACCTTATTGAATCATATTCAAAAACTTTCGGGTTCGTTCTTCTTTAGGATTCGTGAAGATTTCTTCTGGTTTGTTTCGTTCGACAACCACACCGCCATCCATGAAAATAACTTCATCTGCGGCTTCCCTAGCGAATCGCATTTCATGTGTGACAACAATCATTGTCATTCCCTCTTGGGCCAGATCCTTCATGACTTTTAAAACTTCCCCGACCAGTTCAGGATCAAGTGCAGATGTCGGTTCATCAAACAGCATAACCTCTGGATCCATCGCTAAAGCACGGGCTATTCCTACTCGCTGCTGTTGGCCTCCGGATAACTGAGCAGGGTAAAATTCCTTTTTGTCGCCTAAACCAACTTTTTCTAGCAGAGCCTCTGATTTTTTCCGAGCGGATTCCTTACTTTCCCCTTTCACAATAACCGGGCCTTCCATGACGTTTTCCAGTGCGGTTTTATGGGGAAATAGATTATAGTTTTGAAACACCATTCCGGTTAAACGGCGGAAGGAAGCAATATTTTTTTTGGAAACAGTCTTTGAAAAATCAAGGTCCTGACCATCAATGGAAAGGACACCTTTCGTCGGGGTCTCTAGCACATTTAAACAGCGAAGCATTGTGGTTTTCCCGGATCCAGAAGGTCCAATCACGACGACTACTTTCCCTTTTTCCACGGTGAGGTCAATCCCTTTTAACACTTCTAATTGACCGAATTGCTTATATAAACCTTTAATTGAAATCATGGTAAAACTCCTTCATTAAGACGCATAACGGTCCAGTCTCTTTTCCAAGAATCCTTGAATAATGGAAAGGAAAAAGCAAATGACCCAATAGATGAGGGCAGCTTCCGTATACACCAATAAGAATTCATAGTTCGCCGCGGTAATTTCCTGAGCCCTTCGGAACATCTCTGTAACCAGTACGACGGATGCAAGCGAAGTATCTTTGACAAGACTGATAAATGAATTAGATAAGGGCGGAATCGATACTTTTGTAGCTTGCGGCAGGATAATTCTTCGTAATGTTTGTGAATAGGTCATCCCAATGGAATAACCTGCCTCCCATTGACCTTTAGGAATTGAAATGATCGCAGCACGAATAATTTCAGAGCCATAAGCACCAACACTTAGCGAGAAGCCAATGACAGCAGAAATAAACGGATCAAGAATAATTCCGATGTTCGGGAGTCCATAAAAAATGATAAATAATTGCACTAATAATGGTGTGCCGCGAATTGCGGAAACATAGACTCTGGCAATGATTTGAAGAATTTTAATAGAAGAAATTCGTGCTAATGCTGTCAAAACGGCAAGAATGATTCCAAAAATAAACGAAATAATGGTTAACGGAATTGTATTCATAATAGCACCCTCCAGCAAAGGCTGGAGGGAGTTCTTGGCAATTTCTAATTTTTTAGGGTCAAGAAAGACACTATTTAAGTACATCTTTACCAAACCATTTCTCAGAGATTTTTGTGTAGGTACCGTCAGCAATCATATCCTTTAATGCTTTATTAACAGCATCTACAAGAGTGTTGCTATTTTTTCTGAACATAAAACCGCTTTGTGAAGCATCATCTGAAGTAGCCACAATTTTAATCGGTGCATCTGGCTTATGTTTTGTATAATCTAAAAAAGCAATGTTGTCATTGATGTGTACATCTACTCGTTTTTGTGCCAGTAATTCAACGGCTTGCTGGAAGCCTTCTACTCCGACAAGATTGGCGCCGTATTTCTTCGCCATATCACCATAATTACTTGTCAATGATTGAGCAGCATTCAAACCTTTAATATCTTCAAAAGATTTTACTTTATTGTTATCCTTCGCTGTGATTAAGACAGCCGTTGAAGTGATATACGGATCAGAGAAATCATATTTTTCCTGACGGTCAGGACGAATTCCTACCTGATTGGCAATCATGTCAAAGCGCTTGGCATCAAGCCCAGCAAACATGGCATCCCATTGTGTTTCTTTGAAATCTGCTTTTACTCCTAAACGTTTCGCGATCTCTTTTGCAAGTTCCACGTCAAAACCGGTTAATTTCCCTTTATCATCATGGTAACTGAACGGAGAATATGTACCTTCTGTACCAATTGTCAATTTGCCGTCAGCTTTTACTTTCTTTAAAACATCTTCACTTGAAGCAGTTTGCTTATTATCTGACTTTTTAGTGTCAGTCGTTTTATTATCATTTTGCCCACAGGCTGATAAAACTACCATAAAGCTTAGTAACAAGGCAAAAATAACTGATAATTTCTTCATCCTCTAAACACCCCTAATTCTGATTAATTTACTTGGATTTCATTATCATAGTATAAGTTTTGATTTCTGTAAAGCAAAATCTCCCGGTAAGTTGAAGTTATTTTTCCCTAATGTAAAAAATAAAAACCCGTCAGCAACTGACAGGTTAAAAAAAGTTTACCGTTTTCCTGATTTCCTGATGGATCTCTACTTCTAACTGATCAGATACTTCAGGTGTTTTTACTAAATAAATCCCCCTTAAAATAAAGTAAAATCCCACCGCCTTAAACAAATGGCCAGAGAAGTTATCAAAGTCAAACACACTTTGATAGATCGTAAAGATTAAGTCCGTTAATAGCAGTAATACTAGTGCAAGGGCAATCGATAATTTCGCCTCAGATTTTTTAATATAGTATTGATAGAGGACAACGATTAAAGAAATAAATTGAATGAAACTGACAAAGTATTCAAAGCTATTTTTTAAAAGGGTTGTTCCTTCACCCTCTACCACTAGCAATGGCAGTTTATCTTCAAAATAAAAGATGACCGATGCAATGACGATGGTCATCACCGCACTCAATAGTAGAACGCCTGAACGGTAATCTCGCTTTACCTTTCGTTCCTTCACCACTAAAAGAAACAGAATCAACATAGATTGAAGCACTCGTGCCGACACCCAAAACCACGTTGCTTTGGCTACCGAACTTTCCGTAATAAAATAAGGCATTCCCTTAAAAGTTAAGGTGTGGAGCAAGTCCAATGTACCCACTAGGAAAAAGGTAAATGAAAGCAGCAGCATTCGATTTGAGTGTGTTTCCGTAAAATTTTTATATCCATAAAAGAAAATCGTAGCCGAAATCGAAATGCTAAAAGACTCCAGCAAAGTATGAAAACCAACGGAGTTTTTCGGATTATAAATGACACTAATCTCTTGTTGAAATAAATGGATACTCATGAGAAAAACGATTGCCAAAGTGGAGTATACGAGGAATTTCCCTTCGGTTAAGCCTGATTTCACGCCACAACCTCCTTTCATCAGATTTTATGAATAATATTATAGATGGGAAGGTCGCGTATAAGGAATCTAATTTCAAAACATTTGCGAATATTTAAACAGTGCTCTTTCCCTACTCTTATTATAGAAGTTGTTCTGCCAGTATACCCCTGTTGATTTTGACTATTTAAAGGATAATTTTTGAATAAAAAAAGACTGCCAGCGTGGCTGACAACCTTTCATCTTAGTTCCACCAATCATCAAACATGGTGGCAGGTAACTTTCGTTTGTGTTCTGTGGCAATGTAGCGTTTCTCGACTTTCTCGGCTACTTCCGCTGAAACTTGCTTTCCTTCCAAATAATCGTCCAATTCATCATATGTAATGCCCAGCTCAGTCTCATCCGCTTGCCCCGGCTTTTGATCAAGTAAATCAGCTGTTGGAGTCTTCAAATATAGACGTTCATCAGCTCCAAGCTCTTGTAGCAAAGCTTTACCTTGGCGCTTTGTAAGCCCGGTAAGAGGGAGAATATCAGCTCCTCCGTCGCCGTATTTCGTGAAAAACCCAGTTACAGCTTCTGCTGCATGATCCGTTCCTATAACCAAAAGTCCTTCCATTCCTCCAATCGCGTATTGCGCGATCATCCTCATTCGTGCTTTAACATTACCTTTTTGATAATCACTTAGCATTTGACTTTGTTCTGACGAATTAAATTCCGTTTCAACCTCATCTACCGCAGTTTTAATATTAAAAACTGCTTCTCGATCAGCACGAATGAAAGCTAATGAACGTTGGGCATCCTCTTCATCCTGCTGCACACCGTAGGGAAGACGAACTGCGATAAATAAAGCATCTGTCCCTTCCTTTCGTAGCTCTTCTACAGCTAATTGTGCCAAGCGGCCTGCTAATGTTGAATCTTGACCGCCACTGATCCCTAATACATAACCCTTTGCCTTCGTTTTTAGCAGGTAATTTTTTAAAAACTCAACCCGTTTGCGGATTTCATCCTTAGGCTGGACGACAGGAGAAACATGTAAGTCTCTCATGATTTGTGCTTGTAAGCTCATTATCATAGTACCTCCTATTTTCTGTTACACTATAGGTAATTGCATGGATAATAGTAATGTACCACAATCCATGCTTTTTCACTAAATTGGAGGTTGAAAGAATGGAAGCAAAAACGTGCAATGAATCAAGAGTAGTTCGAACGAGCCGAATATTCCCTAATGATGTTAACAACCATAACACCTTGTTTGGCGGAAAATTAATGAGTGACATCGATATGATTGCCTCCATCTCCGCAACAAGGCACTGCCGGAGAGAGTGCGTTACGGCATCAACTGATTCTGTAGATTTTCTCAGTCCGATTACCCCGAAGGATTCAGTTTGCCTAGAGTCCTTTATCACCTGGACCGGAACTTCTTCCATGGAGGTCTTCGTCAAGGTGATCGCTGAAAAGCTATTAACTGGGGAACGTAAAATTGCCGCTACTGCCTTTTTAACTTTTGTCGCTTTGGATGAAAATGGGAAACCCGCTAAAGTTCCCAAAATTGTTCCTGAAACTGAGGAGGAAAAGAAACTATTTGAAACAGGGAAGGAACGTGCCGAAAAACGCAAATTGCACCGGCAAAGCAGTAAAGATTTGGCGAGTTATTTTACAACGCAAAAGCCATGGGAATAAGTATTGCGGGAGCCGTGCTTGCCTTTAGGTGGAGAGCAGAGCGATGGGGCTGGAGCTTGACAATAAAAACAATTGGACTAGATACGTTTCGTCTAGTCCAATTTCTGCAAAACTCTTCGGTCAGGAGCATGAGGAGGCTTTTGCATCCAACCTCGCTCCACCATAATCTTAAAACCTTTTGCCGCATATAAGAGAATCTCGGCAATATATTTTTGATATTCTGTCACCAGGTCTGTTCGCATCGATAAAGATAACGCATGGCCAAGTAGAGTAATATCAACACTGTTTAATGAATGAAACAAAGTAACCACCAGTCTGTCGGAAAATGGCGACTGGGTTGATTCTGTCACCTCCATACTCGTGGAAACATTCCCCAACAATTCCTCCCTCATTAAAGCATCATTAAAAGTCGTAATCTGTTTTTCTGAAATTTTCTTGCCTTCCTCTATATAATTATGAATTTCGTTATCCTTCACAACCTGGAGTAACCCCACGCATAGGAGGATCGAGAAATAGTTGCGTTCTGTATTAAAAAAGATTTCCGTAATTTCCGCTGCATTCAATGGTCGCTTTTTTCCAAAGCCGCTGATATAGCTCTTTTTTTCAACATACTCAATACGATCTGGATAGGGAATCATCGGCGGTCTGTCATATAAACCCTTTTCGAGCATCATTGCCGTTGAATCCTTATATAATTGTGTTGTATCTAGGACCATTCTAGTAAATAACTCAAGCACATCCTTACGTGCAACGCTTGCCGTAATAAAGCTGTTATTGATCATGGATAAACGGGACATGGCATACACAAAGCTCAATCCAAATAGGTCATAGAATAATGGCGGCGCAGTTAAATCAAGATCCTTCTCAGTGAAACCCTCTGGGAGCGGAATGTTTTCTTTGATTAAAACACTTGAAATTTGCTCTATATTCCTGTCTGAAATTTTGAATGCTTGGTTTAGGATTACCTTTACATCCTCATCCTTATTATGATGCAGAAAATAAGTCAGCAGGCACAACGTCATACTTTCTTGCAGATAAACGGCCCATAAACCGCCAATTTCTGAACTGGACAACCTGATGCTGCGCTCTTCCATACCTATGCCTCCTTCATCAATACTTCTATTTCTGATTAATAAAATTAGATTTCCAATTTAATCGAAATATTATTCTTTACCATGAGGTCTATTATTTTGAGATGGCTGCTCCATGTGTTTGCCCCATGACATGACCCCATCCTCCTCATCAATTTCGATGGTGACATCGACAACACCATTTTCTGCGAGAATCTTTTCCTCCAGTCGATCCTTTATATCGTCAGCCGCCGCTACTGTCATTCTCGGATCCACTTCAATTTCCAGCTCTACATGCAAATCTTCACCTTCTTTAATAACGGTAATCCCTTGAATATCCTTTACATCGGGGTCAGCCATCACCATCGTTCCAATTTTTTGCTCCATTTCTTCATCAGCCTGACCAATCACCCCAGCAGCATTATCCAAAAATACCTTGCCCACGACAAAAAGCATCATCAGTCCAATTACCATAGAGACGATCCCTTCAAGCTGATGAATACCTGTATAATGGGCAATCGCCACAGCAAGGATTGCCAGTAACCCTCCCAATGTTGCGACCAGGTCTTCCATAAACACCAGCTTTGTTGCAGGTTTGGCACGTCCTAAATAGGCATAACTTTTTACAAATACACTGGGACCGCTTAAATCTATACCGATTTCATGCAGAACTTCCTTCATCGCTTTATAAAGAACAAACATTTCTAGAATCGTGGCGATAGCTAATACCACGATGTTGATGTAGAAGCCTCCATCCCCTGTAGGATGAAGAATATGATGATAGCCCTCCTTTATGGTTTCAAAGGCCATGATTCCGACAATTAACACTGCACCTAAAAGGACCAAATTGACAAGCCTGCCAAACCCATTAGGATACTTTTCAGTAGGAGCCTTTTTGCTTAAAGCAGATCCAACGAATACAAAAAATTGATTCGCTGCATCACCCAAGCTGTGCATCGTTTCTGCAAACATGGCGACATTCCCTGTGAACACATACGCAACACCTTTAATAACCGCTATCACTGTATTCACGATTGCCGCAAGCATAGCAGATTTACTTCCTCGTTTTAGAAGCTGCAGTAATTCGCCCATCTAATCCTCCTATCTCTTACTAACATTCAGTTAATCTTAATATTTTCTAATAAAGGGGTTTTCATTTCAGTTTGTTTTTTCAAAAAATGCTCGATACTGATGGTAAAATAGGGAAAAAGGGACAGGAGGTACAATATGACACTTATTGAGATCATGACCAAACTGGAAGAATTGGGGACGGAGCAGACTAGAAAAACATTTATGAATCATGGCGCAAAGGGATCGCTATTTGGAGTAAAGGTCGGTGATTTAAAAAAGCTAGTAAAGCATGTGAAAAAGGATCAAGAACTAGCACTTGCTCTATTTGAAACGGGTAATCATGACGCCATGTATTTAGCTGGATTATCTGTCAATCCAAAGCTTATGAATAAAGAAACACTTCAGAATTGGGTCAAACAGGCTAACTGGTACATGCTGGCTGAGTATACTGTTGCCAGCGTGACTGCTGAAAGCCCTTTTGCCTTGGAGCTGGCTCGTGAATGGATGAAATCAGAGGAAGAGATGATTGCAGTTTCCGGTTGGAGCACCTACTCAAACTATTTATCGATAACGCCTGATGAACAGTTGGATATAGCAGAAATACAACAGTTACTGCATCAGGTTGAAGCAACCATCCATGAAGAAAAAAATCGCGTCCGTTATGTGATGAATATCTTTGTTATTTGTGTAGGTACTTATGTGATGGAGTTGCACGCGGAGGCAAAAAGAGTCGCTTCTGCCATAGGCAAGGTCCATGTCGATATCGGGCGAACCGCTTGTAAAGTCCCTTTAGCTACTGATTACATAAAAAAAATCGAGGATCGGGACAAAATCGGAGTAAAACGGAAGACTTGCATTTGCTAGTGGTGATTGTGTCCTTGAGAGTCTGGCTCAAGGACACTTTTATTGTGATAGATGGGATCTTGTTTTCATTAGAAGTTAGAAAGACAATTTAACCGGCCTTTCTACCAGCTTGGCTTCATATATCTCATGATTGACACTTCAACCTGCTTTTCTATTAGCTTTGGCTTTCAGACACCTCGTGATTGACTCTTTAACCAGCTTTTCTATTAGCTTTGATCTTCAGACACCTCATGAATGACACCTCAACCAGCTTTTCTATTAGCTTTGGCTTTCAGACACCTCATGATTGACACTTCAATCAGCTTTTCTATTAGTTTTGGCTTTCAGACACCTCATGATTGACACTTCAACCAGCTTTTCTATTAGCTTTGGTCTTCAGACACCTCATGATTGACACTTCAACCAGATTTTCTATTAGCTTTGGCCTTCAGACACCTCATGATTGACTCTTTTACCGGCTTTTCTATTAGCTTTGGCTTTCAGACACCTCATGATTGACACTTTCACCAGTTTTTCTTATAGCTTTGGCTTTCAGACACCTCATGATTGACTCTTTTACCGGCTTTTCTATTAGCTTTGGCTTTCAAACCGCCTTTTCCAACTCATCCCAATCCCTACAAATTCCGCAATACCAAGTACAGCCGATTAGTCCGTTCGCTCTTTTCTTCCTCTGATGCCAAATCGTATTTTTTCAATAAATGGAAGACTTCATTTAATATTTCCTGGGTGTGTTCTTTGGCTAAGAATTGTTGAAATAACGGCTTCATTTCTTCCGGTAAAAAAGCTGCCTGGGATTCGTACTTCTTTTGTACGTCCTCTGCGGAATGGTCTAATTTGCATTCGCTCATGTAGTTGCCTCCTCATTATTTGATGTCACTAGGATACCATTTTTCCGGCAAAAGAAAAAAGCCCAAGAGTGGGCTTTATCCATTTAGTTCCTACTGCTATCAGTTACTTCTAACACATCCAACAAGAACACAAATACCGGAATTCCGATAATCAAACCCCAGACTCCGAAGAAATGCTCTGAAAAGATTAGGACAATAAAGGTATAGAAAACCGGCAAGTTCGTTTTGGAGCTCATTAAATTAGGATTCATGATATATGCTTCAATTCCGTGAATGACAGCAATGGCAATCCCAATATATAAGACCTTCATCATTCCGCCAATACTATAGGCGATAATCGTTAGTGGAATTAACGAAATAATGACCCCAGCCACAGGAATTAATCCCAGGATAAAGATCATAATCGACAAACCGCCCAGCTGTGGGAAATCCAGCAGCCATAAGGAAATAGTTGTTAAAATACAGTTGACTACAGCAATGATTAACTGCGCTTCAATGACTTTACCAAACGTCCGCACAAACTTTTGTGCAAAAAACTCAATTTCATCATAAATAGAAGCAACCTTGCTCGTTTTAAATTTCTTAGTAAACTCTATTAAACGAGGTTTTTCCAACAAGAAAAATAAACTTAACAACAATGCTAATAGCACCTGTAAGCTGACCTTGCTAATATCAGTAAAATATTTGAGGATAAACGTGAAACCTTGCTCCAAATAACTGGATACTTGTATTTCTTCTACACGTCTAACAATATAATTCAAAACAACATTATCATGTTTTGAAGTGTAAAATGCTGTCAATTGCTTAATTAAGGCGGTAATTTCCCCAGCAATCATCGGAAGATACATAATTAATCCATAGGAAAGCAATCCGACAATGCAAGAATAGGAGATGATCACTAACAAACGCCGGTTAAGCGGAATTTTATTTCCGATAAATTGAACCAAACGATCCATTAAAAACGCGAAAATAAACGTTAACAAGATGAGATTAATCATCGATTTCATCGCATAAATAACTAATGCGATCACCATAAATATTAAAATTCGTTTAAAACTGCTGCTCTGAAAAAGTTTATTAATCATAGGGAATTATCGTACCTCATTATCTTTACTATTGAAGTTAATTATATCAAATCCTTTAATAATTTAATAATGCTAATTACATTTAATAAAGCTAATTAAAATTGAACCGGAGGAATCGAACTGTTAATGGATTCGCACCTATAGCCTTGCTGTCTTAAGTATTCCATTAGCTTTGGCAGTGACGCAAGCGTTTCTTTTCGCTCATGCATTAAAATCACAAGTGGCCCAGGATGACTGGATCTGCTATTTATTTGATTAATTACATTTCCTATATAGCGTTCGTCTTTAAAATACCAGTCTTTGCTGTCAATGTTCCAATCCCACATAATATATCCGTTCGCTTTCACCGCTTGTTTATATTCATCCGTCATATATGGTGAACTTCCATATGGTGTCCGCATTAAAAAGGATTCGACTCCGGACACTTCTTTTAATGTTTGGCGGTTCTGATTCAATTCTCCCAGAACAGAGTTGACTGATGCGTAAAAAATGGCTTTATTATGAGATACGCTGTGGAGACCTACCCCTTCACCCATTTTTACCATGAGTCTTACCGCATCCGGATACCTTCTAATATTACCATCAATCATAAAAAAAGTTGCCTTAAAATGATATTGTTCCAGTAGGGCGATAATCCCTTCGGAAAATACCGACGGTCCATCATCAAATGTTAGATATACCGTTTTAGGATTATTCGGCTGAGAACTAGCCGGTGGCTGTTGTGGTGAAGTAGGATTGGGTTGACCCGGTGGTGGTGGAGGTACAGTTGTATTGACGGGCTGTGCAGTTCCTCCTTTTTCATGTTCTTTCCGCCGTGCTTCCCCCTCTTTCCACCTTTTTTCTCGTTCTTTTCTTAACTCTTTTGTTTCGTGAGCAGGTGCTTGCAAGTTTGGCTTTTTAATAGTTTCATTCTTTGGTTGATTAATAGGTTTGTCGGCAGCCTGTGCTTGGAAATAACAATTATTGATCGTAATTCCGGCAAACAAAAATGCAAGCAACCCCAAAAAGATAAGGGTCCCCTTTACCCTTCTTCGTAGTCTTAGTTTCCCCATTATTCATTCCCTCTTTGATGATTTTTTTTCCTTTACCATTATAGACGATTATGCCGACGAAATGTTTCAAATCCATTAAAAATATTACAATTATATTAAAGGTCCAGTCAGAATAATAGATTGTTAGACAAGTTGCAACAATTCTCTTATCTATTGTAACTTATATACGTTAAAAACGGGCGAAAAATTACTAAAAAATTTCCAATTCAGGGACAGGCAAATTTGTAAAGAGTTCTACATACATATCATTGAACAAGGAATTTCATGTACAAGAGGAATTCCATATTTTCGCATCATGGGGGTGAGTATGTGTCAGGTGGGCTTAAGGCTCTACTTTACATCTTATCATTTTTTATTCCTGTTGTTGGAATTATATTAGGAATTATCTGGATGAACGATCAAGATCTCGAGAAAAAAGCAATCGGAAAAAATTGCTTGATCATTGGAATTGTTTCAATTGTATTAAGTTGTATTTGTTGGTTTGCCTTGTCAGCTTTATCTATTTCTCCCGCCTTTATGTCAGGATATTAATCACAATGATGTTGCTCTTGGGAACCCAATTCATTACACATGAATTGGGTTTTGCCTAGAAAGGTGGTGGTGGCTGCTGGTGGATGAAATCTTTGACTTTTTCGGGAAGGCTGTCTGTCATCAAATTGCGGATCGAACATTCCTTGCCTCTGGAAGAGTCCTCTCCGTTTGTGCTCGTGATACTGGAATTTATCTAGGGATTTTTTCGACCCTAACCTATTTATGTTTATTTAAAAAACGACCAAGCATGACCATTCCATCCGTAAAAATAAGCATGATTCTTCTTATATTTATGCTCCCCCTAATGATAGACGGATTAGGTTCTTACTTGCATTTGTTTGAAAGCTCAAATCTTAAAAGAATAGTGACCGGTATCAGTTTTGGAATGGTCCTGCCATATTTTCTTTATCCGCTATTGAATGTAAAAGCAATAGAATCAACAAGCACACCTGTAATTACCCACAGCCTTGATGTACTCATTCCCCTTGTTCTTAGCAGTGCACTAGGGGGACTCGTATTTTTTGGGGTGCTCCCTTACCTGATGATTGACGGTTTGATAATCGTTACGATCATCGGATGGTTTAGCCTCATTGCATCATTTGTATTTTCCAAAATCATAATAAAAAGTATAAAATGGGCATTCTCAATTATGGGCAGTATCCTTTTCCTGACCTTTCTCTCGATCCTTCACCAGATACTTATAAAAGGCTGAAATCCACATTATTGTGACGATTTCCAGCCTTTTTTTATGTAGTTTAGAATAAGTTCACGATTTATACATGTCATTTACAATGATTTGGCAATAAGATAGAAAGGTAGAATAAGATGAAAGCGAGCTCCGCCGATGAACGTACCAATCACGAAAGAGATGAGATTACAACTTATCACCCAGCTGATCTCTGAACAAGAGGTAAAGACACAAGAAGAGCTGCAACAATTGCTTATAGAAAAGGGATTACGAGTAACGCAAGCCACCATTTCACGTGATATTCATGCCTTGCAGTTAATTAAAGTACCTTCCCGTGATGGCAGTCTTAAATATAGCTTTAAAGTGGACCAAGACCATCTCATTTCAGAAAAGCTGAAGAACAAGCTTAAGGATGCCTTAATTGGAATTGAGGTTATCAATTACTTTATTATTATTAAAACTCTTCCAGGACACGCCCACTCTTTTGGGGCATTGTTGGATTCGTTAGATTTGAAAGGCAAAGCAGGAACAGTCTGCGGGAACGATACTTGCCTAATCATTTGCCGAACTCCTGACGAAGCGTCCCATATCAATAAGCAGCTTAGATCATTAAGCGAATAAGGTACAATTACCCACAGAAAGGAGAGAGAACATGCTCAACTCAACTGTGATTCATATGGATGTTATTTCTGACTTACAGCAATTTGAGATTTTGAAGGCGGTTTCCCCAAAAACTTTACAAAAGTATTTGCCTTATTTTTATTTTCGAACATACAAGAAAAATCAATGTCTATTTATGGAAGGTGACCCGCGAGATAAGATCTTTTTCTTGCTTGACGGGTACGTTATGTTTGAAAGTGGCAGTGAAGAAGGCAGCATGATGTATGTTGACTTTGTGAAAAAAAATCAGTTATTCCCTCATGGAGGAATCTTTAACGATCCCTACTATAAAAACACCGCGGTTGCCGCGACCGATATCATGGTCTATTTCATTCAGACCCACGTCCTTGAAGAAATGTTGAAGACCAATCCAAAGGCATTAATCCTGACCATCACAAAGCTTTCCGAAATTCTCGAGCTCCATCAGAAACGAGTGCAGCAAATCCTCATACCAAATGCTCAAGAACGCGTGCTGCATACACTTAATTATTTAATGGAGGATCTTGGCATTAAAGATGGGACTGACGTTCTAATCCCTTGTCCCCTAACAGCTGCCAATATTGCTAAAATGTCGGGCACGACCAGGGAAACCGTCAGCTTGATTATGAACCAATTAAAACGGGAAGAGATCATCTCCGTGAATAAAAAAAATATTCGTTTCCAGGATCCTGATTACTTTAAAGAAATATAACCATTAAGTTCGGCCCTTCACTATTTCGTGAGGGGCTGATTTTTTCTGTCTAGATACAAATCCTGTATATTATGAAAATTACAACTTATATTTATGCATTTTTTTTAGATGTTCGTACCTTCTATTTAGTGTAGTATTTAAGATGTGGAAATTAGACAACCTATTGAATATCAAGAAGGTTTTTAATGGAAAGAAGGTTCTATATGGAAAACAAAGAAAACAAACTCGGTTTGCTTGCATTAATCGCGTTAGTCATTGGCTCTCAGATTGGCGGCGGGTGCTTTAATCTGGCAACTGATATGGCTAGCGGCGCGAATGCCGGTGCCATCATGCTGGGATGGGTCATTACAGGAATCGGTATTCTTGCATTAGTTTTTTCTTTTCAAAACCTGTCCAATAAACGGCCTGACCTCGAAGGCGGTATATACAGTTATGCAAAATCTGGATTCGGCAGGTACCTTGGGTTTAATTCCGCATGGGGCTATTGGCTATCTGTCTGGCTCGGGAATATCGCCTTTTTAACCCTACTATTCAATTCCATCGGTTATTTTATTCCTATTTTTAATGGAGGAACCATTAGTTCTGTGATCGGTGCCTCCTTATTCCTTTGGATTTTAATTTTCTTTGTATCCAGAGGTGTCCAATCTGCTGCTGTCATGAATATCGTCGTGACGATTGCTAAACTGATTCCTATCATACTATTTATTATCATTGCCCTAATCGCATTTAAGTTCCGTACCTTTTCAATCGATTTCTGGGGTAGTAAAGGATTTCATTTTTCCGACGTTATGGGCCAAGTTAAAAGTACGATGCTTGTATCATTATGGGTGTTCACAGGCGTTGAGGGTGCTATTGTTTTATCAAGCCGGGCTAAGAAAAAAAGCGATGTCGGTAAAGCAACTGTCATCGGCGTGATTTCAACACTAGTCATATACATACTGATTTCCTTATTATCATTAGGTATTATGCCGCGAGAAGAACTGGCCGGCCTAAAGAACCCTTCTATGGCCTATGTACTAAAAAGCATTGTTGGCCCTTGGGGAGCAGCCTTTGTCAACATTGGTCTGATTGTATCGTTATTAGGAGCTTTGCTCGGCTGGACCCTCTATGCCGCCGAAATTCCCTATTTAGCCGGCAAAGATGGAACATTTCCGAAGACATTTGCCAAACAAAATAAAAATAATGTTCCAATGAATTCGTTGTTTTTTACTGGAGTGCTGATCCAGTTATTTTTACTCACCTTATTAATTTCTGATAAACCCTATCAATTTGCTTTTTCCATGGCAAGCTCTGCCATACTAGTTCCCTATCTGTTTTCCGCCTTATTTCAAGTGAAATATAGCTGGCAGCAAAAGCAAACGGGTCAAATGATCATCGGGATTATTGCATCCATTTATAGCGTTTGGATTCTTTATGCTGCTGGACTAAGTTACTTATTACTAACAGCCATTCTTTATTCATTGGGTATATTCGTCTTTTTATATGCTGAAAAAGGAAGTGGGCAAAAGCCCTTCAAAAAGTTTGAACTTATTTGGGCCTTATTCTTTGTAGTAGTAGCGGTTGTGGCGGTTATCATGCTTGTTACGGGGAAAATTTCGATATAAAACACAGGTAGGCTGGCATGATTGCCAGTCTTTTTTTACCTAGTGTATTCAGAAAATTAGAACTTTATCTTTGAAATATATGTGACATTCGGTCGTTATTCAATTAAAAAACTCCTAAAAATACTGTTTTGCATAAAAACATACATAAATATGCATAGTCATTTATATGATTGACAAAAAAATGTAATGATTTTAACAGTTTACTTGTAAGGGTACTTACAAAAGAAATCGTTTACATCACTTAGAATAAAGGTGTAGCAAGGAAAGAGAAAAAAAGGAGGATTAGAAATGAGTAGTACATCCGTATTGACTGCTGAGAGAGAAACACAAAACCAATTAAAGCACCCGATCAATGTTAAATCTGAAATTGGGACTTTAAGAACGGTGTTACTAAAACGCCCAGGTAAAGAAGTTGAAAACCTGGTTCCTGAATATCTTCAACGTTTATTATTCGACGATATTCCATATTTACCAATTATACAGAGAGAACACGACTATTTTGCCGAGACATTAAAAAATAGAGGCATAGAAGTCCTATACCTCGAGAAATTAGTTACTGAGACATTAAGTAACACAGAAATTAAAAAACAACTTGTTGATGATATTTTACGAGAAAGCCATGCTAATGTCAATGGGGCTGCAAAGGTATTAAGAGAATATTTATTATCCTTCCCTACTGCCGAAATGGTGGACAAAATTATGGCTGGTGTTCTAAAAAAAGAAATAGAAGAAAGCAAGAAAACTCATTTATATGAATTTATGGATGATCACTATCCGTTCTACTTAGATCCAATGCCAAACCTGTATTTCACCCGTGACCCTGCAGCAAGTATCGGCAACGGATTATCTATTAACAAAATGCGCGAACCAGCACGTCGCCGTGAATCCTTATTCATGCAATATATCATCAAACATCATCCGCGCTTTGCCGGACATGACGTTCCAGTATGGCTTGACCGTGATAATGAATTCCCAATCGAAGGCGGAGATGAGCTCATCCTAAGTGATGAAGTTATTGCAATCGGAGTTTCAGCTCGTACATCTGCTAGAGCAATTGAAAAACTAGCATTGAATTTATTCAAACGGAACAGTTCCTTTAAAAAGGTTATGGCCGTTGAAATTCCTAAGTGCCGCGCTTTCATGCATCTAGACACAGTGTTTACAATGGTAGATCACGATAAATTTACGATTCACCCAGAAATCCAAGGTCCACAAGGAAATATGAACGTATATATCCTTGAAAAAGGCGAAGATGCTGAACATGCTAAAATTTCGCACCGTTCCAACCTGCAGGAAGCTTTAAAAGAAGCTCTTGGACTTAGTGAACTTGTCCTAATTCCTTGCGGCGGCGGTGATGAAATCGCTGCTTCCCGTGAACAATGGAATGATGGATCCAATACTTTGGCTATCGCTCCTGGAGTTGTTGTCACATATGACCGAAACTACATTTCTAACGACTTATTACGTCAGCATGGTATTGAGGTAATTGAAATCTTAAGCTCGGAATTATCTCGCGGTCGTGGGGGCCCACGTTGCATGAGTATGCCAATCGTTCGTGAAGACCTTCGCAAATAATTAGCAGCGCCCGCTTCATTGCCGGGCGCTTGATTAAGAAAACCTTTTTATAAAAATGAGAGATTAAAGGAGAGAATATACAATGTTAGCAACTACACCAAAATTACACGGCAGAAGCTTTTTACGCGAAATGGATTTTTCTAAAGAAGAGTTTGTCTATTTCATTGAATTAGCAATGAAATTAAAAGATGAGAAAAAACATGGTGTTCCTCATCGCCACTTAGAAGGTAAAAACGTTGCCCTTCTATTTGAAAAACCATCTACTCGTACACGTTGTGCATTCACAGTAGCATGTATCGACCTTGGCGCACATCCAGAATACCTAGGAAAAGACGATATCCAATTAGGTAAAAAAGAATCTATCGAAGATACAGCTAAAGTATTAGGCCGCATGTTTGACGGTATCGAATTCCGTGGCTTTGAACACAAAAAAGTGGATATGTTAGCAGAACATTCTGGGGTACCAGTTTGGAACGGTCTTACAGATCAATGGCACCCAACACAAACTCTTGCAGACTTCTTAACTGTTAAAGAAAACTTTGGCCGCTTAGAAGGCATTAAATTCGTATACGTTGGCGACGGCCGTAACAATGTTGCTAACAGCTTACTTGTCGGTGGAGCTTTAGTTGGAATGGATGTTCGCATCTGCTCACCAGAATCTTTATTCCCTGAAACAGAAATTGTTGAATTAGCTAAAGAACTAGCTGCTAAATCTGGCGGTAAAGTAACCATCACTAGCAGTGTTGATGAAGGTGTTGCTGGAGCAGACGTTATCTATACAGACGTTTGGGTATCTATGGGTGAAGAAGATAAGTTTGCTGAAAGAATTGAACTTCTATCTCCATATCAAGTCAACATGGAAATGGTGAAAAAGACTGGTAATGAAAATATGATTTTCTTACACTGCCTACCTGCTTTCCATGACCTTGAAACAAGCTATGGCCGTGACATTAACGAAAAACATGGCATGTCTGAAATGGAAGTAACAGATGAAGTATTCCGCAGCAATCATTCTAAAGTATTTGATCAAGCTGAAAACAGAATGCACACCATTAAAGCGGTAATGGCTGCAACTCTTGGAAACTTAGATTAAGAGACTGCTTACTGGAGAAGGAGTTTGCTCTCCTTCTCCTTTCCTTTCCAATTCAAACAGAGGAGTGAAACATAATGGAAGAGGGAAAAAGTCTTGATACAAGCAAGAAACTTGGTTTATTATCCTTAATTGCCATTGTTATTGGTTCCATGATCGGTGGCGGAGCGTTCAACCTAGTATCAGATATGGCAGGCGGTGCTTCTGCCGGGGCAGTTATCCTCGGCTGGGTCATTACAGGATTTGGCATGATCGCACTTGCCTTTTGCTTTCAAAATTTAACAAATAAACGTCCTGACCTAGAAGGTGGCGTATTCAGCTATGCAAAAGCTGGTTTCGGTAACTATTGGGGCTTCAACTCCGCTTGGGGTTATTGGCTATCTGCATGGTTAGGCAATATCGCATTCTTAACCTTACTTTTCAGTGGCATCGGCTACTTTATTCCAATTTTTGATGGTGCAAATCTTGCATCGATCATTGGTGCTTCAGTTCTACTGTGGCTGCTACATTTCTTAATCCTCCGTGGGGTTCATTCAGCAGCATTAGTCAACCTGGTCGTAACGATCGGAAAACTCGTTCCAATTTTCCTATTTATCATCATTGCCATCTTCGCTTTTAAAATGGATACATTCTCCATCGATTTCTGGGGCAAAAATGGTTTCCATTTTTCAGATGTCCTAAGTCAAACAAAGAGCACCATGTTAGTTACCCTTTGGGTATTCATCGGTATTGAAGGAGCCGTCGTACTTTCAAGCCGTGCAAAAAATATGAATGATGTTGGTAAAGCAACAGTCATCGGTCTACTATCAACGTTGGTTATCTACATTCTTATAACCTTGTTATCCTATGGGATTATGTCCCAATCAGAGCTTGCGGGCTTAAAGAGTCCATCTATGGCTTACGTCTTAAAAGAAGTAGTTGGTCCTTGGGGAGCGGCTGTAGTTAACCTAGGGTTAATCGTTTCCTTATTAGGTGCCTTGCTTGGTTGGACCCTACTCGCTGCAGAACTGCCATTTTTAGCAGCGAAGGACGGCATTTTACCAAAAATGTTTGCCAAGGAAAATAAAAACCATGCACCAGTCAATGCCTTAATTGTCACAAACGTACTAGTACAGATTTTCTTATTAACTCTATTAGTTTCTGATAAGCCTTATAATTTTGCATTCTCATTAGCTAGCTCAGCAATCTTAATTCCTTACTTGTTCTCTGCACTGTACCAAGTGAAATACAGTTTACAGAATAAAGAAACGAAACAAATGGTAATCGGATTAATCGCATCTATTTACGGAGTTTGGTTAATCTATGCAGCTGGACTTAGTTATCTAGTATTAACCGCTGTATTATACGCGATCGGAATCTTAGTCTTTAGAATCGCCCAAAAAGAAAATGGCGAAAAAACCTTTAAACCATTCGAACTGATCTGGGCTATTATCTTTATCTTACTTGCCATCCTGGCTGTATACATGGTTGTTGCCGGAAAAATCAGTTTATAAAAACCTAATCGAGTTTTTAATAATAGGAGGAAAATACAATGTCAAAGAAAGTAGTAATCGCTTTAGGCGGCAACGCTATTCAATCTGGCGATGCATCTGCCAAAGCTCAACAGCAAGCACTAGAAACAACAGCTCGTCAATTAGTTGACTTCATTGAACAAGGAATAGATATCATTATTTCTCACGGAAACGGTCCACAAGTCGGCAATATTTTACTACAGCAAGCTGCAGCAGATTCAGTTAAAAATCCAGCAATGCCGCTTGATACTTGCGGTGCCATGAGTCAGGGAATGATTGGCTACTGGATGCAAAATGCCATGGAAAAAGCCTTGAAAGAACGCGGCATTGTTAAAAATGTTGTTACCCTTGTTACCCGTGTAGTTGTTGATAAAGAGGATCCTGCCTTTATCAACCCAACTAAGCCAATCGGCCCATTCTATAGCGAAGAAGAAGCAAAACGAATCATGGAAGATTCAGGTGTATGCTTTAAGGAAGATTCCGGACGCGGCTGGAGACGTGTGGTAGCATCACCAAAACCTGTTAGCATCATGGAGCATTCCGTTATTAATTCCTTAGTAGAACAAGGTAACATCGTTATCTCCTGCGGCGGCGGCGGTATCCCTGTCATCGAAACAGAAAATGGTATTACTGGTGTTGAAGCAGTAATTGACAAAGACTTCGCTTCTGAAAAATTAGCTGAGCTTGTTGATGCTGATGCATTGGTTATTCTAACAGGCGTTAACAATGTCTATATTGATTTTAACAAACCAACTCAAAAGAAATTAGAAGAAGTTAGCATTGAAGAAATGAACACTTATATCACAACAGGTCAATTTGCAGCAGGCAGCATGCTTCCAAAAGTAGAAGCGGCTATCCAATTTGCAGCAACAAGTCCTAAACGCAAAACGATCATTACCTCATTAGAACAAGCAGTAAACGCAGTTGAAGGCAAGGCTGGTACCGTTGTATCAATGAATGGTGCTCCTGTACTAGTTTAATAGCCATAAATCAAACCTCTCCGAAACATGTTTCGGAGAGGTTTTTATGTCAAACTAATTTTTGTAATTTTAGAACTTTAGGTATGAACTTTATATGACATTCACTAGTTATTCAGTTTCACCCCCCTTTTTTGTATACACTCCCACCATTTATTAGTTTTGATGCATAAAAATGTATATTTTCTCTGCAAAAATGTAAGGATTATTACACCACAACTGTGAACATGCTAACTTAAGAAAGCGCTTGCTAACTATAAAATCAAGATGAAAGGAGCGAAAAACATTGAATGCAGACAAATTGTTAAGTGAATTAAAAAACATAGAAACTGACTTTCATCAAGCCTTAAAGGAGCTCATAGCCATTCCCAGTGTCATAGATGAAACCGATGAGAACTTTCCCTTCGGCAAAAATATTGATTTAGCTTTAAGAAAGACTTTAGAGCTATGCAGTCAGTTAGGTTTTACCACCTTCTATGATCCTCAGGGTTATTACGGTTATGCAGAGATTGGTCAAGGCAAGGAGATGGTTGGCGTTCTCGGCCATCTAGACGTAGTGCCTGCCGGTAGTCTTGATGACTGGAATACTTCCCCGTTTGAAGCCGTCATTAAAGATGGCAACATGTATGGCCGCGGTACTCAGGATGACAAAGGCCCAACACTAGCTGCACTGTTTGCCGTCAAAGCCTTAATGAATCTCGGTATTGAGTTTGACAAGCGGGTCAGGTTTATATTTGGAACAGATGAAGAAACCCTTTGGCGCTGTATGAACCGTTACTGCGAGATTGAAGAAATTCCGTCAATGGGCTTTGCTCCCGACTCTACCTTCCCTCTCGTCTATGCTGAAAAAGGATTATTACAGCTGAATTTAGAAGGAAGTAATGATTCAGGGCTCCAGTTAAAAGCGGGAAATGCGTTTAACGCAGTGCCTGACGCAGCGAGATATGCAGGTGGAAAATTACCGGAAGTAAAGGCTGCTTTGACAGAAATGGGTTATGCTTTTGAAGAAACTGAAGATGAAATTGTTGTTCTAGGTAAAGCAGTCCATGCTCAGGTGGCAGAGAAAGGGATTAATGCTATTACCCGCCTGCTATTGGCACTGAAACAGGTCGGCTACTCTTCAAAAGTCATTGAATTTGTCAGCGATATGCTCCAAGAGGATCCATTTGCGGTGAAGATTTTTGGCGAATGTGAAGATGAGGCATCCGGCAAATTAAAGTTTAATATTGGAAAAATCGATTTGAATGAGGAAGTTGAACGTCTATCCATTGATATTCGGATCCCTGTAACCGCCGATAAACAAGAAATGGTCGGGCTGTTGTCTGAAGCCGCCGCAAAGTATGGTCTGGAGTACAAGGAATTTGATTATTTACGTTCCATTTATGTCCCAAAAGATCACTTTTTAATTAAAACCTTGATGAAGGTTTATCAGGAAGTTACCAATGATTTCGCTTCCCAACCGATTTCGTCAGGTGGAGCCACTTATGCTAGAGCGATGGAAAACTTCGTTGCTTTTGGAGCCATTTTTCCGAATCAAGCAAAAACCGAGCATCAGCCAAATGAACATATTGATCTGGATTTAATGTTTAATGCTATGGAAATTTATGCACGTGCGATTTATGAACTAACCCGATAAATCATAATCGGGTTAGTACTCTCCTTTCTTTTTCTATTATTCTATTGGGGGTAGTACTATGAAAAAAATGAAAATGCCAACTGCCTACACGCTATTATTTTTAATTATCATTGTTATTGCTGCATTAACTTGGATAGTCCCTGGTGGTCAATACGATACGAAAGTGGACAAGGTTAGCCAGCAAGAAATTCCTGTTTCCGGTACCTATCACCAACTCTCGGCCGCTAAACAAACGCCTCAAGGTATATGGGAAGTGGTCAATGCCCCGATTAACGGTTTCTTTGATGCAAAAGATATCGCATTGTTCGTTCTAGTTATCGGTGGATTCCTTGGAGTGGTTATGAAAACAGGCGCGATTGATGCAGGGATCACTCGGGTCATTCGTAAATTAAAAGGCCGGGAGCAATGGCTGATTCCAATCTTGATGACACTGTTCGCCATCGGTGGTACAACCTACGGCATGGCCGAAGAAACAATCGCGTTTTATCCGATTTTGATCCCAGTTTTAATTGCTGCTGGTTATGATGCATTAACTGCTGTTTCTATCATCGCTCTTGGAGCTGGTATCGGTTGTCTGGGTTCTACTGTCAACCCATTTGCTACAGGTATTGCTTCTGGATTCGCCGGAGTTTCAATTGGTGACGGAATGGGACTGCGGTTAGTCATCCTTATTGTGACGTTAATTGTTACCATCATGTTTGTCATGCGCTATGCAAAAAAAGTCAAGGACGATCCGTCCAAGTCATTAATTGCCAATATGAAAGAGGAAAATGAGCAGCATTTCTTGACTCAGAAAACAGAAGATCTTGAATTTACCGGTCGCCGCAAAGCAGTACTTTCGGTATTCGGATTAACGTTTGTGATTATGATTTTAGGTGTAGTCCCATGGGCTGCGAAATTCAATATTACTATTTTTGAAGATTTAGTAACGGCCTTAGGAAAAATTCCGTTCATCGGTAAATTACTAGGCGGCATGATCCCGCTTGGTGACTGGTGGTTCGGAGAATTAACAATGCTTTTCCTCGTTTCTTCTATTATAATTGCCTTTATTTACCGTATGGGCGAGGAAAACTTTACGAGTACCTTTATTAATGGAGCACGTGATTTACTCGGAGTTGCGATTATTATCGGAATCTCCCGCGGTATTACCGTTGTTATGAACGCTGGCGGCATGACCGCAACCGTTCTTCATTGGGGCGAAGGAGCCCTCTCTAATATGGGTTCTGTTCTTTTTACGGATCTATCGTTTTTGTTCTACATGCCACTTTCTTTCTTAGTTCCATCCACATCGGGTCTAGCCACCTTGTCCATGCCAATCATGGCGCCATTGGCTGATTTCGCGCATGTGGGAAGAGATATTGTCATCACGGCTTACCAAAGTGCATCCGGTGTCATCAACTTATTGACTCCAACAAGTGCTGTCATTATGGGCGCACTAGCTATTGCTCGAATTCCTTATAGCACGTATTTGAAACATGTTTGGAAATTGGTAGTAATGCTTTCGGTGATTGTAATGGTTATTTTAAGTGTTGCGACGATTATGTAATTAATTTGAATGTCTGATAAAGCGGTTGCGTGGGCCTATTTGGCCTATGTGACCGTTTTTTGTTTTTGGAGCAATGTATTGGGGCTACGTTCCTGTTTTTTACTTTTGCTGCTCGTTCTGGATTGTAGAGATGGTCTACCTTCCTGTTTTTTTACTTTTGTAGCTTGTTCAGGAACGTAGAGGCGGTCTACTTTCCTGTTTTTTTGCTTTTGCAGCTTGTTCGGGAACGTAGAAGATGGCTATGTTACCGTTTATTGACTCTTACTTGTTTTTGGGTTGATAGAAGCATTCTATCTGACCGCTTTTCTAGATTTCTACAATTTTTAGTCTGATAGAAGTATTCTATCTGACCATTATTCAAGAATTCCCTTATTTTTGGGCTGTTAGAGGCTTTCTATCAGTCTTATTATTCCCCAAGCATCATATTTGGTCAGATAGCCTGACCCTTCATTACCAACTTTTTCATTTCAAATAACTGTCATATTTCTTTTACAAAACCTTATTGACAATGATTCTCATTATCTCTAGAATAAGCTTATAGACAACAGAGAGAACTTAACACTGCGAGGAGGAATATCAACAATGTTTAACATGTTATTTGGGTTGAAAGATATTCACACGGTTATTGCGAATCAACGTAAAATTGGTGGTGCAGCTGAAGCGGATTCCATTCGTTTGTCCTCCGGTGAGATTTATAACAACCCCGTGTTCACCAATGTTGATATTTCAAAAGGTCAATATGTTTCGGTCGGTTTTATCGATGAAAACGGCGCGAACATCATTGCCCATGTTGACCAGATTGCCATTATTAAAGGCCTTCAGCACAAATTGATTTGTCAGCTGAATAACTCTTTCATTAAGCAAATCATGGTCCGTGACACATTACAGTATTTACAAAAGCTTTGTGAAGTAAACCATGGCTTTGTCACTCAAACCTTCAAAAAAGAGGCTATGAAAATTGTCCGTGATATTAGTGTAAAAGAGCTTCATAAACACAATATTACTTTGCCCTTCCCAGTGGAAGATAATTTAGTTCATATGAGCGATCGTATGCACGCATAAAAAAAACGAGGCCCCCAGTCCTCGTTTTTTTTATGACATAATTTCCGTCTGGCATGCCAAGCGGAAGCCGCCCCCTATTTCATCTTTCAATTTACTTAATTCTTTCTCATTTGGTTGGGATAACTTTATGCCAATGGCATCCACTTTGACCGTGCACTGGCCGCATGTTCCTTTTCTGCATTTATACTGAATGGGTTTTCCCTGCTTAAGTGCAGTGTCGAGAAGGATTCCTTTTTCAGGTGTCACTTCAAATTTATTTATCCCTTGATACAAGATTAGTTTTTCCGTAAACACTTCTGGTTTGAGGATGGCCTTTGGTATCGTTTGTTGAACAGCGCTCATCCTTCCGGGAATTAACGAACCAACGGTAAACATGCGATTCATCATTTAATCCCCGATTGCTTCCAATGTGCAAATAGCTGATGGTCGCTTAATCCGCAGTACAGCTGTTTCATAAACCCTGAATGGATGGTTCAATCCTTCCTGTCCCAAATAAGCCGTGTCAAAATCCTCTGAAATGGCAAGGTCCAAATTGTTTCTGCCCGTATTGACCAGCACTCCTGTTTTTCCTTTTAAAACAGGTGATTGGAACACGCCATCGGTCACCAACTCACGAATATGTTCAATTTCTAGAACATTAGTATCCCTATGTACACGATGGATAAGTGAATAAAGCTCTGGCGATAGTACTAAGGCAAAAGGTCCATGATGATTCAATTCGAGCAGTTTGTTGCGGGCATCCACGATATCCTGAAACGCTGCACCCGATTCATACCACTCGCCGATTAAATGAGTGATTCGCCCATGAACATTCATTAAGCCTGGGAGGTCAAATTCCTTTGAACCATGAAAAATCATCTGATCCTCCATAATAGCAACATCTCGGGCTGCATTGGCAGCCGGTGAAAAATCAATCGGGATGTCGAGGACTTTTGCCTGTTCCAGGTCCCTCCAAAATAGAATAAAATCTTTGTATATCATGGGAATTGTCAAATTAACACGTTTGCTTGTTTCAACATCTACGTCAAATGAACCTTGAAAGTCCATTTTTGCTTCTTCATTTTCAGTAAAAATATCGTTAAAAATACTCTGGACTCCCCTGCCAAGCGGGCCGTACAGTTCAATAAATCTTCGCCCGACCAGTTGTCTGCGTGCTGCCTCGATGACGGTTTTATCTAATTGGGCAAATTCACCATCATGGAGTGGTGAGTCTGGGTATAGCTGTGATTTATTCATACGTTTTCCTCTCTTTTCCTCATTTGCTGATGATGATGTTAGTGATTCAGCAGGATTTAGCTGGATTCCCACAAGATTTTGTGATACTTTCGCGAGTTTTGCTAAGAAGTATCCCGTTATATTTTCGATTAATCCCACCGTTTGTTAGCAATAATTATGACGAATCCTCTACTATGCCTTACATCAAGCTGCCAACCGTAAATCCTTTCCGGTAATTTGAAGTCTTTTCGGCAGTAACGGAAGCTGACACGGACCTGTCCAAATGATCATGATGCTCATCATGATGGACATGGGGATCCACATAGTTATGGTCAAAACGACCATTTATTTCATTTAGCATGACTTTAACTTGCTGGTAATCCTGGTAGGAAACCTGCCGCAACTGATTTAGCAGTGTAGTGCGCTCTTCATCTGTGAAGCGAAACAGGGCCAAATCCAAATGCTCAACAAAATTGTGAAGTCCAAATTTTTCAAGATTTAATTCCTGTAGCAAACGATTAAACTCGTTATTTGTTGGGGTAAAGTCCTGGTTCTCTTTTTCCTGCAGGAACTTGTTGATTAACGGAATCAGCTCTGCCAAGCGAGATAGACGTTGTTCCTCTTCTTCATAAATATGGTGATAATACAGGCGTTCATGGTCGTCTGTTGCGTTCTGGATGACCGGGTCGAGCAGATCCATAAATTTTTCAATGGCGTTTTTTGTTGTGGTAAAGATCCGATAAAATATCTCCAGTTCCTGTTTCACGACATGTACCTCCCTAAGCTTTTACTACCTGCATTATTGACGTGGAGAATCGTTTTAAAACGCGAAACAGAGAAATTAAAGTTACGATCACGAATAACAATTCTGGCTTGAAACAAAATAATAGATGGGAGTGTCCAAATATTCTTAGGAGGAGATAGGGTATGATGCAAAATCAACAGGGGCAAATGCACCAGAATATGCATACAGGAGCCGTGCCACCGCAATTGAACCATGGCGGTCATGAAATGTTTGACGTGCATGAGGTACTAGTTCAATCGATTGACACATTGAATCAGTATATGATGCTTCGTCCACATGTAAAAGATCAGGAATTACTGGGGATTTTAGATCGCCAATATCAATTCATACAAGATGAGTACAATATTACCTTGGAATGCTTCCAAAGCGGACAAGATCCTTCCAAACCTACACAAAGCTATAAAATGCAACAGGATAACGATTTTGTTTATGGACTCAAACAAACATCTCAGCCGAAAAGACCAATGCAGACCCTTAATGAGATTTCTGATGAATTTATTTCTGCTTCAATGCTCGCATGCTGTAAAGCTGGAGCTGCTGGAAAAACGATGGCTGCCGTTGAATCGACGAACCCTGTTGTTCGCCGTGTACTTGCTGACTCCATTCCGAACTGTATTGAAATGGCGTATGAACTTTCTATTTATCAAAACAAAAACCATTACTACCAAGTACCACAGCTTGCTCAAGAGGATATGACGCAAATCATGAACACATTTGCTCCTGCCCAAGGAACGCCACAAACTGGTGGCAACACAAACATGGGTATGGGGACGAACATGAACAACAATTCGAATAACATGCGTCATTAATAAAAAAAGCTATCCTTTCCAAGTTTGGAAGGATAGCTTTTTACCTATTTTACATATTCTACTCTATTGCGACCCTTACGCTTTGCTTCATATAACGCTTGGTCAGCCCGATTGATCAATGACTTTGCATCTTCACCTATCTGAAAGTCACTGATACCGAAACTAGCGGTAATGTGGTAATTTTCTAACAGAGTTTCATCTATCTTTTTTCTCAACTTTTCCGCTAAGGAAGCTGCATCTGGAGTGGTAACAAGGACCGCGAATTCTTCTCCGCCATATCTGGCAAAGACATCGGTATAGCGAGTTTGTTCTGAAATCAGCTTAGTGACGTGGCATAAAGCTCTGTCACCTTCTGTATGGCCATAGGAATCATTAAATTTTTTAAAATGGTCAATATCAATGAGAATGAGGCTAAACTCTCCCCCATATAAATGGGCGTTAACCATTAATTTATTTAATTCCTTATCAAAGAATCCTCGATTAAAGATACCCGTTAATGAATCCGTTTCCGCCAATAGCATCGTTGTATTCATTTTTTGGTGAAGTTGATATCGCATAATATTTATACTTGAAACCAGTTCAGATAGCTCGTCCTTGGATTTTTTCTGATCAAATAAAGGATAATCGAAATTTCCACCTGCTATTTCTTTGATCGCATTTTGAACTTCAAGTATTGGCTCGGTTACCTTTTTAAATGCGCTCAACATCATTACGATTAGCGTCAAGAATAGAAAAAACGAGAGAAGTATTAATAATATATGGTAGTTAGACGTTAAAGAGGAAATGTATTTTATCTTTGCCTCTCTTTGCAAAGATGTTTCTGTATAGACTGTTTTAGCCTTTGACCTAAACTCATCAAAACTTTCTTTCCCTTTAGCAAGACTTTGATTTGTTACTTTCATATTATGGCCTTGCTCGATCACTTGTTGCGAGCCATAATGATTATGCCAGTAAAAGCCTGATTCAATCATCGCATTCACAGGATCAGTTAATGAAGGAAATCGGCGGATATTTAATTTTAATCCCCAAGCCAAAGATGAATATCGATCTGTTCCAAAAAAATAGGGTTCAAGAAACTTCTCTTCTCCTGTTAAATTATATCCTCTTTGTCCTGTTTCTTGATTTAATAAGCTTTCAGTCAACTCATGTGCCTCTTCATTGATTTTGGCTATTAAATCAAGATCTTGATGTACTTTTTGGATAGTATTGTTTATTACCATTGACGATATGATTAAAAACAAGAGGTATGCAGCGGCAATGACGCCCGTTCTTATTAAGAGTTTCATGCCCATTTTTGTTTTATAAATTTTGGAGATTATTTCGGCCATCATAACCACCTTTTTGGGATTGTCCCCAAGGTATTTACTATTATTATCGGTTAATTTTAATAAATGTTAAATAGGATTGTTCTGGTAAAGGCCTTGTTTCATTTTATAAAAAGAAAAACCACAGATCTTTTCGGTTGAGTGAGCCGCCGTGATGGTGTCCTTCTATTAAATGCCCTTTTAAATCGCTGTCTCTCATTGTAAAAAAACCTATTTTAAAATACAAATTATTTCATTATTGTATATATTTGTATACAAATGATCGATATTTGACTTAATGTGACTGGAAATTTTTTTTTTACTCTGAAAACATGAATTTTCCCCTTTTTTAATTTATTCCAACATGCTATAATCACTTTCGGAATAAAACTAACATTTAAATAGTCGGAAAATTCACCAAATAAGACTGGCTACTATGTGAAAAAAGTAACATTCTTTATTATTTCAAAATGTAGATTCATCACAGAAACTGGAGGACAAAATGAACAAGATATTTAGAAAAAAACCTATTGCCGATTTAATGGCCCAAAGCCAAAATAAAGATCTTAAACGTGTGCTTGGCTTAATGGACTTAATTCTGCTTGGGATAGGCTGTATCATAGGAACCGGAATTTTCGTTATAACAGGAGTTATCGCCGCACAAAGTGCAGGTCCTGCTATTATTCTATCATTTATACTTGCAGGTGTTGCCTGTGCATTGGCTGCTTTCTGTTATGCTGAATTTTCTTCTTCCATACCGGTATCAGGAAGTGTTTATACTTACTCATACGCAACGTTGGGAGAACTAGTCGCCTTTTTAATTGGCTGGGACTTAATGCTGGAGTATGTCATTGCCTTAGCTGCTGTAGCAACAGGCTGGTCCGCTTATTTTCAATCACTAATTGCCGGATTCGATCTTCATATTCCAAAGATTCTTGCGTCAGCCCCGGGCAGCGGTCAAGGCGGCGTAGTGAACCTGCCCGCTATCATTATTATTTTGTTAATTACTGCCCTTGTCAGTAAGGGTGTAAAAGAAAGTACTCGTTTTAACAATATTATTGTTCTAATAAAAATTGCGATTGTTTTGTTGTTTGTTTTTGCAGGAATTAAATATGTGAAGCCTGACAACTGGACTCCTTTTATGCCGTACGGCTTCAGTGGAGTAGTGACAAGTGCCGCTACAGTTTTCTTTGCTTACATCGGCTTCGATGTTATTGCCAATGCCTCGGAAGAAGTAAAGAATCCGCAACGCAATATGCCGATTGGGATTGTGGCATCACTGGCAATTTGTACGCTTTTGTATGTTGTTGTTTCATTAGTGTTGACAGGAATGGTTCCATATACAAAGTTGAATGTTGGAGACCCGGTTTCATTTGCGCTTAAATTTGTTGGACAAGATAGTATCGCCGGGATCATTTCTGTGGGAGCCATTGTCGGGATTACTACCGTTTTGCTGGCTTTATTGTATTCGCAAATCCGTTTAACCTATGCCATGAGCCGCGATGGTTTATTGCCAAAAGTGTTTGCCAAGGTCCACCCGAAATTCCAAACACCGTTTAAAAACACTTGGATGACTGGTTTTATTGCGGCTGGAATTGCCGGTTTCGTAGACTTAACGACGCTTGCACATCTTGTTAACATGGGAACACTGGCAGCTTTCACCCTAATTTCACTTGCTGTTATCGTTTTACGCAAAAAACAGCCAGATTTAAAAGCGTCGTTCCGGGTGCCATTTGTACCAGTTTTTCCGATCATCAGTGCTCTTTTATGTATCTATTTATCCTTGAGCTTGCCGTCGATCACGTGGATTTGCTTCTTGATTTGGATTACCATTGGGACATTTGTGTATATTAGTTATTCACAGAAACATAGTTATCTTAATGAATAATTAGATACGGACGATCATAAAAAAATAGTATAATGAAAAAAGGTTGCCAGCTGAGTAACCTTTTTTTAATGGATAAATTTTACTTTTACTTTGAATCCCACCTTCCGCAGAAAGTTTCAACAGGGACCGAAAAAATACTTAATACATGCAAACTATCATTGACATAAAAAATCCCTTCCATGTCTTACTCAAACATAGAAGGGATTTTTAAAGAAACAGGCTATCTCTGCTTCTTTATTTTCTTTAAAAGAATAAAAAAATATTGAAGTACTACAACAACGATCATACCAATCAGAAAAAAATGATAGGCATACAGCTGTGATTTTAACTGAAGGAAAACAACACCTAACAAATTGGCTAGCACAGCAATAATGAAAGGGATCTTCCTTTTTCCTCTTATTAGAAAGAGCATGCAGCCAATTGCACCGACAAAAAATAAAATATATAAAACATGTATAGATGTATCGGTGAAGTAGGTGGTAGCAAATTCTTGTTTTTTATATAGCAAATATCGGGCAACGCCCATTTTTCTCGTTGAAAGATATTCAAGAATGACAGCAAGGAGGATACCTGAATATTGAATGATAGAAAAAATACAGGTAAATAAAAATGCCCATTTGTTATTCCTCATTGATTTCCCTCCTTGCAGGTAATGATTTATTTCGGTTCTCCAGTTTCAATCGGATTGGAAGGATCCATGCTCCATTCATTCCAACCACCATCATATAACGTAATATCTTTCAATCCTATTACATCAGCATAGAATAGGACTTCTGCAGCTCTCCAACCTGTTCCGCAATAAAAGGCAAGCTTATTATCGAGATTAATTCCATCCTTTTTCCACATTGCTACTATTTCATTGCCATTACGCATGGTATTATCAAAGCTTCGGAAATCCTCTAGATTACTAGAATCTGAACCAGCATGTCCCCAAACGGACCCTGCTGGACGTCCTTTTGGCTTAATATAATCATAACCTGATGTTTTTCCAATAAATTCATCCCAGCTTCTAATATCAACAAGTGTACCCTTATTTTTATCAGCAAGAATTTGTTTTGCTTCTGGTAAGTCAATAATGTAATTCGGATTCGCCGGCACAGTCGTACCAAAAGAAGCAACAGATTTTTTTGCATTTACCTTTGTTTCTGATTCGTAGCCTGCAGCAGTCCATGCTGCATATCCTCCATTTAACACACGAACATCCTTAACACCCATATATTTAAGAATGACCGCAACGCGATAAGCAGGCATTGGATCGGATCCATATAGGACAACTGTTGTGTCTGTAGTAATTCCATTTTTTAAGGAGAATTTTTCAAGTTCTTTATCTTTCAAACGATTCCAAACCGGTCCTTCTTCCACTTCATCGGTATTTATATGAACTGCACCGGGAATATGACCAGCTTTATAATCCTTGGCCTCATCTCCCCAGCTTACTTCAAAAATTTTATAAGGTTTACCCTCATTTTTATTACTATTTAAATCCTTAATCCAACTAGCCGGTACGACCATTTGATAATTCGCAAACTTTTCCATTGGAAGGCTTTCATCTGCAGCCCATTCTTTTACATTAAAAGTAAAAAGGTTTTGGAATCCTTCCTTATTTAGATATTCCGCAACTTCACTTGCATCCTTCCCGTTGGCATCATAAAGAATCACGTTTTTGCTGGATGTGATTCCTTTATTTTTTAAAAGTTCTTTTAGTAGTTTTTCTTTATTTTTCTTTTCAACTTTTAACCAGTTTGCCGAAAAATCGACAGCCCCTTTAACATGGCCGCCTCTTTTAACTCCATCTAATGCCCAACCATTAAAGGCATCATTTGAACGAGTATCAACGATTACCCAATCCTCATTACCCATTTTCTCTTTTACTTCTTTTGTACTCATGTCTTGAACTTCAACTGTTGTTCCTTTTTTTGTTGCCTTGGCTGTTTTATTTGTTTCTTTTGAATTCGAACATGCACCTAATACTAAAAAGCTGCTTATCAAAAGAATGACAAATGGCCAAACTTTTTTAAAACTCATTCTGTGTAGCCCCCTATAGATATTTAAACACATTACCATTATAGGTAACTGATTCCTCTAAATAAATTCAATGTATCGATAGAATCGCTTAATATGTATAGATTTTTACAATACATCATTCGTTTATTTCAAAATTCTGCGTGCTTCCAGCAATCTTTGGAGACCTGTTACTAATTCTACAATTAAGAAAATAATTGTCCAAAATGTTAAATTTGATTGAAACAGCACCATTAAAGAAAATAAGATAAACCCTTCTGTTCTTTCAGCCAATCCAGGCTGATAATAAAAAGATTTATAGCTTTCCTTTTGTGAAACAGCCCCCACCGTCAAAAAGACAGTCATTGTAAATACGATTGAAAGAGCCAATAGTAAAAATAAGAATAGTATTTTTGGGTCTTGATGATGGAGGGCTAGCGCGATTAATATTCCACCTTCTACTACCCGGTCAAATGATACATCCAACACTGTTCCCCATGATGAGGAAGTTTTACTGATTCTTGCCATACTGCCATCAACCGCATCTAAAAACCCTGAAATCCAAAGAACAACAACACCAATGATGGGATGTTCAAGATAAATAAAAACACTTGCCATTATCCCAATTAAGAATGCAATGATGGTAATGTGTGTAGCTTTTAATCCTATTCTTAACAGGTAATGTGAAGTTTTTGAAATAAATGGCTGTACTGCTGCACGCCCATGGGTATCAAGCAATTCCCCCACTCCTTTTCTTTATTTTGAATACCAATGAATTTGATCAAAAGAAACCCTGACTTTGACTTTTGAGTGCAGGTTCGGGACATTTTCCCATCCCGCAATGATTACCTCTAAAATAACCTCTCCTGATTGAAGGAATAGAGAATAACCATCTTTTCCGGGTACCTTTCTTACCACTTCTCCGGAAATATAAGCAACTTTGTCTTTTTCCAAATTAGTTGCAGCTTCATCCACAATCTGCAATTTAGTAGCGGGAATCCATCCCATATCGTTTATTTCAGAGGTCATTCCATCTATTTGAAACCATTTTTGCCATTGTTCCCTTGGAAAACGGTTTGGCAATGATAGGAAGGAAGCTACCCTTTCAGAAGCAGGGCTTTGAAAAAGTACTTCTGGCACTGCAACCTGCAGAAGCTTTCCACCCATAAGAATTCCAATTCGATCTGCAACAGAGAAAGCTTCATCCAAATAATGCGTTACCCAGATCACGGAGAAACCAAGTTCCTTTTGAAGTTGCAATAACCAATCTATTAACTCTAATCGAAGAGTGGTATCCAATGAGGAAAACGGTTCATCCAACAAAAGCAGATTAGGTTTTAACATAAGGGAGCGCCCCAAAGAAACTCGCTGCTGTTGCCCCCCTGACAACTGATGGGGGTAATGATTCTCTAAATTTTCCAATCGTAAAATTTTTAAAAATTGTTTTCCTTTTGCCCTTCTCTCCTTAACTGGAATCCTTTTCGTACGCAATCCAAATGTGATATTCTCTAAAACGGTCAGGTGAGGAAACAGTCTTGGTTCTTGGAATACCAGACCCACTGTTCCTTTGTCTTTTTCCCAAGTGATGAGTCCGGAGGATAATGGCAATAACCCCGCTATGCCTTTTAACAGCGTTGATTTTCCACTTCCAGAAGGTCCCATCAATACAAAAACCTCACCGGAATCAATGGATAGATCAATAGACTGAATGACATCCGTTTTTTGGTGTTTAATACTGATATCCTTCAGAAGCATGTTCTCCCTCCTTTCCTTTTACGAATCTTCTTTTATTTAAATAAATAAGAATCGAATAAACAATCAATAGGATGAAAATAGGGATAAAGAAAACGATACTATAGGCAGAAACAATAGATGAATTCCCGCTGTCGGCATAAGGAAAAATAACCAAGGGCAACGTCAGTAATGTCCCACCACTCATAATCCATGTAGGCAAGTATTGACTAAAGGAAATAATGATTACCATTAAACTGCCCATATAGATAGAAGGTAAAAGTAATGGCATTTCGATCCTTCGAATAATAAGCCATTCACTCGCACCAAGACTTTTGGCAGCCTCTTGAAGTTTCGTTCCCATTAAGCGAAATTGATACCATACCGCAGCAATGAAATACGGCATGGTTACTAAAATATGAGCGATTGAAACCTTTATATACTCATTTAAAAAATCAGCCTGTAATGCCATTTGATGCAAACCAAAAATAGAAACAGTAAAGGGGATGAAAAGTGGTGTGAGAATGAAAATAAACACTAGCTTTTTTCCAATAAATTCATTCTGTGCAAGTACCCTTGCAGCAGGAATCCCCAACACTAGATTTCCGAAAAGGGTAAGAAAAGCAACAATCAAACTATTGATTCCCCCCTCTTTTGCACTCCCGGAAGCGGAAAGTACATACTTCCAAGTCCCCAGACTCCATTTTTCTGGAAAAACGTGTGGCCAAGGCCATTGTTTCGTGAAACTCCAAATCAATAATGGAATAAACGGAATTAAGAAAAATAATGCAAGCAGAATCATCAGCATGCTTTGTTGAGTTTTTCTTTTTACCATAATCTTCTCCCTTGTTTATACCATTTCATTTGAAAATAAATTAACAGGAAGCCAACTATGAGTGAAATAACCGCCAGAATCACATTCATGGCAATGGCAATCGGCTGGCGGTCCAAGCCAAATTCTGTATATTCCTGCCATGCTATGACAGGGATTGAACCAAAAGCGGTGCGTGCCAGTAGAGCCGGTATTTCATAGCCAGCTAAGACAAAAGCAAAAACCACCCACATTCCCCCTACCCAAAGAGGGACCAAAAGTGGGATGAAGATCCATCGGACCTGCTGTGGAAATGTAGCACCCAATAAACCTGCTTGATCCCTCCATTCTGAAATAAGCTTTACAATAAAAGGATAGATGAGCAGAATCATAAAGGGAATTTCTTTCCACAAATAGGCTAGAATCACTCCAACTCCCCATTCATCGTGTATAAGCATAGGGAATCTCTCCATTGAATCAATCAAGCCTAAATGGAATAATAGTCTTGAAATCCAACCACTTTGCATAAAAACCTGCATAAACATATAAGCAGCTAATAAGTGTGGGATTCCGATTGGAAGATGAAAAATAAGTTGTGTCCATTTCCACTTGTAGGATTTTTCCGCCAGATATATGGCAGCAAGCAAACCCAAAACACCAGATAATATGGCAACGACAGCAGCCATTCCAACCGTAACTCCGACTGAATGAAAAAATCTTTCATTTATTAACTCCTTATATACGGCAAAACGTTCCCCTTTAGGGAGAATTAACGCTCCTCGCAGCATTCCAATGCTCATAAGGATAGCCTGCACCGTTCCTCCGATAAAAAAGAATAAAATAAACAAAAAGGCCGGGATTACTCCCAACAGCCTTTTAGATTTATTCACCTTTTTTATCATTTTAGTGATTTGCCACATTGTCAATCCATCCTCGTTCCAGCCATTGAACATATTCTGCCCCTATTTCCGGTACACGATGTTTCGATAATGTATCCTGTGATAAGGTCGCTGGTCCACGATCAATCGCATTCATCTTGGCTTGATCCTTCACTGATAACCGTTCAACATCCAGTGACATATTTTCTCCCCAATACTCCAAATCCATTTTCTTTAATTGAGCAGAGGGAGAAAGAAGGAAATTAATTAATACCATAGCTCCATTTGAATTTGGGGCATTATAAGGAACAGCAAGAAAATGAGTGTTAGACAGGGTTCCCTTGTCAAGGACAAAGGTTTTAGTCGTATCAGGAAACTCCCCGCTCTTGATTAAATTGGAGGCATTTGCTTCATCATACCCCATAGTCATCCACACTTCACCATTCTTATATAATTGTTCTAATTGTGCAAGGGATTGTGGGTATGACTTTCCCTTATTCCACAAATAAGGCTCCATATCATTTAATACATTCCAAACTTGATTGGCTTCCCCTTTTATGAGGGATTCATTATATGGATTCAAATAGGCGTCATAGTTTTTGCTCGTTTCATGTAAAACCTGTCGGACAAAAGCGCTTCCTGTAAAATCAGGTGGAGCCGGATAAGTAAATTTACCCGGATGTTGTTTCACCCATTCTTTTAATTCTTCAATCGATTTGGGAGGATTCGCCATTTTACTTGAGTCATAAGCAAAGACAAATTGGACCTTGCCCCAAGGTGCTTCGTAGCCCTCGGTCGGATAACCAAAATCATTAGCGATATCGCTGCTTTTCACATCGACATATTGATTAAAGTTTGGCAGTTTACTCGTAAATGGTCCTAATAACAACTCATTCTCTTTGGCGGTTTTAAAATTTTCACCATTGACCCACAATACGTCCATTTGTCCTGATTTTTTCCCTGCTTTTTTTTCGGCCATCAATTTATTAATAAATTCCCTTGCATCCATGGGGTAGCGCTTAAGTTCAATATCATATTGTTTCTTCAATTTAGGAGTAACCCATTCATCGATGTACCGATTGATTCCCTCGTCGCCGCCCCACATAAAGAAATTAACCTTAGTACCTTTTGCCTTTGCAACGATATCTCCCCAATTGCTCCCTAAAGTTTGGGTAGATTCCTTATTTGCCTCCGAATTGTTTTTTTCTGTACATCCAGACAAAATCAAAAGGAAGATTGATAAAATCGTAATCACTAACTTTTTTCTATTCATAATTGACCCTTTCTGTTGCCACACTCGCAAGTTGATTTGCATCTAAAATATCCCTCCCACATTCCAAGGAAACAATACATTGAAAAAACAAATCCATGAAAAATGAGAAAAGAAGACATGTGAAATGAAACGCTAAAACAATAAATATTATAGAACATTGTGATCAGCAGTAAAATCCATCGGGAATGCCAAAGGATTTTCTGCATTTTTATAAAGTGTTCGACCTTCATGACTCCATTCTCCGTTTCCATTTATAAGGAAGTTTAACCATCGTTTCCGGCTTATCTATTTCAGCTAAATAATGGATAGCATCTTTTAGTATTTGTTTTTGCATATCCGTGTTATTTGCTTTTCCAAAGCTTCGCCCCATAGGAAAACGTAAATGCAGAGACCTTGATACCCGTACTTTTCGCGTTAATTCTGCCAAATGAGAGATGGAAATCGTAGGGATCCCTGATTGTTCGATTGCATATTGAATCAATCCCACGGATTGATGGCATATATATCAGCCGGGATTTAAAATAACCGCATCAACCTGTTCTTCTCTTAATCGTTTAAGAATGAATGGGACAGTTTCTTCCATTAGAGGGGTTGTGTTAGGAATATAACCCATTAAGCCATAATGTGTATTAGCGACTCCGCCGATTACACCTTCATCTGCCAATTCCTTTAGACGAAAAAGCGGAAAAACACAATTTATATCCAGATCGGCATCACTTCGATCAAAATGAGTATGGCTGATCATTAATTCGTTCTCTTCACAATTTGAAGGAATAAATCGAACAGTTGAATCACCAGCTTCTACATCAAATTCAGGATCTGCCTTTAAATGCACTCCCGCAGTAGAAATGATGGCAAAAACAGCCTCGTTTGCCGGCTTTAAAAAAGGAGTGAATGGGATTTCCCCATTGATGGGTTGGACCATATATTTTGCCTTTTGGCTAACAAGGGATTCAATGAATCGATTCCCGGACAGCTTCATTTTGTTTCCCCCTCCCCAAAATCCAAAATACTCCACCGATTACACTTGTTAATGTTACAAGGAATAAAAATAGGAATGATACAGATACCGCTATTTCATCTGGGACCCCTAGCCCTTTAAAGAAAAAAACATAGCAGCCCTCACGAACACCGATCCCATTCACACTAACAGGCAGCATGGTAATAACAGAAATTAACGTTATGGCCATAAGGAGATGCATCCAAGGTAAATGTATGTTTAATGATAAGAATAATAATTGATTAATCCATGCAAGCCCCGCCTGAAAAGCTAAGGAAAGCATGATAATCAAAATCCACCATTTAAAATTTTGTTTCCGGTAATCCTTGGCAACGGAGATTATTTTCGAAAGACCATTCCAGACTTTTTCTAACAATCCACCAATCTTGGTGTTCGTATCAGCTATTCTAAAATTTCCTTTTTTCATGAACAAACCAACGATAAGAAGCAGAAACATTATTATTCCTATTACAAGCAGAATGGAATATAGGAATGGTCTAGCGATTCTAATGGATAACACTGAAATGATTGAAATGACTATGAGAGCGAAACCACTTGTCAAACGCTCAAATGCAACCGAGGCAGTGGCAATTGGAATTCCTGTTATTCTCCCTAAATAGAAAACTCGAATAACATCTCCACCAACACTGCCAGGTAAAAAATTATTAAAAAATAATCCAATATAATAGAAACGCCCCAATTTCATAACTGAGGCATTTCCTCTCTCTGTTTCATTTAATGAAGATTTAACAATCATTTTCCATTTCCAGACGCTTGAAAATACCGTTAATTGGATTGCTATGAAAGCACTAATTAAATAGATTAGAGAAGCATTTTTACCCACTTCCAAAATGCGGTTCCATTCAATCATATGAATAAGCCAGAATAGTAAACTTGTACTTCCAATGATCCGTATGGACATCGAAATAAACGAACTTCTTTTTTTCTCTTTATTAGCTTTCATCAACCTTTAACGCCTTGCTTTCTATTTCCCCATTCCTTCCACTTCGGACGGAGAATTATCCCAATTACCGCCAGTGCGATGGCAATGGTAAACAGGAAGAATATAATTTTCACAGTACTGGTAGCACTTTGACCAAGATAAGAATAAAGGATTGTCGCAGGCAATTGCCCTAATCCGGTGGCCCAGAAAAATGGCCAAAATGAGATAGAGGTTAAGCCTGCAGCGTAGCTTACTAAATCAAATGAAACAATGGGGACAATCCTTGCTATAAAAACAGCTTGTTTCCCATATTTAGCAAAGAAGACATCCCACCATTGCAAAGCCTTTTTCGTCACTATTTTCTCAACAACGGGTCTTCCCATCCATTTTGCCAAGTAAAAACAAAGAATGGCGCCAAGCATGGCACTGCTCCATGAAAGAATGGCCCCCAGCCCCCAACCGAACAGTAGACCATTTGCAAACGTGATGACAAATGCAGGAAGGGGTGCGATGATCGATTGAAAAACCATTAGTAATCCAGAGACAACCGCCGCAAAAGGTCCAAAGGTTAGTAAATAATCCCTGAACTCTTCTACATCGCCATCCTTTAAGTATTTTATTGATTCATAAATGGAATCTTCTAATCCTTCGTGCCTTAATAAGAAAAATACAAAGATTAAAGCAAAAAAAGAAATAAGGACTTTGAAGAAATCTTTCTTTGCTTTCATACAACTACTCCCATTTTTTCAAATACCTTATATTATCAAATTGTTAATAGGTTCAATTTGATTATAAAGAAGTGAAATATTAATATAAATTCATCTTATCAATCGAATCCATTCATATATATCTATTAAGTAGATTTAAGAGCATTTCCAATTTACCTTTTATTCTTTGGCGTTTTTACAGAAAACTTCTTTTTTTATCATTCTTTAATGTTAAGCTTAGGTCTGAATACTCATAAACTTAATCTCATTTCCCTTCAGATATGGACTAAGTTTGGCCAATAATGACCTGTAGGCTCCATCCTTGCGATAACTTTTTCCATTTTGTTTTAATCCATAATTTTTTAAGCCAACCTATGAAATAATTAAAGCTAGAATATGTATTTTGAAAATAAAAGGATACCGAAAAAGGGGCTTTATTATGTTCAAACCTCATTTTTCTTCTTTACAGGAATGCTGCCCCTTTAGTTTAAGTGTAATAGTTCACAAACTCAAAAGGACTGTTTTACTATTTCATCCTCAATTTCTTTCATAACATCGTATGCTCCCTCAGATTTGTTAGAACAAATTACAGATTTAATTGAAGTTTTGGGATAATATGCTGAATGGAAACTTACACCAGGGTCATAACCCATCACATGATATTTGAAAACCTCATCATCATTTTTCTCAATCCATACTCCATAACCGTAGAAACTATTTTTGTCATTTGTTCTAACATATGGGGTAAGTAACTTATTTGTAAATTCTTCAGTTAGAAGTTGGTTATTTTGAAGTGAATCCCATAAATTTACCATATCGTTGACAGTTATAAATGCTCCTCCATCTGAACCACCTTTTACTGGTAATGAAAAAATATTGGTTTTCCACTTACCATTTGGTAAATCAATGTAACCACATGCTGTATGTTTGGGGAGAGAATCAAATTCGAAATAACCTGAGCTGGACATATCCGCTTTTTTAAAGATGTTTTCTTCTATATATTCGGTGAATTTGTGTTGACTTGCTTGCTCTACAATCAGACCAAGTAAAATATATCCAGCATTGTTGTAATGAAATCTTTCTCCTACTTTTAATTTCATTGGTTGGTTCTGAAATAAGGGTAAAAAGTCTTCTAAGTTTCTCATCAAATACATCGGGTTCTTAACCCACAATTCCTCAAAATTATCCATAACTTCTTCATCAAAGTAATCAGGTATTCCAGCTGTATGTGTTAAAAGATGATGAATGGTTATATCTTTATCAAAATTAGGGAAACGAACATTTAGGCAATCTTCTAATTTCGTTTCAAAAGAAAGTTTCCCACCTTCTACAAGTTGACAGATTGCAATTGAAGTAAAAAGTTTGCAGCCAGAAGCAATGCCATATCTTGTATAGGGACTATTTTTTATTTGCTCAGAACGGTTAGCAAAACCGTAGCTTAACTCTGTTAATATTTTGTTATTTTCCTTAACGAGAATACTTCCAGAAAATTTAACCTTTTCTTGTATATTGGTAATACGATTTAAAATATTGCTATTCAATTTAATCCCTCCAGCACTTTTCCTTCTTTTCTTACCTACTCCGTTCGTATTATAAGGTTAGCCGGAATGCTAATTATTTCTGGTTGACCATTTTTTATATGGTCTTATTATATCAGTAGCCAGGGTAGAACGTAACTGCTCTTGGGGACTTAGATCTCGTATAACAAAAACTCACAATTATGTCACTTTCTTTGTTTAATAAACCTGACCATTAAATCAATAGCTTCAATAAAAAGAGGGTTAATCCTGCTGGATCAACGTACCCGTTTGCTAAATAAGAAGGCCCTATTCAGAAATACGACTGTTCTTTTGTTTTCTGCAAAAAAATCGTTAAAACGCTTATCAAATCCAAAACTTCTTTATAACTAAAGGGTTTTGAAAAATCACTGGATGACTTACTTATTAATAAATATTCTTGTAGCTGATTAATAAAATCTTGTAAATCATCAAAAAACTTAACTAAAAAAAATAGACCTTTCAGGAACATTCCTTGTAAAAATTATTTTATTACCGTCATACTATAATCCTTCAAATTTAAGATGTAAGAATAAATGCTTTTGGGAGAAATCATATTACGATTCTCCCCACCTATAGAGAAAGTCACCTTTAAAAGGTGACTTTCTCTATTAAAATACTATCACTTGCTCGTTTATTGTTTAAAGGTTAACATAGGTTGATTAGAAATCAAAATTATCAGGATCTGGACCCACTCGGTGATTTTGATTTAAATCATCAATATGTTTCATATCTTCTTTGGTTAACTCAAAAGCAAATACATTTGCATTTTCAATGATTCGATGTTCTTTTGTAGACTTTGGAATCGTCACCACACCGTTTCGTTAAGTTCTATTGTGGATTCAGCCATTTTTTTAACAGCACCATTAATCTGACGCAGAAAGGCATCTGTCGGTTTTGCTATTTAATATATTCTTTACTGGCTAATGCATTCGCAATTACATCGGTCGGAATGATAAATTCACAAACACCCATATACCCAGGCGCGACTTCGTATTTATTAAACACGATAACTAGTTTTCCTTTATCGTTAATATAAAAACTTTGGTCTTTGGCAATAGTTTTAAAGCCCATTTCATTATCCAACCAATAAAACTTGTCAGGGTCACTTTCCATTTGATGCTTCATCTGTTCCTTAATATTTTCGTTTATCAGATCCATATAGCTATCATCTTTAAATAGACTAGGTAAGGTTATCAAAAGTTCATTTTTCTTGTCGATCGTATCAAACTTATATTCTGAGTAAGAATTCGTCGTGCTAACAACATACCTGCCCACAGCAAGAATTTGATCATTGTCGGTTTTGACATCATAACCGCTTTCTACACCCAAATGACCTCCGCCCATTTTCTTAACTTCCTCTATTTCTGCCATGAAATCATTGTACAGTTCTTTACTTTCTGCCAGGTACTTTTCGTTCAAGGTGGATTCTAATGTTTTATTTTTCATGTTTGTAATGGCAGGTACTTTTATTTCCATTTTAGTCGTTCCCTTATCTACTTTAAATTCTGTAAAAGTCAACACCTTGATAAGCGGGCCAACAAATGGCACTTCTGATAAGGCATTTGCAAGGCTTGGACTCGCATTGATCCCAGTTATGAATATCAGCGCTGCTGCTCCGATTCCAATAAACCGCTTCATGTAGTTCACATTTCTTTTCTTTTTTTGCTGGAGAGCTTTTTTCACGATAAAATCCAAATTATCAGGGATAGGTGTATTTTTATATTCTATTCTTAAAGCTTCCAATTTCTTATCCATTTTATAACTCCTCCTCAGCAATGATAATGCGTAATAATTTTAATCCTCTGTAAAGCCGTGTTTTCACTGTATTAATATTTTCATCTATAATTTCTGCGATTTCCTCCAATTTTAAATCTTCAAAAAAGCGCAGAATAATAACGGTTTTGTAATGAATGGGCAATTCTTCTAAAGCATTGTTAAGATCAATGTCATTGTATGCATCTTCTTTTCCATGACTTAAAAAGTCAATCGTTTGTTCATCCACAAGAGTGATTTTCTTTTGCTTTCTTAAAAAATCGATTGATGTACGAACGACAATTTTATAAAACCAACTTTTGATCGATTCAGATTTTTGAATCGCTTTGATTGAGATAAGTGCTTTTTTTATTGATTCCTGGATAATATCCAAAGCATCCTCTTGATTTTTTACATAACTGAACGCTAAACGATAAAAATCTTCTTTATGATCATTCATACAAGTGATGAATAATTCATTCACATCTTTTTTCTCCATAAGTTGAAAGAGCCCCTTTTTGCAAAAATACATTTTATTTTTAAAAGTTGTTCGAAGTCTAGACGAAGAAACATTATTAAAAAGTTTCATTCGCATATCCCAAAATTCGGTCCACCTTAAACCATTAAATTATGGGTTTAACCATTAGTTGCCCTATTCTTTCTTTTTATCAAACTATTTTGCAATAAAATTTCCCTCCAAAAAAATAATCTAAGTTATTATTTTTTTATCTTTTTTATGAAACTAAATGAGGGGGTAATCACGTCTTTTTAGGGAATGATTTCTGCTTCTCTCCCTTAAATAAGAATGACCTGAGACATATGAGGAGCAGAAACAGATTTGGAGGAATAGTTTATGTTAAGCAAAACACAAAATCACCGTTATATCCATGGATTGGATGGACTTAGAGCTTTAGCAGTACTATTTGTCATTGCTTACCATTTAAATTTCAGTTGGGCTAGAGGAGGGTTCCTCGGAGTAAATATCTTTTTTGTTTTATCAGGATACTTAATCACCTCGATCATGTTGCCGGCGCAAGGACAGCGATTTACAATTAATTTGCGTGATTTTTGGATTGGTCGGATACAGCGTCTACTTCCGGCAGCCTATGTCATGATTTTGGCAACTATCGTTTGGGTGACGTTATTTAACAGAGAACTTCTTCATACAGTAAGAGGAGATGCAATATCTTCTATTTTTTATTTAAGCAATTGGTGGTTTATCTTTCATAAAGTTTCATATTTTGATAGTTTTGGCTCCCCTTCACCATTGAAGAATTTATGGTCATTAGCAATAGAAGAGCAATTTTATATCATTTGGCCGATTGTGTTGGCAATTGGTCTAAACATATTTAATAAGCAAAGCAAGTTTGCGATTTATGTCTTTAGCGGAGCAATCTGTTCTGCCCTATTAATGGGTCTGCTCTATGAACCTGGGGCAGATCCCAGTCGTGTTTACTATGGGACCGATACCCGTTCATTTGAACTGTTGATTGGCAGTTGGTTGGCTCTTGTTTGGCCAATGAAGAGACTCTCATCCAAAAAGCTTTCTGTCAAGCTGCACAAAACACTGAATATAACAAGTATCATTTCATTGGCCATCTTCATTTTTTTCGTATTGTTTGTAGATGAATATCAGACTTTTTTGTACAGAGGAGGCATGCTACTGATTTGTACAAATGCTGCGGTCTTGATTGCATGTGTTTGTCATCCCGCAAGCTTTTTAGGGAAATTACTCTCCTGGAAACCTCTACGCTGGATAGGTACAAGATCTTACGGAATCTACCTATGGCATTACCCAGTGATTATGATAAGCACTCCCGTTTATGAAATAGGAAATCATACATACTGGCGTGTCTGTTTGCAACTAGCCTTTATATTCATCATTGCGGAACTGTCTTATCGATTTGTTGAAATGCCGATTCGAAGACATGGATTCCGTTCATTTTTTCTGAGGTACTTTACCATTAATAGGATAAAGTGGAAAGACTTTTCGTTTGGCAGAAAAATATTAACGACGCTCATCCCTATAGTCCTTCTGGTGTTTATTACCGGAATCACGGGTGTGGTAAAAGGTGAAGAACATAAGGATGCAATGGAGTCGTATCCAGCTAATGTAAAAATAAATGGTGAAGTATTTTCCGGCAGTAAAGATACTGATACGAATCAGGAAAGCACTGCATCCGAGAAAAATCCTTCCGATCCAGATCATAGAGAAGATTTTACACTAGGAAACGAACAGAACAAAGAAACAACCCAAAACGGAAAAAAAGATGCGGCTCACACTCAACCTTATACGGGAATACTAGCCATTGGAGATTCGGTTATGATAGATATCGCTCCAAGCTTGCAAAATATATTTCCTGATATAACGATTGATGCAAAAATTGGAAGGCAAGTTTCACAAGCTATCAAATTAGCGCCTGGTTATGCAGATTTTAATCAACCGAGTAAATCAGTCATTATTCAACTGGGAACAAATGGTTATTTTACTAATGATCAAATAGACTCATTACTCAGCGCTTTCTCACGGGCTCATATTTATTTAGTCAATACACGTGTACCGCGCTCATGGGAAGGAAAAGTAAATCAAGCATTATATAAAAAATCTCAAGAGTATGAGAATGTTAAATTGGTTGATTGGCATTCCAAAGCTATTGACCATCCTGAATATTTTACAGCAGACGGTGTCCATTTGTTGCCAAAAGGGGTTGAAACCTTAACAAACCTCATCAACCAATCCATCACTGATATTGCTTCAGAATAATGTTTAATCAAATTGATCCTAATAACCTAATAAAGAAAGAGCGTGTTTTCAAAAGAATCTTTGATTAAAACACGCTCTTTCTTTATTCAATCAGATCAATCTTTTATAAACAAGTTGATCATCTCTATAGTCCTTTTCAATTAAAGTGTGCGAACTTTGATTTACATTTACATGCAGTTGAAAAATATCTTGCGTAAAAAATATTGAATAATTCGAAATATTAAGTATAATTAGGATGTAACTATAATAACACATTTAGTTACTTCAGTTTTACCGCTTTATTTCAGACAGAAGATTTTCTGAAAATCAAGTAGTAGCAATTTTTTGTACACCCGTGTATTCGGTATCCCTAAAACGTTTTTTAAATAAACAGAAAGAAGGAATGGATAAGATGGATCGAATGGATACTCTCTCTCTATGGACAGCGACTGCAAACAGCTATGAAAAACGAAAGCCTCTTGAAGGTAATGAAGAGGCGGATGTTGTCATTATTGGTGCAGGTTTCACAGGGCTTTCTTCTGCTTATCATTTACAAAAATTAGGAAGGAGCGTCATTGTACTTGAGCAAGAAACAATTGGATATGGCGCCAGTGGTCGTAACGGCGGAATGGTATTGCCGGGCTATAAGCCAACGATGCAAGAACTTGCTAAAAAATATGGTGTCGACGAGGCGAGACAGCTTAATAACCTCTCCCTGCTTAGTGTTGAACTGGTTAAAAACATTATTGAGGAGCATCAAATCAAGTGTGCCTTTAGAAACACAGGTCACATTGTCGCGGCTTACAAAGCCAAACATTTTGAAGGTCTGAAACGTGAAAGCGATTACTTAAACAAAAATTTCGGATATGAATCAAGTGTCCTTGATCGAAGCCAATTGCATCAAGAGATTGATTCTCCACTTTATTATGGCTGCTTAGTCGACAACTCTAGTTACTCGTTCCATCCTCTTAACTATGCGATTGGTTTGGGAGAAGCAGCTAGATCGATCGGGGCAAAAATCTTTGAGCATTCCAAAGCATTATCTATTGAGTACGGTCGAAACAGTGTGAAGGTTGTAACAGAAAAAGGGGTTGTTACGGCAAAAGACATAATTGTGGCGACAGATGGTTACTCAGGAAAAATCATGGATGAACTGAACAAAGGCGTACTGCCAATTTCTGCACGTATAATTGCGACTGAACAGCTTCCAGAATCACTGTTGAATGCTGTCATCCCTAGAGATCGCATGGTTTTTGATACAAGCAATTTCCTCTACTATTTCAGACGTACCCCAGATCATCGCATTGTATTTGGCGGTGGCGATATTCGTCCAAATTTAAGTGATGCCGTTTATCAAAGTGTTTACGATGCCATGATTAAAATAATGCCAAAACTAGCAGGAAGCAAGATTGAATACCGTTGGGGTGGATTTATTGGGGTTACAATTGATACGTTCCCGGTTATCGGCAGATCAAAAGAAGGCGCATATTTCGCAACGGGTTATACGGGCCACGGTGCTTCTCTCTCGACATTGTTAGGTAATTTATTGGCACAATGGATCGTTACGGGAAGTGCAGGTGGATATCGATTTGAAAAGGAACAACTCAAATCATTTCCGTTCTATAATCAGAAAACCATGCTGGTAAATCTTGCACATATTAGTTTCAAATTACTTGATATTATTGCATAAAGGAGAGTTGATTTTGAAAATTAACATGTTCATTGATGGGAAATGGGTAGAAGCGTTATCCGGTGACAGAAGATACATTATCAATCCTGCAACCGGAGAGGTGATTGCAACGTCTCCGGTTGGATCGACAAATGATGCAAAGATGGCAATTGAGGCGGCTCGCAGGACGTTTGACAGCGGGATTTGGTCGGATTTATCGGCTGATGAAAGGGCTGACTATCTCTATAAGATTGCAGACCGTCTTGAAGAGAAAGCCACTGAAATTGCCCGCTTGGAAACGGCCAATAACGGTAAGGTTATTCGTGCAACCACCTATGTGGATATTCCTGTGTCGATTCAATGTTTCCGCTATTACGCTGATTTGATCAAAGGCATGAAAAAGGAGTCTTATACCCGCGCTGATTCTTCGGAAACCATTATTATTCGTGAACCAATTGGTGTTTGCGGATTGATTGTCCCTTGGAATTTCCCGCTAATGTTAGCTGTTTGGCAAATTGCTCCTGCCCTTGCTGCAGGGAATACCATTGTCATTAAGCCTGCTGAGTTTACTCCTTTAAGCGTATTCAAACTATTTGAAATTATGGAGGAAGTCGGGCTGCCAGCCGGGGTTGCTAATTTAGTATTGGGGCCTGGATCAAAAGTTGGAAATGAATTAGTCGAGAGCCATGATGTTGACAAGATTGCCTTTACCGGCGGAACAACAACAGGTCAAAACATTATGCGTGTAGCTGCGAATACTATGAAAAAGATTACACTTGAACTGGGCGGCAAATCTCCACTAATTGTCTTTGACGATGTGGATTTTGAAACAGCAGTCGACAATGCGATGTTCGGTATCTTCCACAATGCCGGGCAAGTTTGTTCAGCTGCATCCCGTTTGTTGGTACAAGAGAACATTTATGATAGGTTTGTTGAAAGACTTGCTGAGCGTGCAAGCAAGATTGCAGTTGGAAACGGTGAAAGTGAGAGCATTGAAATGGGGCCCCTTACAAACGAGTCTCATATGAATGAAGTTTTACTTTACATCAAGAGCGGAATCGAAGAGGGTGCCAGATTAGTGTGCGGTGGTAAGCGTTTAACAGATCATGGACTGGATCGAGGTTATTTTATTGCACCAACAATTTTTGCAGATGTAAACAAGGATATGCGTATTGTGAAGGAAGAGATATTTGGTCCAGTCCTTGTTGTACAGAAATTTAAAGATGAAGAAGATGCCATCCAAAAAGCGAATGATTCTATTTATGGATTAGCTGGCGCTGTATTTACTGAGGATATGGGCCGCGCAAAACGTGTCATTCGTAAATTGCGGGCAGGTATTACTTGGATTAATAGTTATCATCTTGCTTATGTGGAAGCCCCTTGGGGAGGGTATAAGCAAAGCGGGATTGGAAGAGCATTAGGTACTACTGGGCTGGAGCATTTCATGGAAACGAAGCAAATCAATGTCCACCAGCACGCCAAGCCTGTGGGTTGGTATGCGAATTAATTTGGCTTAACTTGCTAGATAAATTATGTACAGGGGGATGGGCTCATGGGAATAGAAGGAAACCGTCAATCACTGAATATAGAACAAGAAGGATTGGTGAATATACCAGCATCTGATTCAATGCTAGGAACTAAAAGCATTCCTCTATTATATTTAAGGTTTGCTTTAGCAGGCATTATGGCCAATGCGATTTTAGGAATTGTAGCGGTTGTCGATGGCTATTTCGTCAGTGGATTTCAGGCATTGGAATTGGAAGGGATCGGAATTGGATTTACGGTCATGGTTATTACTCGAATGCTGGGGGTTCTTTTTGGAATTGGAGCAGGCGCGGTTATTTCCCTTCGGCTCGGAAAAGGAATGATTGTAGAAGCTAGAAGCATTATGGGGCAAACTTTGTGGTTTACTCTATTCATCTCTAGTTTGATCGCCGTATTTGGATTAATTTTCGAGAATAAAATTATGATCTTTTTCGGAGCAAGTAATGAATCGCTTCCGTACGCGGTACAATACAGCCGTTTATTGTGGATTTCCTTGCCCTTAACCATATTGGCTGTTGTACTAAGTATTTTAACGAACATTGATGAAAAACCTATATTATCCATGAGCAGTTGGCTAGTAGCTGCAGGTGTTGCGGGGATTACAGAATGGATTATGATCACAAAGTATAACATGGGAATGATGGGATCCTCATGGGCCAATACGATTGCACAGTCGATTCCTGTTTTATTGATTTTTTATTTTTGGTTCGGCAAAACAAAGCTTAAGCCAAAAATGAAAGATATGATGATTAGTCTAAAGAAGATGGGGGAAGTGGCCTGGACAGGATTTGCTTCTTTCTCGAGCCAGTTCATGATGTTTTTGGCCATTATTTTCACCAACAACTTACTGCAAAGCTACGGTGGAGGATTACATGTCGCTGCTTTCACCATTCAAAATGGCTACATTACCAATCTACTCGCTTTAGCAGCACTTGGGGGAATGACAGGGCTTCAGCCACTCATTAGTTACAACTACGGTGCAGGAAATTTTGATCGTGTAAAACAGTCTATCAAGATAGGACTCATTTTTACGGTTTCCTTCTTTTTGATTATGACAGCCATCTTGTTTATTTTTGCAGATCCAATAATGACATTTTTCGCTGGCGGTAACCCAGAATTGCATCGATTGGGCGTTTGGACGACAATGGTATTTAATTCTTTGTTTATGCTTAATGCAGTTGGGTTGCTTATCTCCGGCTATTTTGAATCTCAAGAGAGAAACTGGATCGCAACGTTTATTAATATTAGCAAAATGTTGTTTTTTCTATTCCCGTTCATGTTTATTTTCCCGAAATACTGGGGTGTAGAAGGGGTATGGTACTCACTTCCTGCTTCAGAAATTCCAGGCATTCTCATCGCCATATATTTTATGAGGAAAGAATTTAAGAATTTGAACTCAACCAAACTAGCGTAAGCGCACGATTTACTGACAGAAAGAGAGATGATGATCATGTTTTTTGCGAAAAAACTGACAACTGTAGAAGGGAAACAATTAGGTGTTGACACTTGGGAATCATGGGTAGGGGAAGCCAATAAAGGAACTTGGCATGTAGAAGAACAGGAAGTTTTCTATGTGACAGATGGTGAAGTGTTTATTACTGTTGATGGGGAAAAATATCATATTACAAAGGGCTGGGTCGTTACCTTGGCTAAAGACCTTGTCTGTGAATGGGATTGCCCAGCATTTTTGAAAAAGAATTATAAAATGAATCATAAGATCCATTTAAAATAATGTTAAATGAGAAGTGGAATCCAATCATCACATTCCTATACTTCACCTAAATATTTGTGGTTTATGGGACACAACACCATTTTCCGACCTTGCATCATATGGGATAGCTGAAAGACAAAAAACAAGTAGAATAAATGTTCCCTCCCTTTTTTGTTCGATTATTATTTAATTTACTTTTTGACTAGACCAAACAATATTACGTCTACAATGGAAGATAGAGCTTCTGGTAAAGTAATATTATTTTCCATATAAAAACGTTGATCAAAAATTGAGTTTGTCGCATCTATGATCAGTTTTATTGCGAGAGATGTATTAATTTCAATAAGCTCTCCTTGTTGAATACCTTCTTCGATTAATAAGCGCAGAGCTTCCCACTCACTCAAAGCAGCATTCACTTTTGCCCATTGTTCAGGATAATATCGTTTCATTTGTTCTAATATTTTGAAGTCGTAAAATTCAAAATAGGTTGGCATTACAGTACAAACCCCTCTGATTTTCTCAATAAGGCTTAAAGATGTATCTGCCATAATTTGCTCTGTTTTTGCATTTGATTCATGTAATGTTTGGTCAATGATTAACTCTAGAATTTCAACTTTCGAAGAAAAATGTTGATAAATGTATCGTTTGTTTACACCAATGCGTATTGCTAAATCATCCATTGTGAACTTCATGCCTTTATCATGAATCTCTTCAATAAAGGCTTTTATAATACGTTCTCTCATGCCCAGTACTCCTTAAAATTAGAAATTTATGAAAAATATTATCTCAACGAAGTTACTTACCTTAAGCACTCTGACAAATAATTTTTATCCCCTTATTTACAACACATTCTCTTTAAGGATCATTGATCATTACCTTATGGACCATTCCCTTGTTGGCAGAGTGAACTCAATCTAACTCCCAACTACAAACAGAAAGGTATATATCTTCCATCATACAACATAACTCACTGTCCGAAAAGGCTTTCGATGGGCACAGTATAAGAGTACTTGGTTCACCAGAGACAGAAAAAAATGGTTACCTTGTCCGACCACTTATGGATCGAACAAGATAACCATTTATTTTTATTCTAATGCTTAATTTCCTTGACATTATTCATCTTGATAGACGATCTCCCCATCAATGATCGTCATGTGGATAGGAATGTCGGCGATATCGGCAAGATCCGTATGTAAAATGCTTCCTTCTAGAATCACCAGATCGGCTAATTTTCCAACTTCAATGCTCCCTTTATGTTGTTCATCAAAGCTCGCATAGGCCCCGTTCCACGTATAGGTTCGGATCGCCTCCAGTAAAGAAATAGTTTGGTTGCTTCCAATTGTTTGTCCCTGTTTGCTCTGTCGGTTCAGTGCTGCCTGAATACCGAACAGTGGACGATAATCGGTCACCGGACTATCGGATCCGGCTGCTGCAACGATGTGGTTGTCAAAGAAGTCTCGTAGTGGATACATATGATTTACCCTCACTCCGTAGTTATGACGGTAGCCTTCGCCATACTCGTAGAAAAAAGCAGGATTGGGGATCGGGATGACACCAAGTTGCTTCATTCGCTCAATCAGATCCGGTTCTGAAATCCCTGCATGTTCAATGCGCGGTCGGGCATCCGGACGAGGATATTCCTTCAGGGCGGCCTCTATACAATTCAATACCATTTCAATTGCTCGATCTCCCTGTGCATGGGCTGTAATCTGAAATCCTTTCTTATGCGCCTCTATCAATCTTCGGTTTAGTTCTTCCTGTGTATAGTACAAAATACCGTAATCTTCTGGGTTACTTGTATACGGCTTACGGGTAGCAATGGTCGGACCGCTGCTACTGCCATCCGTAAACAACTTTGCCGGTCCGATTTTAAACCGGTCATTCCCCATGCCTGTCACCATTCCAGAGTTAATCATGCTTTCCAAAAATAATTCGGGATTGTCCATTGCGCAAACCATCGCATAAATGCGCACTTTGACCAAGTTGTGCTGAACTGCATGATACATCGCTCGAAAACCATCGGAGTCATTGCAACCAGCATCATGGATACTAGTAATTCCAGCCGAAACAAAATCGGCAGACGCAAGTGCCAAGGCTTGGGCTATTTCTTCTTGGGAATAGGTTACTTTCTTGGCAATTTGGAAATGGGCCGTTTCAATTAAACGCCCTGTAAGCTCACCCTCAGCACTATGGCCAATCATCCCTCCTTTAGGATCGGGTGTATCCTTGTGAATCCCAAACATCTCTAAGGCCTTTGAATTTACCATCGAGATGTGATTACACGCGCGTATAATGATAATCGGGTGCTCTGTTGAAATCTGATCTAATTCTTCTCGAGTCGGATACCGCTGTTCCGCGATCTTAGTTTCATTGAAACCCCAAGCCCGCACCCATTTTCCAGCTGGAAGCCTAGATACTTTTTTTCGTAAATCTTGAAAAATATCCTGTAGCGAATGAATGTGGGGAGCTTTACAACTTACTCCCAACTTGTCAATACCGTATGCGGAAAGATGCAAATGAGAATCAATGAATCCCGGCAGCAAGCTTTTTCCTTTCAAGTCAATCACCGTCGTTTTCGAACTGATAAGACGCTCAATCTCCGCAGATGTACCAGTAGCGATAATCCGGTTTCCCTTTATTGCGACCGCTTCCAATATTTGATCCTGTTCATCAACCGTAATCACTTCCCCATGAAGAAACACGATGTCTGGCATTTTTACCCCTCCTTAGCTGGATAATACTTAGACACGAAGTCTTTGTCCATGTCTAAGTATTTATATATGGATTCTATCTATTGTCCACCAATATAGTTTTTCAACGTTAGTACATTTTTGGTTACTACCCTAGTGAAACCTCCTATTTTGAGGTAGCTGTCCTATGAGTTAATTATATCCGGAAAAGAATGCGTATCCGATAGACAGTATGTAAACTTATTTACACAAATTTCACAACATTTTAACAATTTCCATTATAAATATTGACCTATTGTAATATAAAAATAACATGATGGAGGGTTTCAGCATACTCTATCATGTTTTAGAAGTAATTAAAATAATCATAAGCAGTAACAGCAAATTCTATTGCTTGATGGATTCCTGCTTCGATTCTGGATTTCCAATCCTCGCTTTTTCGTTTATTCAATAAGATAGAAATGAGTTGGTTTTTCCTGATAGTCGATAAAAGAAAGAAGCCCTGGGATTGGAAAATAGAACAAAAAAAGATTTTCAAATGGGTAATATCTGAATCCTTCTCATCTAATTGATCGGTTTTAGAGAGTAAAACGACACATCCATTTGATTTAAGAGCTGATTCCAAATCCGGGAGGTGTCTGTATATTTGTTCTTCTTCAGTTTTTCTTCGCTCCTCAACATATAATGCACGTAAAATGTTTTGTGCCAGCGCTGTTGCACTGCGGTCTAAAATAAGTGATTCGAATTCGGTAATTGAATCCGATTCAGAGATGATCATTAAATCGGCTAGTTTCTGATTCAAGGCTTGTATGGATGGATGAGGGATATTCATATGTCTTTGTATAGTTTTTTCTTTCAAGAGTTGAAGGACTTTCTTGTTCTTTTAGCGTTTTCTGAAAAAAAATAAAGCATAAAGTTTCCAAACGGAAATTTTATGCTTTACGTCACAAAAATAAAAAATCCACCAAAGTATGTATTTGGTGGAGACGGTGGGAGTCGAACCCACGTCCAAAGATATCGGCACTTAAGCTTCTACGAGTGTAGTCGATATATTAGGGTTTCGCTGAGCCATTTGCCTATCGACCGGCGTCCGGTCAGCTAGCCTGGTTGTTCTCTTCCTTCATCCTCAGGCGGTGGAATCCGGCGTAGCCTACTAAGAGTGAGTCCGCTACCCTACCACATAGGCGATGGAGGGGCGAACAGCTATGCAGTATTAAGCTGCGAAAGCTAAGTTGTTGTTAGTTTTGCCAGTTAATGGCTTTGACGTTTTAACGAGGCCGATCCCCTCGACTCGCAACCTAAGCTCGAACTACCCCTGTCGAATCCGTAGCGTCCCCATTATAAAATGTGCTGAAACTTCAGCAAGACGTTTTGGAAACTGGCAAGTTGTTGAGCCTTCAGTTTGTGTCGCATCTTAGCGACAAACTTATTATAACACACTCAAAGGAATTTTCAATTGTAATTTTTTGTAAGCTACATTTTCTGACGTTCACGGAAGGCACGTTCGATTTCACGCTTGGCTTCTTTTTTCTTCAAGTCTTCGCGTTTATCATAGTTCTTTTTACCTTTTGCCAGACCGATTAACACCTTACAAAAACCATTTTTCAAATATAGCTTCAATGGAATTAACGCATATCCGGCTTCTTTTACCTCACCAAATAGCTTATTAATTTCCTTTTTGTGAAGCAGCAGTGTTCTCGTCCGCAATGGGTCGTGGTTATAGCGATTGCCTTGTTCATATGGGCTGACATGCATTCCAAACAAGACAGCTTCGCCATTTTGAATACGGACATAAGAGTCTTTTAAATTCACACGTCCGGCACGGATCGACTTTATTTCGGTCCCTTGAAGCACAATCCCGGCTTCATATGTTTCTTCGATAAAATAATCATGGGTAGCCTTTTTATTCTGGGCAACTACTTTTCCTTCACCTTTTGGCATTATTTTCACCTCGATCTCTGGCTTTTATTTTAACAGAATAACCATTTATAGAAAAGTAAAGAAGAGCCTTTATACTGGCTCTCCTCGTTTATTTTCGTTTCTTATGCTTCTTTTTGATGCTTTTGGAAACCGGAACATTTTCATAGAACTTCCGCTTCTTTTTCTTTTTCTCTCCTTGACCCCCGCCTGCTTCGCTTTTAGCATTACGGTCACCTTGTTTATTGCGGCGCGGTTTATGGGAATCACTGCCCGTTTTAAAGACCTTTGGTGTATCAGAACGTTCTCTACGGCGAGTACCCTTCATGCCGACGACTTCAAAATCAATGGACCGTTCATCTTTATTTACGTTTACGACGCGAACGGTGATTTGATCGCCAATCCGGAAGACATTGCCCGTCCTTTCACCGATCATGGCGTAGTGACGCTCATCATAGCGATAATAATCATCGGTCAAATAGCTGACATGGACAAGACCTTCAATGGTATTCGGCAGCTCAACAAACATCCCAAAGTTTGTGACGGAGCTGATAATGCCGTCAAACTCTTCACCGATTTTATCCTCCATATATTCTGCTTTCTTCAATTCATCGGTTTCCCGCTCTGCCTCCACGGCACGGCGCTCCATTTTGGAAGAATGCTCTGCTATGTCCGGTAATTCGGCATTCCATTTTTCCCTTGTTGCCTCATCTAGCTTGCCTTCCACCAGATAGGTACGGATCAAGCGATGAACAATCGTATCCGGATAACGCCGGATAGGTGATGTGAAATGCGTATAGAATTCCGTGGATAACCCGAAGTGCCCCAAGCTTTCCGGATAGTATTTCGCCTGCTGCATGGAGCGCAACATGACTGTTGAAATCACCATTTCTTCCGGTTTGCCCTGTACTTCCTCAATGATTTCCTGCAGAGCCCGAGGGTGAACATTATTGGCTGTTCCTTTTACGATATAGCCGAAGTTGGTGATAAACTCGAAAAACTTACGGAGTTTATCTTCCTTCGGATCCTCGTGAATCCGGTAAATAAACGGAACCTCCATCCAGTGGAAATGTTCTGCAACGGTTTCATTGGCAGCCAGCATGAACTCTTCAATCAACCGCTCCGCCACGGAACGCTCCCGGAGCACAACATCTTTGGGCTTACTGTCTTCATCCACGAGAACCTTTGATTCTTTAAAATCAAAATCGATCGCTCCACGGGTCATCCGTTTGTTGCGGAGTATGGCCGCTAGCTCCTCCATTAATTCGAACATTGGAACGAGTGAATCATAGCGGTTCCGTGTTTCTTCATCCTGATCGACGAGAATCCGGTTAACATCGGAATAGGTCATTCTCTCAGTTGTTTTAATGACACTTTGGAAAATTTCATGGGAAACGACCTGACCTTCGTCGTTAATCTCCATCTCACATGAAAGGGTCAGTCTATCCACTTTTGGATTCAATGAGCAAATTCCATTTGAAAGTCGATGTGGAATCATAGGAATGACTCGATCTACTAAATAAACACTGGTGGCTCGATCTGCTGCTTCCCGGTCAATTGGGGAGCCTTCTTTAACATAATAGCTAACGTCAGCGATATGGACGCCCAGCTTAAAATTTCCATTCTCCAGTTTTGATACTGTTACGGCATCATCAAGGTCTTTGGCATCAGCGCCGTCAATTGTAACGATGACCTCATTACGCAGGTCACGGCGGTTCGCCAGTTCACTCTCATCAATGGTGTCCGGAACCTCGTTGGCCTGCTGCAGCACTTCATCAGGGAAGGCCATTGGAAGGCCAAGCTTATGTATGATGGATAGAATATCGACACCCGGGTCATTTTTATGGCCAAGGATCGTTGTTACCTCGCCCTCTGCGCTTTTGCGGCCTTCTGGATATGAAGTAAGTTTTACAACTACTTTATGACCCTCGACAGCCCCTTTGGAAGCTGCTTTTGGAATGAAAATATCACTGGCAAACTTTTTATCATCCGGTATAACAAAGCCAAAATTCTTACTTTCAACATAAGTTCCGACGATTTGCTGGATGCCTCTTTCCACAATTCGAATAACCGTACCTTCACGGCGCTGTCCAGAGCTCTCTGAAGACACACGAACTAACACGATGTCTCCATGCATGGCGTGATTGGTTTCGTTCGGCGGAATAAAAATATCGTCCATTCCCGGCTCGTCAGGTATGACAAAGGCAAAGCCTTTCGCATGACCGGTCAACTTACCGCGGATAAGGTTCATTTTTTCCGGAAGACCGTAGCGGTTCGCTCTGGTGCGGACCACTAATCCCTTTTCCTCCATTTGAACGAGTGCTTTAACAAACTCTTTAAAATCTCCTGAGTCTTCGATGCCGAATGCGGCTTCTAGCTCTTGAACGGTAAGTGGCTTGTAGGCCTCATCCTTCATATATTGCAAAAGCTTGTCGATGTGCTTTTGAATGTTTTCCATATTACCCCTCCTTTAAGGGTTTATTTAATCGTGCCAGTCAAGACTTTCTAAAAATGCATGAACATCTTGATGTAGCTGCTCTTTTTCTTTATCAAGAGTAATGACATGGCCTGATTCTTCGTACCATTTAATTTGTTTTTTTGGTGATTCAATTTCATTGTAGATAATATCGGCGCTCTCGGTGTTGATCATATGATCATGACGTGCCTGTACCACGAAGGTTGGGGCATATATCATATCTATATGTTCTCGAACATCTGCAATTAATTGCTGCAATGCTTTGAGTGTATTCATCGGTGTTTTTTTAAACTCATCCATTTCCATTTCTATTTGTTCGGCTGATTTTCCTTCCCGATTTTTAAATTCGCGGGCATATTCTAGAACACCTTCATACATAACTTCTTCACTTTTTATATGCATCGGAGCACACATCGGCACAATTCCTTTTATAGGTACAGTGTAACCTAATTTCAGGGAAAATACCCCTCCAAGGGAAAGACCCGCCACCGCAATTTCCTCATGTCCCCGATCTTTTAGCCATTGATAACCATTTAAGACATCCTGCCACCAATCTTTAGGACCTGTATGTACCAATTCCTCAGGAGGAACTCCATGCCCCTTATAATGAGGCGCATGGCACGTATAACCGTACTTCTCCAAATAACGCCCAAGCATCCGCACATCCGACGAATTTCCCGTAAACCCATGCAACAGAAGAACCGCCCGCTTCCCTCCCTCAAAAGTAAATGGTTTCGGCAATGCAATCCTCATACAATATAACTCCCCTAACTACAAATATCTCACTATCCCTTAGTTTAAGCAATGCTAGGCCTAACATTCCATTAAAACGACTTGGTGGGGGTCGTGATGGTGACAGTGATGGTGACAGGCACCGCTCGTGGACAAAAGTGCAATTTGTCCATCTAGGGTGGACACTTGAGGTTAGCAGCCTTTTTTGTCGACTAAAAAACCCGGCTGATTAGCCGGGTTTGGGGTATTATTTAGATTTTGAAGTAGGTTACTGCCAGTGCGAGTAGGAAGAATAGGACTGACAGAACGATTGTGATACGGTGGAGGACTAAGTCGATTCCTCGTGCTTTTTGCTTTCCGAACAGTGATTCTGCACCACCGGAAATGGCACCGGATAAACCAGCGCTTTTACCTGATTGAAGTAAGACAACAGCAATAAGTGCGATGCTGACGATTATTAATAATACTACGACTAATGTATGCATAAAAGGCCACCTCCTGTAGACGAGCATTTCACAGTAGTTTTAATGTACCATATTCTACCCTTTTTAACAATAGTAGTTATGTGACACCTTTTGGGATTATTCGACTTATTTCTATGTATGCAAATAGGCCCTGCTAGTATATTTATCTGCAGGGCCTAAACGGCGTAAACTTATCTATTTAACTGTGATTGCGTCCACGTTAATCCTTGTTGATCCTGTCGGTGCTCCTGCAGCTGTTTTTCCGGTCCATTCGATTTTTAGCACGTGACGTCCTGCAGTGAGTCCTGTTTTAGTGAATACGGTCTGATTATATTTTGTCGTTGCCGAGTATAAATTTACATTATAGGCGACTCCGTCCAGAGTTACCTTGGCGATTCCTTGCGAGCTATTTCTGAGAGCATTGATCGATACCGAAGTGCCATTGAATACGAGTTGAGCATTCGCACCAGCTCCATTTGCCCATTTATACGATCCACCGGAAGCACTTGTGCTCGACACTTTTGACCAGGTGCCACCAAAAATTAAATAGGCATTACTATCTTGGTAGACACCTGCTCCAGCCAAGATCCGATTCTTAACTGTAAGGGTATAGCTCCCGGAACCTTTCAAAGCATATGCATCTATATAATAGGTGCCATCAGTAGGTGCAATATACGAAAAAGTCTCAGTTGAGGTGTCTGCTTTTTGTGAATTTGCTACAAACCCTGTTCTTGTTTTAACTGTTTTAGTGGTCTGCTTATAAAGGAAAAGGTTAAAATCGGTTCCGACTGCGCCCGTTAAGGAGACCGTTACTTTTTCCCCCTTATAAAGTCTAATGGAATATACGTCGTCTTGATCACCGGAGACATTTAAGGTTCCACTTTTACTTGTGCCAGTAAAAGGAACTCCCGGAATATCATCATCCGCTGCTCCTGCAGCTACTGCAGTGCCTGCATTGATGAGCCCGCCTGTTACGATCTTTCCGGTTAAAGAGGATAATTTTGTTACTGACTTCATAATCGTATCTTTTATTTGTAGTGGAGTTAATGCCGGTTTAACAGCCATAACAAGAGCTGCAACTCCGGTAACATGTGGGGTAGCCATAGAAGTACCGCTTAAATAATAATACTGATTAGAAGGGAATGTACTTGCGATAGCCTGCCCAGGTGCTGCAACGTCAACACTTGTGGCGCCATAGTTAGAAAATGAAGCAAGACTGCCGGTATTGGTGATGGCGGCTACTGAGAGAATGTTGGAAAGATTAAAGGAAGATGGGTAGTGTGGTTTGGCATCATTATTGACCCCGTCATTGCCTGCCGCTGCAATAAATAAAGAGTTTGAGCTTTTAATGGTGTCGTATAAAGCCTGACTGTAGGCATCCCCGCCCCAAGAGTTATTCGTGATCTTAACTCCTTTAGCTTTTGCGTAATTAATGGCTAGTATGGCATCTGAAGTATAGCCGCCTCCCGGACCAAGGTACTTTAATGGCATAATTTTTACATTGGGAGCCACTCCGATGACTCCAATATTGTTTGCCTTTGCGGCAATAGTGCCTGAAACATGGGTACCATGATCATCTTCGTCTGGTGAATAAAATACATTATTATTATTATCATAGAAATTCCAGCCATTTACATCATCAATATAACCGTTTTTATCGTTATCGATTTTATCATTTGGAATCTCACCTGGATTTTTCCAAATATTATCCTTTAAGTCGGGATGGGCTATATCTGTTCCCGTATCAATAACGGCAATTACTGTAGAGGTGTTTCCCTTTGTTTTCAGCCATGCAGTTTCTGCTTTAATATCGATCCCCGCTTTTCCTGCAACTCCCATAATTGGCTGTCCCGTATTCTTCAACCCCCATTGTAATCCATAGTAAGGGTCCGTTACTGCATCGGGTTGTAAAATATAGTTTGGTTCTGCATATTCCACTATTCTTGAATCATCTAAAAATTGAATGACATTTTCTACAGAGTCAACATTCGCATCAAACTCCAAAAGTTGTAAACCTAATTCGGGATCCAGGACCTTTCCTACTTTCATACCTCTAGCCTTTGCCTGTTCCCCGATCACATCGAGCGATTTACCTTGCTTAAATTTTACAATGACTTGCCCTTCTTTACGACCGCGATTGAGGTCAACTAGAGTTATCTTTCTAAGATTAGTCGGGGAACTTTTAAATAAGGGGGCTTTAGAAAGCTGCTGCTGCGTTGATTGTTCCTCAATTTGAATAATTGAGTCCTCCGGTTCAGCAAACACAGTTGTCGTTGATAGTAATAATCCTAACCCTGCAATCAGCCCAATAAATCTTCTCTTCTTTTCCATTTATTTCCCCCCTAAACATGTTTTTGAAAAAGAGATATGTAACATATCCACAAGACTTATCTTAGTAGGTTTACAAGGGAATTAATACCACTTTTAATCACGCTTTTCTTACATAATTGGACTGCGCATTTTTACATTTTTCAACTAAAAAGGCACCCACTTTTACGTGGATGCCTCATCATATCATGATTATTTTTTCAAGTTATAGAAAGATTTGATGCCGTTGTATTGAGAAGTTTCGCTCAATTGGTCTTCGATACGAAGCAATTGGTTGTATTTCGCAACACGGTCTGTACGAGATGGAGCACCAGTTTTGATCTGTCCAGCATTAGTCGCAACAGCGATGTCAGCGATTGTGCTGTCTTCTGTTTCACCAGAGCGGTGAGAGATAACTGCAGTGTAGCCAGCGCGTTTTGCCATTTCGATTGCATCGAATGTTTCAGTTAATGTACCGATTTGGTTAACTTTGATTAGGATTGAATTTGCGATGCCTTTTTCAATACCTTCAGCAAGTTTCTTAGTGTTGGTTACGAACAAGTCGTCACCTACTAACTGAACTTTATGACCGATGCGCTCAGTTAATAATTTGTGACCTTCCCAGTCGTTTTCATCTAATCCGTCTTCGATTGAGATGATTGGATATTTAGAAGCAAGCTCTTCGTACCAATCAACCATTTCTGCAGAAGTCTTCACAACGCCTTCCCCAGAAAGATGATACTTACCGTCTTCTTTGTTATAGAACTCAGATGATGCTGCATCCATAGCAAGCATAACTTCTTCTCCTGGCTTGTAACCAGCTTTTTCAATTGCTTCAACAATTGTTTGAAGAGCTTCTTCGTTAGAACCAAGGTTTGGAGCAAATCCGCCTTCGTCACCAACTGAAGTGTTAAGTCCTTTAGACTTAAGAACTGATTTTAATGTATGGAAGATTTCAGCACCCATACGAAGTGCTTCTTTAAAGCTTGGAGCACCCACTGGCATAATCATGAATTCTTGGATGTCAACGTTATTGTCAGCATGCTCGCCGCCGTTCACGATGTTCATCATTGGCACTGGAAGTTGTTTCGCATTGAAACCGCCAAGGTATTGGTATAATGGAACATCTAAATATTCTGCAGCTGCACGTGCAACAGCCATGGAAACACCAAGGATTGCGTTTGCACCTAATTTTCCTTTGTTATCTGTTCCGTCAAGCTCGATCATCGCTTTGTCGATAGAGACTTGGTCAAGAACGCTGTAGCCTTCGCTGATTAAGAATGGAGCGATAATTTCATTTACGTTTTTAACTGCGTTTAATACGCCTTTTCCTAGGTAACGATCTTTGTCGCCATCACGAAGTTCTACTGCTTCGTATTCACCAGTAGAAGCGCCGCTTGGCACTAAAGCACGGCCGAATGCGCCGGATTCAGTGAATACTTCCACTTCAACAGTTGGGTTACCGCGGGAATCTAATACTTCACGTGCATAAACATCAATAATATAAGGCATGATAGTCTCTCCTTTATTTTTAAAAAATTATTTAATAATAGATTTTCCAGTCATTTCTTTTGGCTGTTCAACGTTTAACAATTGCAGCATGGTTGGTGCTAAATCGCCCAATACGCCATCACGAAGCTCAATATCTTGCTTTGTTACAATAACCGGAACTGGGTTAGTTGTATGTGCAGTCATTGGATTGCCTTCAAGGGTAATGACTTCATCAGCATTACCATGGTCTGCCGTAATGATAGCATATCCACCTTTTTCAAGGATTAAGTCTACCACTTTTCCAAGGCATTCATCAACCGTTTCCACTGCTTTAATTGTTGGTTCAAGCATACCGGAATGGCCTACCATGTCTGGGTTAGCAAAGTTTAAAATAATGGCGTCAAATTTATCAGCCTTTATTTCATTTAACAAGGCATCCGTTACCTCATAAGCGCTCATTTCAGGCTTAAGATCATAGGTTGGCACTTTTGGCGAATTGATCAAGATTCGCTCTTCACCAGGAAACTTCGCTTCACGGCCACCACTCATAAAGAAGGTAACATGCGGATACTTTTCAGTTTCGGCAATTCTAAGCTGCTTAAGGTTATTTTGGGATAAAACTTCACCTAAAGTGTTATCCAAATTCGTTGGTTTGAAGGCAACATAGCCATCAACTGTTTCACTGAAGTGAGTTAAGCAGACAAAGTAAAGGTTCTTTGGATGCTTTGGCCCACGGTCAAATGAACGGAAATCTTCGTTTGTGAATGTGTTAGAAATTTGAATGGCCCGGTCAGGACGGAAATTGTAAAAAATCACAGCATCGTTCTCTTGAATCGTTGCAACCGGCTGTCCGTCTTCTTTGACTATAACAGAAGGCAGAACGAATTCATCAAAGATTCCATGAGAATAGGAATCGTCAACAAGTTCAATTGGATCGGTGTAAGTAGGGCCATCACCGTATACCATTGCACGGTAAGACTTTTCTACACGCTCCCAGCGCTTGTCACGGTCCATGGAATAATAGCGACCAGAGATGGATGCAAATTCCCCAACACCATACTCCTTCATTTTGTCCAATGTTTCTTGAATATATGTTTTGGCTGTTTGAGGTCCAACATCACGGCCATCAAGGAATCCATGAATATAGACCTTTTCGACGCCTTCCTCTTTAGCTAGTTTCAAAAGGGCAAACATATGGTTGATATGGCTGTGAACGCCACCGTCTGATAGTAAGCCAAATAAATGAAGGGCTGTACCGTTTTTCTTCACATGCTCCATCGCACCAACGAAGGTTTCATTTTTTTCAAATTCACCTTCACGAATTGCAATGTTTACACGTGTTAAACTTTGATATACGACGCGTCCGGCGCCGATATTCATATGGCCGACTTCAGAGTTCCCCATTTGTCCTTCTGGAAGGCCAACAGCCTCACCGCTAGCAATTAAATGGGAGTGCGGGAAGGTTTTCCAAAGGCGATCAAAGTTTGGCTTTTTCGCCTGTGCAACTGCATTTCCCTTTACTTCGTCTCTACAGCCGAAGCCATCTAAAATAATGAGGGCTACTGGAGCTTTACTCATTTTTGCCGCCCTCCAATAATTGTAAGAATGATTGAGGCTCAAGGCTTGCGCCGCCTACTAAAGCACCATCGATATCAGATTGTGCCATATATTCTTTAATATTTTCAGGCTTCACGCTGCCACCGTATTGAACTCTTACTTCGTTGGCAATATCCTGTGAAAATTGCTTAGCAATCACTTGACGGATATGAGCACAAACTTCATTAGCATCCGCAGAAGTAGAAGATTTACCAGTGCCAATTGCCCAAATTGGTTCATAGGCAATAACCGTTTGTTTAACTTGATCGTCTGTCATACCCGCTAATGCCTTCTCAATTTGTGAGCCCACTAGGTTCATTGTCTCTCCGTTTTCGCGCTGCTCAAGTGTTTCACCACAGCAAACGATTGGAGTGAGGTTGTATTTAAAAGCAGCAAGTGCTTTTTTGTTTACTGTTTCATCTGTTTCATTGAACATTTCACGACGCTCAGAGTGTCCGATGATAACATATTGTACGCCAAGGTCTGCAAGAGCTTTAGGGCTGATTTCGCCAGTAAATGCTCCGCTTTCTTCAAAATGCATGTTTTGAGCGCCGATTTTTACATTTGTGCCTTTAGTAGTTTCCACGAGGCTTTGTAAAAATAAGGCTGGTGCACAAATAACTGATTCCATTTGTTCCGAAGCAGGTACAAGCCCTTTTACTTCCTCCGCAAAGCTTTTTGCTTCCGAAAGGGTCTTGTTCATTTTCCAGTTACCTGCAATGATTGGTTTACGCATGGTGGCACATCCTTTCAAGGGTGATTTTTGTAGAACTATTCACATATATTTAAAAGTTATTTATCGTTTAGGGCAACAACGCCAGGTAATGCTTTACCTTCAATAAATTCAAGTGAAGCACCGCCGCCAGTTGAAATGTGGCTCATTTTGTCTGCAAGGCCAAACTTTTCAGCCGCTGCCGCTGAGTCACCGCCGCCAATTACGGAATAAGTATCCGTTGCTTCAGCAAGAGCTTCGGCAACTGCCTTCGTGCCATTGGCGAATTTATCCATTTCGAACACACCCATTGGTCCGTTCCAAATAACTAGCTTAGATTTTTGAATCACTTCACGGTAAATCTCAGCTGTTTTTGGTCCGATATCAAGAGCTTGCCAATCAGCTGGAATTTCTTCAATGCCTACTTCTTTTGTATTGGCATCAGCAGAGAATTCATCTGCCACTACCGCATCAACTGGCATATAGAAATTTACACCTTTTTGCTTGGCTTTTTCGATAAAGGATTTCGCTAAATCAATTTTGTCTTCTTCAAGCAAGGATTTGCCGATTTCATGACCTTGTGCTTTTACGAATGTATAAGCTAATCCTCCACCAATGATGAGGTTGTCCACTAATTCAAGTAGATTTTCAATAACACCGATCTTGTCCTTTACTTTTGCACCGCCGATGATTGCTGTGAATGGACGCTCTGGATTAGAAAGAGCCTTACCCAATACATCAAGCTCTTTTTCCATTAAGAAACCGGAAACAGCTGGAAGATGATGTGCAATTCCTTCAGTAGAAGCATGTGCACGGTGAGCAGCACCAAACGCGTCATTTACATATAGATCTGCAAGTTCAGCAAATGCTTTGGCAAGCTCTGGATCGTTCTTTTCTTCGCCTGCATAGAAACGTACGTTTTCAAGAAGAAGTACATCGCCTTCATTCATGGTGTCAATTAGAGCTTTTACAGACTCACCATAAGCTTCATCAGCTTTTTTAACCTCTTTGCCAAGCAGTTCGGAAAGTCTTCCTGCAACTGGAGTTAAGCGCATTTCTTCTACTACTTTTCCCTTAGGACGGCCAAGGTGGCTCGCTAAAATCACTTTAGCACCTTGTTCGATTAAATACTGAATGGTCGGCAATGCGGCACGAATCCGCGTTTCATCGGTAATTTTTCCTTCTTGCATCGGGACATTAAAGTCTACCCGGCAAAATACGCGTTTACCTTTTAAATCTACATCTTTAACTGATTTCTTGTTCATTAAGGGACCTCCTTATGTATGAGCAATCTTTAACTTCGGGCAAATCTGCACAGAAAAAGGGAGAGGGAATCCACCCCACTCCCCGTTGGACATACCATTTTTCATTATAACTAGTTGTTGGGATAATTTCCAATCCCAGCCAAAAAATTATAGTCCTTTTTTAGCAATATAATCAACAAGGTCTACAACGCGGTTAGAGTAACCTACTTCGTTGTCATACCAAGATAATACTTTAACCATGTTTCCTTCAAGAACCATTGTAGATAATCCATCAACAGATGAAGATGCTGGGCTTCCGTTATAGTCACGAGAAACTAATGGAAGATCACTGTATACTAAGATTCCTTTTAATGGACCTTCAGCAGCTTCTTTTAATGCTGCATTTACTTCTTCAGCTGTAACATCTTTTTCCAACTCAGCAACTAAGTCTACTACAGAAACGTTTGGAGTTGGTACACGCATAGCCATACCGTTTAATTTACCTTTAAGTTCTGGTAAAACTAATGCAACTGCTTTTGCAGCACCAGTAGATGTAGGGATCATGTTTTCTGCAGCTGCACGAGCACGACGATAATCTTTGTGTGGCAAGTCAAGAATTTGTTGGTCATTTGTGTAAGAGTGAACAGTTGTCATCATACCACGCTTGATGCCGAATTTGTCGTTTAATACTTTTGCAAATGGAGCCAAGCAGTTAGTTGTACAAGATGCATTTGATAATACGTGGTGGTTAGCTGCATCGTATTTATCTTCGTTAACACCCATAACGATAGTGATGTCTTCGTTAGAAGCAGGAGCAGAGATGATTACTTTTTTCGCGCCAGCTTCAAGGTGTTTCGCTGCGTCTTCACGCTTTGTGAAACGTCCAGTAGATTCAACAACTACATCTACTCCAAGGTCGCCCCAGCCAAGTTGAGCAGGATCGCGCTCAGCGATAACTTTTACTTTATGGCCGCCAACTACTAAATATTCGCCATCAACTGTTACGTCTTCTGCAAGTGTTCCGTGTACGGAATCATATTTTAAAAGATGAGCAAGCATTTTTGCATCTGTTAAGTCATTAATTGCTACGATTTCCACTTCGCTATTTCTTAGAGCCGCACGGAATACGTTACGACCAATACGTCCAAATCCATTAATACCAACTTTTACTGCCATGATAAAGTTCCTCCTTTAAATTGGGTAGGGATTTTATTTTTTTAAAAAGGTTTTACCCTTTTAATAACTTACTTGCTGCACCTTCATCTGTAATCAAGATTGTGGATGCCGGTGCTTGCTTCATATAGGCTTTAATGGCCTTTGCCTTCGATGAGCCTCCAGCAACCGCAATGACATTTGGAATATCATTGAGATCTTCGAGCTGAAGTCCAATCGTGGACACTTTATAGACAATCTCGCCAGCCTCATTGAAATAATAACCAAACGATTCCCCAACAGCTTTGCTGTCTTCGAGCTTTTGCAAAATCTCAGAACTACTTTTTCTCCGTTCGGCCATAGTAATAGCTTCCCCAATTCCATGGAGAACCATGTTAGCCGAGCGAATTAATTTTAAAACTTCATTGATTTCAGGCTCTTTTACTAGTGATTCATAAATTTCCATGCTCACCTGGTCTGGAACATAAAGGACCCGATGTTTGGAATGAGTGTTTTTTGCCATATTCGAGCAAATCACATTTGCTTGATTATGGACATCTTCTCCCACTCCTCCGCGTGCAGGCACAAACAGTAAATCTTTATCGCTTGATTCAGGCGAAAGCCTTTCTGCGACAGCTGCCATAGTTGATCCGCCAGTCACAGCGATGATATTTTTCCCAGTAAAAAGCTTTTTCATACTAATGGCACATGCTTTTCCAAGTTCGCCTTTTACCAGAGGCTGTTGATCGCTGTCTCCAGGGACGATGACAACCTTTTTGATGCCCAGACGGTGTTTTAACTCCAGCTCCATGACATCAATCCCTATTAACTCGCGCATTAAGCCTTCTAAATCCTCAAGTAAATTTTTTCCTTCAAAGGTCAAACTCATACCAACATTATTGCTGGTAATAAGATCTTGCACTTTGAGGAAGTCTACTTCACTACGGAGGACTCTTTCGGTTAAACCTAAGCTTGTAGCTAGACTCCTTCTTCCTACCGGCTGCATCATTGCTATGTATCTGAGGATTGAATATCTCTTCTGCAGGACTTGAAGGAAATCAGGTAATAATCTTTTTGCGATATCGATGAATGATTGCATTTCTTACATTCTCCTTTTATAATATGCCGCTGGTCTAAAAATGTCCACCATAGACATATTATGTCCCACCTCATCCAAAAAAAATCACCCTGACTACGTTTTTAATTGTATCAGGAGTGAAATGTTATTTCAACAAATATAATCACCTATTATCACCTTTTTTGACTTGTAAACGGTTACTTATGTCAAACTTGTTAACATGCCCATAAGCAACCTCCTCCCCATCCATCAGCACCACCGGAATCATCAATCCATACCGCTCCGTCAACTCATCACTCGTCGAAATATCAATTTCCTGCAGATCAACTAATGAGGCAAACTCCTGCTCCAATTCCCTCAGGACATCCATCGCATCCTCACACAAATGGCAGCCATTTCTTGTGTATAAAGTAAGTATTGTTTTTTTGGACATAATTATTAATTCCTTTCACTAGTTAATGGTGACAGGCACCGCTCGTGGACAAAATGGGATATTTTGTCCTTGTGAGGTGGACAATTTGGACTTTATTCCCAAATGACACACCAGTCTTTTAAAAAAACAAAAAAAGGTGCCAGGCACCTAGTCAAATCTCTTCCGTTTGGAGGAGGAGGGGATTCCAAGTTGGTCGCGATATTTTGCGATGGTTCGTCTTGATACGATGATGCCTTCGGTTGTTTTTAGTTGTTCGACGATTTCTTGGTCGGATAGTGGTTTTTGTTTATTTTCTTGTTGAATGAGTTTACTGATCGCATTTTTCACCTGTGTAGATGAGGTGTTTTCGTCATCAGACACGGTTTGGATTGTGCTGGTGAAAAATGATTTTAAGGTGAAGGTTCCGACCGGGGTCTGCACGTATTTTTCACGGACAGCACGGCTTACGGTTGATTCATGAATTTCGAGCTCTGTCGCAATTTCCTTCATCGTCATCGGCACCAAGTATTGCGGCCCCTTTTGGAAAAAAGCCGGCTGCCTTTCAACAATTGCTGTGACCACCTTCGAAAGTGTCTCTTTTCGCTGTTCAATACTTTTTAATATCCACTGATAATCCTGCACCTTGTCTTGTAAAAAACGATTTACCTGCTGGTCCTGATCTTTAAATTTTTTATAATATTGGTCATTAAAGCTAATCTTCGGAATGGGATCGTCAAACATACGGACTGTTAAGCCTGCTGGTGTTTGTTCTACAATAACATCCGGAATAATATAGCTGGCAGATTCTTTTCCTAAAATAGCACCTGGTTTGGGATTTAATAATTGAATTTCATCAAACACATCTTGAATTTCCTTTAAACTAACCTGCAACTCTTTTGCGATTTGCTTCCACTTTTTTTCAGCAAAAGGGATAAAATAATCAGAAATAATCTTTTTGGCCAATTCATTGTTGGGATTTACCTGTTCTAACTGCAATAAGAGACATTCCTGCAGATTTCTAGCCCCCAAACCAGCTGGATCAAGGGTTTGAATCACTACTAGGCAATCCTCAGCAAGCTCATCCGATACCTTTAGCTTTTTCGCAATTTCCCCTAAATCGTCAGTGAAGTAACCGTTTTCATCAAGATGTTGGATAAGATAGCGAAGAACCTTTAGCTCTTCAGCCGTTACCTTCTTTAAATTTAATTGCGAAAGTAATTGATCCTCGATTGATACTGGTTTATCGGCAATTTGTTCAATCCAATCCTTTTCCACCTTTTGATGCTTCCGGCGATGCCGGTCAATCAGTGGATTCATTGGCTGCTCGTTCGCATTCTCAATTTGCATCAGGGGATTTTCCAGTGCTTTATTTTCCAAAAAGGCCGTCAGCTCTAGCGCCGAATATTGCAATAACGCAATAGCCTGAGACAGCTCCTGGGTCATCGTCAATTTTAATGTTTGTTGTTGCCATAAACCCGCTTTTAAATTCATCCTAATCCCCCCTACCATGTATTTTACATGAAAGTAGGGTTTTCGTGTATCAGAAAATGAAAATTAGTCTGACTTATTATTCAAATACAGTCCCGCAAGAAATTTCCAATCATCTAAAAATAGATTCCAAAGATTAGGACGGCGCCTTACAGCCAACGGATGGTAAGCCACAGCTGTCCGAAACCCTTGGACCTGATGCAACTTTCCTCGCATACCTTTTACATCTGCTTCCGTTTGTTGAAAAAAAGATTGAACCGCTACGTTTCCAAGACAAAACACGAAGGAAGGCTGCTTTATATCCAACTGTTCCTTTAGGTGATTCATACAAATCTCCCTCGTACGTTCCTTCTCATACGCTCGCATCGGTCTTCTTTTTAAAATATACGTTACATATAAATCCGCATTGGAAAATCCAGACTCCTTAGCAGCTTCTTGCAAAGTCTGCCTTGTTCCGCAAACAAATGAGTTACCCTCTCGGTCCTCCCGCAGTCCCGGATTGTCAAGAATAATCATAATAGGGGCGTGAGGGTTTCCTTCCCCCCAAACGATTCGTGATCCATGTTTATATAATCCGCATTCTTTACAGTTCAAATAGGAATCCGGTGTCCGCTCCTCAGTCCACAAAGCAGGGCAAAAATCAGTCAAGTTATTCATCTCCACTCCTGTTTTTATCCTGTTATTTTGCTCACCATCGGAAAATTTATCATTTAGGCTTGGGAGGTATTGGGATGCTTAAAGTGGAGAGGCATGTTTAACTCTTGCGTAATTCTTATAAAAAAGGTTGAATGATCACTAAACTCTTTCTTTGTATAGGTTAGATTTTCAAAGGTTGGTGTAAAGTGAAAGGTGATTTTCCTTGTTTCTTCTGTGGTCATTGTTTCTAGGATAGTAGTAATATTAACTTCCCTTTTACTGATGATGTCGTATATATGTAATGTGCTTCCTTGGTGCTGACACATGACAATCGCTTGTTCCTCATCAATCCAATAGCAGTTCTGGGGAAAGATCTTTATAGCATAGAACATAACCAGTTCTTCCGTTCCTGTTGTGCTAAATAATGCTGAATTCGGCTTCCTAGTTAATGCTTTTTTATAAATAAACTCTAAATCTTCCTGTTTTGTTCCATCTAGCTTACCAAAACTAGCAGGACATCCATTCGCTACCATATAGTTACAGCTAAAGATTGTTTCCTCCATGTGACGAAACCCAAATTTCGGATAAAAGTCAAGAACGGTATCATTAGCAAATAAGTACATAAAAGGTATATGAGAATAATCTTCTAACACTTTTTCCATTAATAAACGTGAGTAACCTTTATTTTGGTAACCTTCATCCCTCATAACCGTTCCAATTTGGATGGCAGGTACCTCATCGCCATTTATTAGAATGGTTAGGATATTGACAGATACAGTAGCAATGATTTGGTTATCTTTAACCAACGAGTAAGGGATATACTTTTTAGTCAGTACCCTTTTACATACCAGTCCTCAAACTCGATACCGAATGTTTCCATGGCTAATTGATTGAAACTTCTCCTTATGACATCATTCTCTTTTAAAAATCTTCACAAAAATTATGTGATCCAAGTGTCCACCCCTTTTCTCATTTGTTTCTTTAAAAATTGCCTATTTTTATATCCATATTTTGTCAATATATAAATAAATCGAATGGTGCCAGGCACCACCCGATCGTTAAACCATCTTTGATTATGTAGTTTTACATATAAGATGGTTATAAGTAGCTTCTTATTATTTTAATTTTACAGGTGATACAACGGCAAACACGCTTTCCGCCGGATCCGTTACATTCCATTCAATGATTTTAATTTCATTTCCACTGTCTATGTCTTTTCTAATAATTGTTACTTGATTTTTGTTCATTTCATCATCCTTCTTTCTTCAATATCACACAGAAGTTAATATATGAAGAGCGCCCAGAAATGTGCATGATTTTTTAATACTATATAAAAAAGCCACCTGTTTTTTAAATAAAACAGGTGGCTTAGTGACGCCCTCGTCAGGACTCGAACCCGAATTTCAAGAACCGGAATCTTGCGTGCTATCCGTTGCACTACGAGGGCAAATGTATGAAGCGACTTTACTATTATATGATATTTATCATCGATTTGCAAGTGGCACTGGGGTTTAAAAATGTGGAGGCTGGTTATCCTTGTAAAGTGAATATTGTCGAACAATTTACGAGCGAATTGTTTGACCTTAATTGACCATCAGTGTATGATAACAGTACATAAGATTTTACCTTTTCTATTTAAAGGAGGAAGAAAAATGAATTTGATTCCTACAGTTATTGAACAGACGAATCGCGGCGAGCGAGCATATGACATTTATTCCCGTCTTTTAAAAGATCGGATTATCATGCTTGGCAGCGCAATCGATGATAATGTTTCTAACAGTATTGTAGCACAGTTACTCTTTTTAGAAGCTGAAAACCCAGAAAAAGATATCACCCTATATATTAACAGCCCAGGCGGAAGTATAACAGCTGGTATGGCCATTTATGATACCATGCAATATATCAAGCCGGCAGTATCTACAGTTTGTATTGGTATGGCTGCATCCATGGGTGCGTTCCTTTTGGCTGCTGGTGAAAAAGGCAAGCGCTATGCGTTACCAAATGCAGAAGTCATGATCCATCAACCACTTGGTGGGGCTCAAGGTCAAGCTACTGAAATTGAAATTGCTGCTAAACGCATTCTGTTCCTTCGTGAAAAATTAAACGGCATTCTTGCTGAGCGTACTGGCCAACCAATCGAGGTTATTGGCAGAGATACAGACCGCGATAACTTTATGACAGCTGAAAGAGCAAAAGAATACGGGTTAATCGACAACATCATTACTCGAAATGTACTTGAAACTAAAAAAGATATGTAATGAAGCAAAAGCAACCGGCCTTAAGGGGTCGGTTGTTTTTTATTGCATACCGTTGATTGAAGCGGGAATCAACAGGCAAGATTACAAGAATCTTATTAAAAAATGAAAACCGGGCAAATCAGCCCGGCAGTTCCATTTTTTAATGATCTTTTTCAATAAAATCAGCTAAAGCGTGGATTGCCGTTTCTTCGTCGTTACCATCAGCTATGATATTAATGACGACTCCAGATCCTACAGCTAAGCTCATCAAGCCCATGATACTTTTGGCATTTACTTTTTTGCCGTCTTTTTCTAAGAAGATATCTGCTGAAAACCGATTGGCCTCCTGAACAAATAGTGCAGCTGGCCGCGCTTGCAAACCAGTTTTTAATTTCACTTCGACTTGTTTTACCAACATAATATAATTCCTCCTCAAATTCTCTCTACTTTTCCATTATTTTATTAAATTACTGGTGTTTCCCCTGCACGAAGCTTTTCGGCTATCTCATCAATTTTTCTCAAGCGGTGGTTTATTCCAGACTTGCTTATCGTGCCGCCGGTTACCATTTCCCCAAGCTCTTTTAAGGTGACATCGGGATAATTTACGCGAAGCTCGGCAATTTCCCTAAGCTTTACTGGTAAAATTTGCAGTCCGACAGATTGATCAATGTAACGGATGTTTTCTACCTGCCTGATCGAAGCACCAATCGTTTTGTTTAGATTTGCCGTTTCGCAATTTACTAAACGATTGACGGAATTTCGCATGTCGCGGACGATTCTGACATCCTCAAAGCGAAGCAGAGCATTGTGGGCACCGATGATATTTAGGAATTCGGTAATTTTTTCAGCCTCTTTTAAGTATGTGATATATCCTTTTTTCCGCTCTAACGTTTTACTGTTTAAGCCAAATGTATTCATTAATTCACATAAGGAATCATTATGTTCCTTATAAAGTGAAGCAATTTCTAAGTGATATGATGATGTTTCTGGATTATTGACGGAGCCACCTGCTAAAAAGGCTCCTCGCAGATAAGAACGCTTACAACACTTCTTTTTGATTAGTTCAGCTGAAATATCATGGACGAAGGTAAATCCTTCACCCAGGATTTTCAAGTCTTCAAGAATATCCTTTGCCTGCTCCATTAAGCGGACAATATACACATTATTCTTCTTTAAGCGCATTTTTTTACGAACAAGCAGTTCTACTTGGATATCGTAGCTCTTTTTTAATAATGTATAAATTCTTCGTGCAATCGCGGCATTTTCGGTTTGAATATCAACGACTAATTTACGATTGGAGAAGGAAAGGGAACCATTCATTCGGATTAAAGCTGACAGTTCAGAACGAATACAACAGGGCTTCACTTCTAAGTTCGTTAATTCTTTTTTCGTTTCCGAAGCGAAAGACATCCCTTCACCCCCTTTTTTAAAAACAATAGGTTATTTTTTCGGAAAATTCAAATGAATTTTTTGTAAATTTTTACGGTAAAAAACAGGCACAACTTATTTACGCTTCATATCGCTTTTTGGTTTCAGTAATGAGGATATTATATAAAATTTGGGCTACTTTCTTCGGATCATGCCGTAGTGCACCGTTTTCCAAGTTGGCGATATCTGCGTGTACCACTTCAAGGCCCAGTTCAGACAATTCATTCACATCATATTGAACAGGGTGGGCCAATTCTTCATTATATCGCAGCTGAACATCCTGGGGAATTTCCTCGTTATTAACCAAAATGGTATTAATGAAGGCACAGCTCATATGATTATAGATGGATTTTACATGATCACTGGCTGCATAGCCGTGGGTTTCACCTGCTTGGGTCATTAAATTGCAGATATACACCTTTTTAGCTTGGGAGCGACAAACTTCATCCCCTAATCGTGGAACGAGTAGATTCGGAAGAATACTAGTATATAGACTTCCCGGACCAATTATGATTAGATCTGCCTGCCGAATGGCTTGAATCGTTTCAGGCAGCGGACGAATATTTTTTGGCGTGAGGAACACCTTTTTTATTTTTTTTCCCGAATATGGTATTTTCGATTCACCCGATACGGTTGAACCATCTTCCATTTCTGCATGCAGGACAACACTTTGGTTGGCAGCAGGCAGTACTTTTCCCCTTACATTCAGAACTTTACTCATTTCCTGGATGGCATGAACGAAATTTCCTGTGATGGAAGTCATGGCAGCTAAAATCAAATTACCTAGGGAGTGCCCGGAAAGTTCATTTGACGTTTTAAAGCGATGTTGAAACATTTCCTCTACGAGAGGCTCAACATCTGATAATGCTGCCAAAACGTTTCGAACATCACCTGGAGGAGGAATATGCAGGTCCTCGCGGATTCTGCCCGAACTGCCGCCGTCATCCGCAACCGTCACAATGGCCGTAATATCAACCGGATATTGTTTCAGACCCCTCAATAGTACAGGTAACCCGGTGCCGCCACCTATGACGACAATTCTGGGCTGGCCAAATTCTCTCATGTTGTTTTATCCTTTCTCCTCTCAATGTCACGGTGTGAGATCTTCGTTTTATAATCATTTTGGAAATAATGACCGATATATTCCGCTAAGGCAACAGACCGGTGCTGACCGCCGGTACAGCCAATGGCAATAACAAGTTGGGCTTTACCTTCCCTTTTATAATGAGGAAGCATAAACCCTAATAAATCGGTTACTTTTTCCAAAAATTTCTGCGTTTCATTCCATTTTAAAACATAGCCTGAGACTTCATCATCCAACCCTGTTTTCGGCCGCATTGATTCAATATAATGTGGATTTGGTAAAAAACGCACATCAAAAACAAGATCAGCATCAATGGGAATTCCATGTTTAAATCCAAATGACATGACATTGACGGTGAAGATTAATTGATTATTCGCGGTAAATTCCGTTAATATTTTCTCACGTAATTCACGTGGTTTCATCTGGGAAGTGTTGTAAATTAGCTGGGCACGCCCCTTTAGTTCTTCCAAAAGCTCACGTTCTAGAGTAATTCCTTCGAGAGGTGACCCTGATTTAGCCAGTGGATGAGAGCGTCTTGTTTCTTTGTATCGGCGTACTAATGTTGCATCATCCGCATCTAAATATAAAATCTGTGGAGTCACCCAGGAGGTTTCTGCTAACTCATCTAGTGCTTTAAATAAGTGATCAAAAAATTCCCTGCCTCGCAAATCCATAACAAGGGCAACTTTATTCATTTTATTCCCGGAATCCTTCATTAGTTCTAGAAATTTCGGTAGTAATGTAGGAGGCAAATTATCGACACAGAAGAACCCCAAATCCTCAAAACTTTGGATTGCGACTGTTTTTCCTGCTCCGGACATTCCTGTAATGATGACCATTTGGATATCACTTGTCGAACCGGTACTCATTTCCATTCCCCCTTTTCCTTCTTAGCTTGGATCTAATCGATAACTAATAAGTTTAAAATCTTTTGTATAAGTAAAGGTACCGTAGATAATTCCTTTGCCGTGGATCATGTAGTCAATGATATGGTGATCACCAGCGGCCATCGGCAAATCCTTAATTTTATGTAACGGCTGCCATTCCAGCTTGCCTTCTTCTGACTCGTCAAGTCCTGATCCATCCGAATCAGTTGCTAAAAAGGTGAACATCATCCATTCAGAAAGAAGTTGATCTCCTTCCTTTATAATCATGGTAAAAATCCCTTTTAATTGTGGATTCTTCAAATATACACCCGTTTCTTCCCGGAACTCTCTAATACAAGAATCCCGAACCGATTCGCCGGGCTCCATCTTCCCGCCGGGAGCAACCCACCACCCGCGTCGCGGCTTCTGCAGCAACAACACCTTTTCATCCCTAATCAGCACACAATTCGTAACCCGCTGCATGTCCTCACCTTCTCCACCATTAACATAAACATTACTTAAATCCTCGAACACGTGACAACACTCACAATCCAAGGCAAACATCGAAAGCATCACTGAACAACTAATTCATTCTTTTCATTATACTATTTTTACAAATCCCCCACAATGAATACAAAATTGTTTCATTTGAATAATGTAAGAGGAATTGGGGACGGCGGTAAAGTGGCGGTGACAGTGGGGGGTGAACAGTAGGGTGACAGGCACCATCCGTGGACAAATAGGGTATTTTGTCCGCCCCAGATGGACATTTTAGGTATTTTTAACAGACAAAAAAACAGCACAGGCTGCTGGTCCTGTGCGGGAAAAGGTGTATATTTTAAAGGGGGTCAATTTCTCTTATCATACCTTATTTTTGTTTCAGAGCTGTTACAGTTGGGTGATAAATGGGTTACTTTTTTGGTGTAAAAAGTTACATTTATTTCAATTGGTCACAGGCTGATTGCAAGACAAGAGCTGACTACACCGGTTTTATTTTTTTAGTTTCATTTCTTCTGCTAGTTCTTCCACAAAGTGCTGTACGGCTTGAGCGGCAATGCTGCCGTCACCAGTTGCTGTAACGATTTGACGTAATGTTTTTTCGCGGATATCTCCTGCGGCGAAGATTCCTGGAATTTTGGTTTCCATTTGATCATTTGTTTCGATATAGCCATTTTCATTGGTAATGCCCAAGCTTTCAAATGGTTTAGACAGCGGCACCATTCCGATATAAATGAACACGCCATCTGCCGGAAGTTCCTGCTCTGTTCCATCAACGGTGGACACAAGCGTAATACTTCCAACCTTGCCATCCTTGTCATTGATGGATTTAACGGTGTGATTCCAAATGAAGTCCACTTTCTCATTCGCAAACGCTCTGTCCTGAAGAATCTTTTGCGCACGAAGCTGATCACGGCGGTGCACAATCGTGACTTTAGAAGCAAAGCGGGTTAGATACACACCCTCTTCTACGGCAGAGTCTCCTCCTCCAATGACAAACAACTCTTTACCCTTAAAAAAGGCTCCGTCACACACGGCACAATAGGAAACACCGCGGCCACCCAGGTCCTTTTCACCAGGAACACCAATTTTCTTATATTCAGCACCGGTAGAGATGATCACTGCACGGGCCTTATACTCCTTAGCACCAGCTACCACTGTTTTATAGTCACCGTGATCGACAATTTCTTTAATATCACCATAAGCATATTCAGCGCCAAACTTCTTGGCATGCTCAAACATTTTTGTCGATAAATCCGGTCCTAGTATACTTTCAAAACCAGGGTAGTTTTCCACATCCTCGGTATTAGCCATTTGCCCGCCCGGAATTCCTCTTTCAATCATGAGCGTCGCAAGATTTGCACGCGATGTATATACTGCAGCTGTCATTCCTGCAGGACCTGCGCCAGCAATAATGACATCGTACATTTTTTCCTCAGTCATCGTATATTTCACTCCTTATAAAAAAAACGATTAAGTATAGTCTTCCCTACTACTTAATCGTATTAAACAATCTATTTATAGTCCAAAAATCTGCTCAAATCATGCACCTATTTTGACAAAAATGTGTCGGATTAATCCAACAGTTCATTAACGATCTTGACATATTTGCCAATGGTCGCCGAAGACACGCCATAGCGGCTGGCCATTTCCTGCTGAGACACCTTTTCACTGCGAAGTCGGTGCCATACATATTCCACTGCACCAGCCCACGCCTGTTTATTTTTCAAACTGATATTTGCTTTAAATAATTCGACAAACACCGAGAACCACATTAAATAGAGTCCAGATTCGATGGCTCCAATAGGTTGATAACTTTCGTAAAATATCTCAGCTACTTCCTGAGCATCGGCAGTCAGTGATGGTTTTCCTGAACGAATCAGTGAAATATATTCCTTCTCCACAGCGGTAAACCTCTGGTTCTGGAACAACCGCTTAGAATTCATAATTTCTTCCTTTTTATTAGAGACAGTTGCTAAAAAGATGGCAAATAATCTCTCCTCTACATAATCACTGTCTAGCTTTTGAAAAATGGATCCAATTTGGTCTTCAAAACCGTTCTCTCTTGTTTCATCAAGATTCCATGGCTCGTTGCCTTCCTTATCGGGATTAATCTCCAGCAGTTTCTTCCAAACGGCTCTTGCAAAATTCTCCAGACCGATGTGGTGTGCCGCATAGGACAGCCAATAGTAAAAAGGCCCATCCCCGTCAAAGCCATTTTTATATAATTTTTTCAGCCAAAAATAAGCATGCTCGTATTCACCGACTAACGCGAAAGAGGTTCCCAGCTTATACTGATGCTCACTAAGAATCGGCTTAATCTTTTTCAGCGAATCAACCAGCTCGGAAACATATTTATAGCGACCTTGATATTGCGCAAATACCAGCTTGTTGCATAAGGCATGAAGATTTCCCGGATTTCGTTCTAACACTTCGTTTAAGATGTCCTCTGCCTTTTCACTTTTCCCTAAATAAAAATAGGCAAGCGCCAAGTTATTATAGGCCGACCAATATTCAGGATACTCTTCGACGACCTCGTTCAACAATTCAATCGCCTTCGGAAAATAACCTGACTCTAACAACTCACGTGCCTGCTCCTGCTTCACAATCAGATCATCTTGTTGATAAAGTTCTTCTTCTAAGTCATCAGACTCAAACGTCAAGAGCTCAAGCAACTCTTCAGCATCTTCTGTAAAATCACCATCCGGATCCAGCTTCATGTAAAGCTTGGCATGGTGGTAAGCATCTTTAAAAAATCCCAAATGGGCATAATTATTTGCTAAGAAGTAGTGGCATTCTGCCATTTCAGCATCAAGATCTTCAAGGATGAGGTGCAAGAGTCGGTTGGAATCTTCAAATTCGCCCAGTTCTGTTGACACAATGGCCAACTGGCATGCAATCATCGGCTCGCCCGGCTCAAGCTGCAGCGCCCGCCCAAGATATTTTTTTGCTTTCAAAAAATCACGTCGATGGTATGCCTTAATCCCCTTCTTGAAATAATATTCCCCCGTCGGAACGAATGAAAGTAATTTTCCTTTTTGCATTCTTGCTTTTGCATTTCTACCCATGAAGTCCTCCATCACACATTAATAACTAATGTAGTATAACACATCAGGGACTTGTACGAGAAGGAATTTGGGCTCTTTAGCCGATGGCAAAATTTATCGGTGAGGGATTCGTTGTGAAACGGAGGGATTTCTACGAATAAGATAGCGCAATTCAACAATAAAAGAGAATAAATGCCCTATATTTCTACAAATCTTTTTCAACTATAGAAAAAACCGATCCTCTTAGGACCGGTCTTTATGTCTTTCTTCTAATGTTTGCAATACCTCTTTAAACGGAAGACCTTGTTCAACCAACAGCACTTGTAGGTGGTAAAGCAGATCGGCTGCCTCCCACTTCAGTTCTTCCTCATTGCGATTTTTAGCAGCGATGATTACCTCTGCAGCTTCCTCGCCAACTTTTTTCAAGATCTTGTCGACGCCTTTTTCAAAAAGATAGGTAGTATAGGCACCCTCAGGACGTTCCTGCTCGCGTTGCAGGATCACTTTTTCAAGTGTCTGTAAAATTCGATAGTCTGCTAAGGACTCAATCCGTCCTGACACTCCTTCAGAGAAACAGCTGACGGCACCTGTGTGGCAAGCCGGTCCTTTAGGACTAACTAACACCAAAAGCGCATCCTGATCACAATCATATTTGATGCTAACCACTGCTTGTGTATTGCCGCTTGTCGCGCCTTTGTGCCACAGCTTCTGGCGGGAACGGCTGTAAAACCAAGTTTCACCGGTTTCTAGTGATTTTCCCAGTGATTCCTTGTTCATATAGGCCAGGGTCAAAACTTCCAATGTCTCAGCATCCTGAATGATTGCCGGGACAAGGCCCTTCTCATCAAATTTTACTTCTTCTAGATTCATCGTACCATCACTCCTCTTTCCCGCAAAAAGCTTTTCACTTCATATACCGAGGTTTCTTTATAATGAAAAATGGAGGCAGCAAGAGCGGCGTCTGCTTTTCCTTCTAAAAATGCTTCCGCAAAATGTTCCGCATTTCCTGCCCCGCCTGAAGCAATGACTGGAATCGAAACTGCCTCACTGACAGAACGAGTCAGAGATAAATCAAAGCCGTTTTTCTCCCCGTCACTATCCATACTGGTTAGTAAAATTTCACCGGCTCCGAGTTCAGCAGCTTCACGTGCCCACTCAATCACTAGTTTATCTGTCGGTGTGCGTCCGCCATGGGTATAAACACGCCACGTGCCGACTGTCTCATCATATTTGGCATCAATTGCTACCACGATACATTGCGAGCCAAAATAACCCGCACCTTCTCGGATTACCTCCGGATTCAACACAGCCGCTGTATTAAGAGAGACCTTGTCCGCCCCAGCACGGAGGATCTTTTTCATATCCTCAAGAGAATTGATGCCGCCCCCGACCGTAAAGGGAATCGCCAGCTCCGAGGCAACAGATTTAACGACCTCAACCATCGTCTTTCTGCCCTCTACTGATGCCGAGATGTCCAAGAACACCAGCTCATCAGCCCCTTGCTCGTCGTAAAACCGCGCCAGCTCCACCGGATCCCCAGCATCGCGAAGCTGAACAAATTGAATCCCCTTGACTACTCGCCCTTCTTTTACATCAAGGCAGGGGATAATTCGTTTCGTTAATGTCATTTATCTCACCTCTGTCTGATTGCCAACCAGTGTTAATGCTTCTTTTAAAGTAAAACGCTGTTCGTATAGGGCCTTGCCAACAATAGCACCGCTAATTCCCTTTTCTGCAGACAGATTCTTGAGATCCTCTAAACTACTAACCCCACCAGATGCAATCACATTTTTCCCTGTTACTATTGCCAATTCACTTACCGCGGCAATATTTGGCCCCGACAGCATGCCGTCTGTTGCAATATCGGTAAAAATAAATGTCTCCGCTCCGGCATCAGCGAAACGTTTACCAAGATCCACTGCTTTGACTTTGCTGGTATCCAGCCAACCGTGTGTAGCTACATAGCCGTCCTTTGCATCAATCCCAACGGCAATTTTTTCGCCGTATTTTTTTATCATCTCAATCGCAAACTCCGGTTGTGACACCGCGATGCTGCCAATGATAACCCGGTCTACCCCATTTTCCAAATAATGAAGGATATCCTCCTCTGTGCGAATGCCACCGCCAATTTGTACTTTCACATTGGTCAATTTGGACGCAGCTTCAATAACGAATCGATCATTGACTCGCTTTCCATCCTTTGCCCCGTCAAGATCAACCATATGAATCCAAGCTGCTCCTGCTGTCGCGAAGTTTTTTGCCATATCATAGGGCGAATCCCCGTAAACCGTTTCCTTCCCATAATCTCCTTGGAGAAGGCGGACACATTTTCCACCGCGCATATCAATCGCCGGATATAAAGTGAAACTCATTTTACCGCCTCCTTTTCTACAATTTTTAAAAAATGGTGTAATAGTGCCATCCCAAGCCGGCTACTTTTTTCCGGATGAAATTGCATGCCGTAAACATTGTCTTTCCCGACAACCGCTGACACTTGTTCATGATAATCGGCTCTAGCAAGAAGAACATCAGATTCAGCCGCATCTACAAAATACGAATGAACAAAATACACATAATCTTCTTCAAGATCTTCTAGAAGTGGAGAGGACTTCACAAATTCAAGCTTATTCCAGCCCATATGCGGAACTTTGTAAAGCTCGCCTGCTTCGGTTTTTCCAGAAAAACGGCGAACATGACCTGGGAGAAGGCCCAATCCCTTTGTCAATCCGTTCTCATCACTGCTTTCAAACAGCAGCTGCATGCCCAAGCAAATTCCCAGCAACGGTTTCCCTGAAGAGGCAAATTCTTTTACCATGTCCACAGGCAGCCGTTCCATCGCGTCACGAAAGGCTCCAACCCCCGGAAGAATCAGGGCATCTGCTGCAAGCAGCTCCTTCTGGTCAGCCGAGATAAAATAGTTCGCACCCAAACGTTCGAGCGCCTTGCTTACACTAAATAAATTCCCCATGCCATAATCAACGATCCCAATCTTGGTGCTTGTCGCCATTACAACATCCCCTTTGTGGACGGGACACCTTTGATCCGAGGATCAATCGTAGTTGCTTCGTCAAGTGCACGGGCTAATGCTTTAAAAATCGCTTCAATGATGTGGTGGGTATTTTTTCCGTAATGAACAATCACGTGCAAGTTCATTCGGGCTTCGAGCGCCAATTTCCAAAGAAATTCGTGTACCAGTTCAGTATCAAAGGTACCAACTTTTTGCGCAGGAAATTCAGCACGCATTTCGAGGTGCGGTCGATTACTGAGGTCAACAACCACCTGAGCTAAGGCCTCATCCATCGGAACAAAAGCATTTCCATAGCGTTTGATCCCTCTTTTGTCACCGAGTGCTTCTCTTATGGCCTGACCTAAACAAATCCCGATGTCCTCAGTAGTATGGTGGTCATCCACCTCAATGTCCCCTTTAGCATCAACAGATAAATTAAATTGGCCATGCTTCGTGAACAAATCGAGCATATGAGTGAGAAAGGGTACGCCTGTGTCGAGTTCGGAGCGCCCCTCTCCATCAACATCAAATGCCAGCTGAATTTTGGTTTCATTTGTATTTCTTTGTATTCGAGCAACTCGTTCCATGAGGGTATCCTCCTTGATTTTTGCATATTGAATTTGGTTCGGTTTGCAAGTAACAGGCTAAGTTTCGCAAGTAAACTAATTTATAACGCAAGTAAATGCCGTTTTTCGCAAGTACCCTATTTTTTATCGTTTTCTAATCTAATTTCAACCGCACGGGCATGGGCTTCAAGCCCTTCCATACGGGCAAAGGCGGCGATCTTTGCTCCATTTTCATGTAACGCCTGTTTACTGTATATAATCACGCTGGATTTCTTCTGAAAATCATCCACATTTAGCGGACTTGAGAACCGAGCCGTCCCATTTGTTGGCAGAACATGGTTTGGACCGGCAAAATAATCGCCAACAGGCTCAGAACTATAACGGCCCAGGAAAATTGCACCTGCGTGACGAATCTTTCCAAGCAACTCCATTGGGTTTTCTGTCACTACCTCAAGATGCTCTGGAGCTAACTGATTCACGACCTCTACTGCTTCTTCCATATCAGCTGTAATGTAAATTGCACCATAATCTCGAATCGACTGACTGGCAATTTTCTTTCGAGGTAGTAATGCCAATTGCTTTTCCACTTCTGCTGCAACCTCTTCAGCCAATTTCTCCGACGGTGTAACGAGAACACTGCATGCTCTTGGATCGTGTTCGGCCTGTGATAACAGGTCAGCGGCGATTTCCTCCGCACGTGCTGTGTCATCCGCTAAAACAGCAATCTCGCTAGGGCCGGCGATCATGTCGATATCCACATCACCGAATACCTCACGTTTGGCAAGTGCCACAAAAATATTTCCCGGCCCGGTGATCTTATCTACAGCAGTGATGGACTCCGTTCCATAGGCAAGTGCTGCAATTGCTTGGGCACCACCGACCTTATAGATTTCCTCTACCCCCGCTTCCTTCGCAGCTACGAGGACGGCCGGAGGTAATTTTCCGTCCTCATCAGGCGGCGACACCATAACGATCCGGTTCACGCCAGCCACTTTTGCAGGAACGACATTCATTAGCACGGAGGAAGGATAGGCTGCAGTTCCGCCGGGAACGTAAACTCCAACTGAGTCCAATGGGGTGATTTTCTGCCCAAGAATCGTCCCGTTTTCTTCAGTGATCATCCATGATGGCCGAAGTTGTTTTTCATGATATACGCGAATGTTTTGAGCCGCTTCACGAACAACGGTCAGAAATTCATCATCTACTTGCTCATAGGCCTCTGCAAGCTCATTTTCTGTGACGGAAAAAGACTCAAGCCGAACACGGTCAAATTTTTCCGTAAACAATCTGACGGCCTCATCGCCACGTTTGCGAACCTCTGTGATAATGTTTTTTACAATCAACTCCTGCTCGGCAGTCCCCGCTTCAATGGAGCGTTTAAGTGAAACTAGATTGGTCACTTTTTGTATCTTCATATTACACACCTCCGCTAAAAACCACTTCATGGAGCCGGGCCACCAGTTCATCGATCAATGTATCCTTCATCCGGTAGCTGACTGGATTGACAATCAGCCGCGACGTCACATCAGCGATCTGTTCATATTCAACAAGTCCGTTTTCTTTCAGAGTTCTTCCAGTTGAGACGATATCGACGATTCGATCAGACAGACCGATTAACGGAGCCAACTCGATAGAGCCATTTAATTTAATAATTTCCACTTGTTCACCCTGTTCGCGAAAATAAGCTTCCGCCACGTTTGGATATTTCGTTGCGATACGTGGTGCCACATCATTCATTTTGGTATTGGGCAGACCAGCAACTGCTAAATAGCAATAACTGATTTTCAGATCAAGCAGCTCATATACATCGCGCTCTTCCTCCAACAGGACATCCTTCCCGGCAATCCCGACATCAGCCACGCCATGCTCCACATAGGTTGCCACATCCATTGGTTTGGCTAAAATAAACCTTAACCCTTCTTCTGGAACATCCAGTATTAGTTTTCGTGAATCATCAAATTCTGGCGGTAAACGGTAGCCTGCTTTTTTGAGTAATTTCAAAGCTTCTTCAAAAATTCGCCCCTTGGGCATCGCAATGGTCAGTATGTTCTTCATTACCGTGGCCCTCCAATTAAAAACGTTGTCTCGGCGAATTTTTTTGTAAAAGCATCAAGATTCTTTACACCGGTAATATCTTGAAGCACTGCCTGTTGTCCTTGCTCATGAAGCTCCTGTGCCAGTTGGAAGGCTTCCTTGCGCCGCTCCTGGCTGAACAAGATACAATGTTTTGGTGTCTCCGACTTGCCATCCCCCAACGCCTCCAGAAGCATATCTATCCGGATGGCAAACCCGGTCGCACTGGCCTTTTTGCCAAACTTCTCAAGCAGACTGTAACGTCCCCCGTTACCGATCGGAAAGCCGACACTTCCGGCATAAACTTCAAATAAAATTCCAGTATAATAACTCATATGACTGACGATCGATAGATCAAACCGCACATGTTCCTGAACTCCATAGTCTTCCAACACCTTCCAAAGCTCCTGGAGTTCTGTGATCGCTTGTTTTCCTTTATTGTTCTCCGTAATCTCGACAGCTTGTTCAAGGACCTCTTCTCCACCACGCAATTGCAGTAGCTTTAATAGTCTTTGTTTATCAATTGTCGAGAGATCAAATGAATATACATTTTCACGATAACCGACATAATTTTTTTCATATAAAAATTTCCGTAGTGCTGTTGCCCGGCCGTTGGTCCCGAGGATTTGCATAAATAATTCCTGAGAAAAACCAATATGACCAATGGATACTTGAAAATCAGTCAAACCTGCTTTTTTTAAGGAGGATATCAATAAGGCAATGACCTCGCCATCACATGATATCGTTTCATCATTTAAAAATTCTACACCGATTTGTTCAAATTCCGCTGGTCGGCCACCCTCACGCTGTTGGGCTCGAAATACATTGGCGGAATAGGCTAAGCGTACCGGAACATCCTCTTCCAAAAGCTTCGACGCGGCCACCCGGGCAATGGGTGACGTCATATCCGGCCTTAGCACGAGTGTATGTCCCTCTTTATCTAACAATTTAAAGAGCTGTTGGTCCGCAATGGCCGAGGCAGCTCCAACGGTTTCAAAGTACTCAAGAGTTGGTGTTTCAATAAATTGATAGCCCCAACCTTTCATGGTTCCGGCAATCGAGGAACGAACCGGATGTTTCTTTTCATAGAGCTCCGGCAGCGTATCTCGCATTCCTAATGGCTTTTCAAACATAAACAAGCGACTCATCCTGCTCATCCTTTATTATTTTACTTTAGTTTGCTAATGTATTAGAGAAGTAAAGTTTATTATTTGTAGTTTACCTTTTTCAAATTCTGAAGTCAAATAAATAATCACAATATTAAAAGAAATACCCCTGAAGAAATTCTCAGGGGCATTTTCTTGTTTATTTACTGGAATTTCGGATTGCTTTTTACAAGGGTAACCTTGGTTACTTTACTTGTGTTTCCTGCTGCATCCGTTGCTGTAAAGGTTAATACTGTGTTATGGGTTTGTGCGGATTTGAAGGCAATTGTGAACTTGCCGTTCTGATCAGCAACAGCTGTTCCAAGAAGTGTTTTTCCATTGTACACATTCACGGTTGAACCTGCTTCCGCCATACCGCTGACACTCTTCGCCGGCGCAATGATCATGCCTACTTGCGGTGCTTCCGGAGCAGTCACATCTTTCACAACTGTCTTCGTTTCAGCACTCTTATTGCCGGCTATGTCTGTCGCCGTTACATAAATCTCTGTTCCTGCTTTTAATGGAGAAATGGCTACGGTAAAAGATCCATCCGCTTTGGCAACAGCTGTACCAATGACGGTGCCGTTGGCTGTAATTTCTACTTTCGCACCTTCTTCCGTTTTTCCAGTTACGGTAGTGGATTGATCAGTTACTTCATTGACAACCGGTGCATCCGGTGCAGTTTTATCAATTTGAATTCGTCCATCAATTTGAGCGGAAATTGGGCCTCTAAATGTTTTTACGTATTGAATTAGAAGATCTAAATCAGACATCCAAGTCACACGCTTGGTTCCTTGCTTCAGCACGGTAAATCCGTCGCCGCCGTCAGCCATAAAGTTATTTACCGCAACGGAGTATACTCCTTTTGGATCAATTTTTGAGCCATTTGGTAAATAAATATCAAGTACCTTTTGACCGATTGGCAGGTTATTGGTCCACGTATACTTTAATCCGGAGATTTGCATGATTCGGTTTCTGTCTGCTTGGAATTGTTGATTTAATAGAGTTCTAACTTGTTCGCCGGTAATATTCATCGTGACGATATCATTACCGAATGGCTGGATGGCAAATAAGTCTCCCCAAGTGATTGGGCCAGATTTCTTGATATCATCCCGAATACCGCCAACATTCATAAAGCCAAAGTCTGTTTTCGTGATGGTCTTCATTCCATCCGCAATCAGGTTACCTAGAGCTGTTTCCCCTGCTTCGTTTGCAGTGCGGGAAATCGGAGCCACTGCTTCGCCAACAACCTGACTAGTGATAGGAGCCACATCAGCTTGGTACGCATCAAGCTCAGCCTTCACTTTTGCATCGAGATGGGCCGCATCCTGGAAGGTCGAGACGATTTCTGCTTTTTTCGTCGTGATGTCTTGTGTAACGGGGTCAATTGCTAAATCAACATCAGAGAATGCAGTACCATAAGAATAAGATTGAACAAGCAATTTGCCGTCAACAGTTGAATTTAGATATTTGTGGTCATGGGCGCCAAAAATAACGTCTACTTCATCATCAACCGCTTTGGCCATGTCCACTACCTTTCCGGTTGGGTTAGAACCATCAGTTGCCGATGTGCCAGGATCATGAGCAAGGACAACGATAGACTTAACACCCTTAGACTCTAATTCTGCTGCATTTTTGTTGATTGCATCCACTTCATCCGTGAATTTCACGCCGGCCACACCGCTTGGAGTAACAATATTAGGTGTATCCGTTGTCACGACACCAATGAAACCAATTTTGACACCGTCCACTTCTTTAATGACATACGGTGGTAAAATAGGCTGATTGGTATCCTCTTTAACTACGTTTGCCACCACATATGGGAAGGCTGCTCCTTCAAACGCGCCATACTTGTCGACTGTTTTTGGATGAGATCCACCATTGATCAAACGCAGCATTTCTGTAACGCCTTCGTCAAATTCATGGTTACCTACGGTTCCTACGTCAAAGCCTAATTCGTTAAGGAAGCGGATGGTAGGCTCATCCTGTAAAAGGGCAGAAACGGGACGGCTGGCACCAACCGCATCCCCAGCTTGAACCATCAGCGTATTGGAAACATTGGTAGCTTCTCTTTCTTTTAAATATCCTGCCAAGTATTCAATACCACCTGCAGGTTTGCCGGAAACAGTCGTTTTATAGTCTAATTGGCCATGTAAATCATTGATTCCTAGTAATTGTACGTGAACATTTTGGTCGAGTTGATAGGTTTCATAGCCTGGTTTTGCCGTAGAAGCTCCTAGATCCTTTACATTTGGAGTTTGTCCAAGGTAAGCTTGGGCTGCAGGAGCTGAGTTAAATGTCAAAGTTGCCTTACCGCCAACCGGAGCGATTTTCCAGTTATTATCCGCAACTGGATTCACAGTGCCTTGTTTGCTGATATAATCCATGAGGATTTGTCGATTTTCATATGGAGAATCCACAACGACTTGGGCTTTTCCACCAATTAATGGCGGGAAGCTTCCGCCGCCGCTGGCACGGTAGTTATTGGTTGCAACAATAAATTCTTGGTCGTCCTTAATCGGAGTTCCATCCATCATCGTAAAATTGATAACCCTATGGGCATCCGGATTCAGAAGTGCGCCATTGGCATAGTTGTATCGAGCCGGTTTCGTTACATCAATTTGGTATTTAATTCCGTCAATGACATCATAATTGTATGGACGGAAATCGTAATCCAATAAATCTTGATTTCCTTCTACATTCGGGTCAATAGTTTTGAATTGTCCGGCAGACATTTCCAACCACTCTTTTACTTGAGCACCGGTTAATTTGACGGCTTTCAAAGTATTATTGAATAGATATAAGTCGTTGGCACTCTTAATGGAAAGCTCGCCTTTCGGAATATTGGTGAAGTCCCCAACACCTCCGCGGCCGCCTTTAAATGGTGCAGCTGCAGAAATGACTGGAATTCCTTTTAAATCAGGAGCCTTTGTATCAATCCATTTTTTTACATAGTCTAATTGTGCGTTGTTGACTATTTGGATAGAAGAATCATCCATCACTCTGGAAAAATAACTGTTCATTGGAATGGTGGTTTCGCCAATTTTGCTGCGAACATAAGCAATTGTTCCATCATGCTCAGGCTTTACATCATCTACGATCGTTTGGTCGACTCCTGTTGTTGCTGTAACCGGACGGTTGACAGATTTGGAATTAGACTTATCAACAGTCCACTTGCCATTTTCATCTTGTGCCAATGCTAAATCAAGCACCCCAAGATTATTTCCCCAATAGCCGGCCTCAACGGCTTGAGTGCCATTGATTGTTCCATTAGTGTTATCAATACCGGTTTTGCCATTAAAGGAAGCATCGCCAGGGAAATTGACATGGGCATGTCCAAACAGCATCGCATCAATGCCTTTTACCTTTGTTAAATCGTATACAGCATTTTCTGCTTCTTCCTGCCCTTCAGCAGCGATGTCACATCCAGAGTGGGCGATGGCTACAATGATATCTGCTCCATCCGCCTTCATTTGTGGAATAAACTTGTTGGCTTGCTTGACGATATCCTTGGTAATGACTTTTCCAGTCAGATTATCCTTGTCCCACTGCATAATTTGTGGTGGAGCAAAACCAATTACGCCCACTTTAACCACGGATTCATTGCCATTGGCATCGACGATTTTTTTATCAATGATTTTGTATGGCGTGAAGTAGTTAACATCGTTATCAGGATTATTGTCTTTATCGTCTTTATAAATGTTAGCGTTTATAATAGGGAATTTTGCCTCTTCTAAAACATTGTTTAAGTAGTCCAGTCCATAGTTAAATTCATGATTTCCCACGATACCGCCATCATATTGCAGGTAATTCATCGCCCTTAATATCGGATGGGTATCATCTTTTCCTAATGGCTTGATGCGATTCACATAGTCAGCAAGCGGATTTCCTTGGATTAAGTCACCGGCATCAAACAACATAGAATTGCTGACTTCGGAACGTGCCTCCTTAATTAAAGTGGCGGTCTTTGCTAGTCCATAATTAATATTAATAGAAGTGTCTTGATAGTAATCATAAGGCATAATGTTAGAGTGAAGATCAGTAGTTTCTAAGATTCGTAGTGTTGCAGTATTGCTAGTGCCTGCTGCATTTGCTTTGAAGGAGTATGTTGGTGCAAAAACTGTGCTGAGGATTAGTGCTGTAGCGGTCAGTTTCTTCATGTTCTTTAGTTTCTTTCGGTTCATTTTCATTCCACCTAGCCCTCTTTCTTATTTTCTTTCAAGAACCTCGATGACTATGTAAAAGAATCGCCCCTTTCATTTATGAGACAACAATAAGACTGTGTTCTATTAAACCAGTCTCAAAATGTCTGAATCAATTATATTACTGCTCTATTATTATACTGTCCATTAATAAGAACGTAAATGTTCCTTTTGTAAAAATTATGTTGATTCTTTGTAAATGATTCCGCGGTTTTTTGCGTTATTCCGCAAGATTTTGGGGTAATTCAGCGGGTATTGGGAATATTCCCGTCGAGTTTTGGTGGAATTCCCCGAATTTATCAGAAATCCCTCGTGGGTCCACGAAAAAAAAGCCAGGCATTAAGGCCGAGGCTTTCTTATCTTTTATCACCATAAATTGGATCGTCAGCCCAGCGTTCTGCTAACTGTTCTTTTGTATAAATGACCCGCATCGGGTTGCCGCCGACGAAGGCGCCGGCAGGGACGTCTTTATGGACAATAGTTCCAGCTGATACGAAAGCTCCGTCCCCTATTGTGACACCGGGAAGAATGGTAGAGTTAGCGCCAATCATGACTTCACTGCCGATTTCTACCTTTCCAAGCCGGTATTCTTTAATTAAATATTCATGAGCGAGAATGGTTGTGTTATAACCAATTACCGTATTTCGGCCGACACTGATTTTTTCAGGAAACATCACGTCCAGCATCACCATTAAGGCAAAGGATGTTTGCTCCCCCACCTCCATCCGAAGGAATGTGCGGTAGAGCCAATTCTTCATCCCTAAGAACGGCGTGTAACGGGCCAGCTGGATGACGATAAAATTTTTAACCACCTTCCAAAACGGCACGGTTTTGTATACATGCCACAACGAGTTCGCACCTTCAACGGGGTAGCGGGTCGTATTTCTCATTTTTATATCTCAGCTCCAACAAGTGTATCTGAATTTAATGCTTGAAAAAGAATTTTCGCAAATCCCCTAAACCTCAACGATCTTCAATAAGTCACTCATATGCTCCAAGATATAGTCCGGTTCATATTTGGCAAGGTATTCCCGACCTTTAAGAGACCAGGCTACTCCAGCTGTTTTCGTACCGGCGTTTTTCCCACCTAAAATATCGTGGTGATTATCGCCGACCATGATGGCCTCCTCAGGCGAAGAACCCAATTGTTCCAGTGCTTTCAGAACCGGCTCTGGATCAGGCTTTACATTTTTCACATGGTCATAGGCGATAACGGTATCGAAATAGGAGTCGAGTTCCATCAAGCGCAGGCCTTTCATGGCAACATCATGACGTTTTGTTGTAACGATGCCCATCTTATATCCGGCTTGCTTTAGCGCTTGGATTGTTTCTAGCACGCCACTGAACTCTTTGACCAATAAATCATGATTGGCAAGATTAAAGCTGCGATATTCCAGAACCATTTCTTCAACGCGGTCCGGGTCCATGTTTCCAAATACCTCATGTAGCGTTGGTCCCATAAACGGCAGGACATCCTCGCGTTGGTACTTGCCCGGATAATATTTTTCCAAAGTGTGCAAGTAAGTGCTGATAATCAATTCATTTGTATCAATAAGCGTTCCATCCAAATCAAACAACAATGTGGTAATTTTGTTATTCATAGGTAGCTTCCTTTCTTAAAAAGCCTGTTCGTTTCCATATGTTCCCGACAATTAAGGTCAATGTTATGGCAACTCCGAGCCGGATCAGAAATAGTGGCCAAACCGGTATCCCGAGAGGAACAAAAATTAACGTATCCTCTACCACCGCATGGCAGGCAACCAGAAAAATAAAAGCTAAGGTAACATCTTTTTTGCTGACCCCATCTTCTTTAACAGCCTGGATCATCACACCTGCTCCATACGCAAGTCCAAAAAAAAGGCCAGCAGCCATCGTGGTTGAGGTATTTTCTTGCATCCCCAGGGACCTTGTCACCGGAGCCATGGTTTTCGAGAATTTCTTCAGCCATTCAATATCTTTTAGGATTTGAACGACCACCATGAGCGGGATCACAATCATCGCCAATTGAAGGATCCCCAATCCCGCTTTCTCGAGTGCTTGCAGAAATATGCCTGCCAAAGTTGTGGCATGTGTCGTTTTATTTTCAATTAACCCATATTGGGCCGCCTGGCTGCCGCCGTGCCAAACCAAGTTGATTACAAAAGCCGAAAGTGTTGCCAACCCTAGCCGTGTCGTCAGAACGATCCAAAGCTTGACACCAGCCTTCATCGCCACACCTGATTCAATAAACAGATTGTGGGAGAATGACAGCATTACCGCTAAAATAAAGACCTCTTTCACGGAAAAATCAAGTGTTAAAATGGCTCCGATGGCGGCATATAGATTCAAGAAATTCCCTAGGACAAGAGGAATGGCTGCATCACCGGATAAACCAAGTAGTTTCATCAACGGGGAAACAAGTTTAATCAACCATGGCAATACTGGTGTATACTGCAATATTGCCACAATCATTGTAACCGGAAAAATAATTATCCCCAATGTCCAAGTTGTTTTCAACCCAACCAGTAACCCCTTTTTTAATGAGTGTAGCAGCATTTCCCCAAATCTCCCTTAAGCTTATATATTTTCCTGTTCTAAATAGCGTCTGTCTGAAAGATGTTTTTGCCGGCGGATCAACAAAATAATTAATGCGCTCACAATTAAGACGATCGAAATCGTTTGTGCCATGCGCAGGCTGCCGAGCATTAAGCTGTCTGTACGCAAACCTTCAACGAAGAAACGGCCGACTGAATACCAAATTACATAGGTTAAAAACATTTCACCACGGCGCAAATTCACACGGCGCAGTAACATCAATAGTACGAATCCGAGAAAATCCCAAACCGATTCGTATAAAAATGTGGGATGATAGTATGTACCATTGATATACATTTGGTTAATAATAAAATCCGGTAAATGAAGGTTTTCCAAAAAAGTTCTTGTCACTTCACCGCCATGGGCCTCCTGATTCATAAAGTTTCCCCAACGCCCAATTGCCTGTCCCAAAATAATGCTTGGTGCGGCTATGTCAGCAATTTTCCAAAAAGAAAGGCCCTTGCTCTTGGCAAATATATAAGTCGTGAGGACAGAACCAATTAACGCGCCGTGAATGGCAATCCCACCGTTCCAAATTTTCGGGATATCGCCCGGATGCTTGGAATAATAACCCCATTCAAACATCACATAATAGATTCGTGCTGAAATAATCGCGATTGGAATCGCCCAAAGCATTAAGTCAGCAAATGTATCTTTCGGCAAACCGCGACGGTTACCCTCACGAATCGCTAAAAAAAGCGCCAAGGCCAGACCTGATCCGATAATAATGCCGTACCAATGGACTTGAATGGGTCCAAATGAAAAGGCAATCGGATTAAGCGGCTGAATTGATTCATTCATGTTACCTGTTTCCCCCTTATATCTCTTCGTGCTCCCCGTCTTCAATGACATCAGAAAGACGTTCTGTAAATTGCTGCGCAGCGTTAACGCCCATTCGTTTCAGGCGGTAATTCATCGCTGCAACCTCTATAATAACAGCCAAATTTCGTCCAGGACGAACTGGTACGGTTAACTTGGTTACCTCAGTATCAATGATTTTCATTTTTTCTTCATCCAACCCGAGACGGTCATATTGCTTTTTGGCATCCCATATTTCCAAATTAATCACCATGGTGATGCGTTTATTACTTCTAACGGCTCCAGCACCAAACAAGGTCATCACATTAATAATCCCCAAACCGCGGATTTCCAACAGATGCTCAATTAATTCCGGAGAAGTTCCAACCAATGTATCCTGGTCCTCCTGGCGAATTTCAACACAGTCATCCGCTACAAGGCGGTGCCCCCGTTTGACGAGCTCCAGTGCTGTCTCACTTTTACCAACACCACTTTTTCCGGTAATTAGCACGCCTATTCCATAAATATCCACTAACACACCATGCACAGCAGTTGTTGGTGCCAACTTACTTTCTAAAAAATTGGTGAGTCGGCTGGAGAATCTCGTTGTCTTCATATTGGTTCTTAGCACCGGCACAGATTCTCTCTCGGAAGCCTCGATTAACTCCGGAGGAACATCCAAGCCTCTAGTCACAATAATGGCGGGGGTAATATCGGTACATAATTGTTCCATTCTTGTACCTTTATCCCTGTCAGATAGTTCACCGTAAAATGACAACTCTGTTTTCCCTAAAAGCTGGATTCGTTCAGCTGGATAAAACTCAAAGTAACCGGCTATTTCTATTCCGGGACGTGAGATATCACTCATCGTAATCGGACGGTTGATCCCTTCTTCACCACTAATCAATTCAAGCTGAAATTTTTCCAATATGTCTTTGGTACGTACTTTAGGCAAGAAACGTTCCTCCTTAAAGTGGTCTAATGTATTTTGAAGAAAATATTACTTTTTATTTTAACATTTTTTTACGGAGAACCATACTTTTGTTAAAGTGAAAAATAAAAAGATGCCTATCACATAGGATACGCACCTTTTTGATGTTATTCTTTCGAGCGTTTTGATGGCTCCAGAATTGTTTTTTGGATGATCAGATTAATCAAAGCCATGATGACGGCGAAGAAAAGCGCCATTCCGAAGCCATGAATCTCGAACGAACTCCCCATAAGAAAATCAGTTAGTTCAAGTGTCATTGCGTTAATGACAAAGAGAAAAAACCCCATCGTTAACACGGTCACTGGCAAAGTAAAAAGGATCAAAAGCGGCCGGACTAAAATATTTAAGATGGATAATAAAATGCTCGCCTGAACCGCGGCTGCAAATCCTGAAAGATAAAAGCTTTCATGAAAATATCCTGCTAGCGCCATAAATATAACCGCATTAATCAAACATCCTATTAACCATCTCATATTTCTTGTCCCCTATTTTTCTAAAGATTTCTTCAAAGTCACTGAACCTGTTTTTGTATCTGCAAAGATTTTTAACATTTTATCAGGATGGTTGACCGATTGGAAACGAAGTGACTTTTGTACCATTTCACTCTTTTCCTCCAGTATTTGGACCCCAACAAGATTTAAGTTAAAGCCACCTAGGTTTGTCTTAAGCTCCCCTTCAACCGGGAGCTCTTCCGGGATATACAGGTCAATTCCCCCGGTCGTCGTTTTGGTGTGAATCCATTCAGCCCTGTTGCCGCTTAGATTCAAATGAATGTTCCCGTTAAATGATTGAGCATCTACTTTAGCCATGTCCCCGTCCAATTTAATAGACCCAGTGATACTTTCCGCCTCGAGTTCATCAAATTGGCTGTGTCTAACTTTAATTTTTCCATTGGCCGTTTCAACCTCAGCTCGTTTACCGATGATCTGTCCCAGTTCAATCTTTCCGTTCGCCGTTTTGACCTGGAGATTGCCTACATTTAATTCTCCACCAGAAATGGAACCGTTAAATAATCTGACTCTGGCATTTTCATATTGTGACTTAGGAACATAGATGAGTGCCTCGACCTTCATCCATTTTTGTTGGGTGCCAAAGCGCAGCTTTTGGTTTGCCACCTCAAATGTAATATCGCGCATAAAGTTCGCTCGTGCGCTGTCTTGGTTTTCAACACGGTACACCTTCGCCTGACACTCTACCCTTACATCGGGCTGATCCCAACTTATGATCTTAACAGAACCGTTTGCCACATCGATATCCATATCCTTGAAGTCTGCGTTTCCATGATGAAAAATATGGGATAGGTCTACGGACTGACCAAAGTTGAAATCAAAATCGAGTTCTTTGATTTTTTTCAAAGCAGAATCAACAAATTCAAAGATTTTGTCCTTTGTTGATTGAAACTTGGAGTTAAATGGATCTTCCTTAGTGCTCTGAGTATGCTCATGATTCTGCTCATATTGAACCGTCGTCGACAGCTCTTTCATGATTTCTTCTTGCTTCTGGTTCACGGTTTGCTGGGCTTTTTCAAGTTCTTCCATTAATGTTAGGGCTTCATCAACTGTCAATTTTCCTTCTTCTACCATTTGTAAAATACGTTTACGTTCCTCTTTCATTTTTTCCACCCTCATCAGAAATTATTTTTCTTAACCAATTTATTCGGAGACCAATACTTTTACGCCCTTGACAATATTCCAGATGAAAATAACCAGCGAAATAACAATCGTAACGACAATGCTAATAACAAAAAAGACCGGAATTTGATCTTGCATGTTGGAAAAGTCCTTGATAGCTGCAAAAATAATGATGGGCACTGTAATAACTGGGATCAAATGGGATAACAAGGCCTTTTTAGCATGCTGTTTGGTATCCGGATCAGAGCTGGCCAGCATGACCACAAGCGGAAAAATAAATCCCGCGAAAAAAACACTAAAATAACACAAACTGGATAAGACCTTTTTTGATTCCATAACGTTCATCACCTCTTGTTAATATGTACGATTAGGTGGTTGGAAAGTTTCGTTAATTTTTTTGTAGGAATTGGGGATTCAGCAATTTTTAGAGCGAGGGCCTCGAGAGATTTTTGGCCTTTCCCGCGTACTTGGAACGGAAACCCGCCGGTTATTGAGATATTCCCGCCTGTTTTTCCGATATCCCCACCGGTTTTTACGATATTCCCGCCGGTTTTTGCGAAATTCCCAGTTTCCGCTAGAATATCCCCTCAGTTTCTGCGATAATTTCGGCAGTTTCTGGGAAAATTCAGGCAAATCCATTCATCAAATTGGCATATAAAAAAGCGACCACCCTAAGTGTTCGCTCTTGTATTGAACTAGCTGATTTCTTTATATGTATTTAATCGAAGAAACCAGTGAGCAATTAAATAGAATACAGTTAAAATAAAAAATGAATAGGTAAAAGACCAATCAATTTTTTTGTATAAATCGATCATTGCCAATAACGGCATACCTACATAAGCTCCTAATCCACCAAAAAAAACGGCTTTTACAAATGGATGATAGGTTGGCTTAAATTGCAATAACAGCATTAGAAATACAGGTAAAACAGAAAGTCGATAGGAAAAGTTTAATGTTGCTACAGGTACTACTTTCACTGGATATGCCCATTTGCCAAAACTAACGCCTATCGTATCAAGGATTTCTGATAATACCATAATCAATAAACCAGTGGAAAATATACGAGCTGAGCTCTCACGATTCCGGAATATGCCCCAAATAACCCATGGAACCACAATCATGGCTAACGCTAACCACCATTGCCAAGTGAAAAAAAAAGCATTCATAACTGCTTCAACAATTAAATGATTGGCTTCACTAATTTGTTTTGTAGCAAGATCGATTTGTTTTAATCCTTCTTGATATGTCATTGCTCCCCACCTGTTTCGCATTATTCATTGACTGTTAGTTTTTACAGAATTTCCCCATTTATACAGCTTCGTAATTGTTGTTGAACTAACAAATCCTAATTGTCATAACTAAAGGAGGTCAAGAAGCTACGAGCAAAACATGGATCAAAAAGAAAAAGACGTATGCTAATTCATACGTCAATACATGTGTAATTTGTAAATAATACCCTAATGATTCCAGCTCTATGCTTTAATGATGCTTTTATCTTCAATTTGTTGTTGCATTCTTAAACGGTCGCGCTCGAGGATTGGCTTTAGGTACTTTCCGGTATACGAACCCTCTACTTCGGCGACCTTTTCTGGGGTACCGCTGGCGATGATGGTACCTCCTTTGTCCCCTCCTTCCGGACCGAGGTCGATAATGTGGTCTACCCCTTTGATGACATCGAGATTATGTTCGATGACCAGTACGGTATCCCCATTTTCAACCAGACGCTGCAAGACAACGAGCAATCTCGAAATATCGTCAACGTGAAGTCCGGTTGTCGGCTCATCCAAAATGTAGAAGGATTTACCATTGGAACGGCGATGCAGTTCGGATGCGAGCTTCACACGCTGGGCTTCCCCGCCGGACAAGGTTGTGGCCGGCTGGCCAAGTTTGATGTAACCTAGGCCAACATCATAAATCGTTTGCAGCTTGCGGCTGATTTTTGGAATGTTTTCGAAAAATTTCAAGGCATCTTCAACCGTCATGTCGAGTACGTCCGCAATGCTCTTTCCTTTATACTTCACTTCAAGAGTTTCCCGGTTATAGCGTTTTCCATGACATACTTCGCACGGAACGTAAACATCCGGCAAGAAGTGCATTTCAATTTTAATAATTCCATCGCCGCGGCAGGCTTCACAGCGGCCGCCTTTTACATTGAAACTGAAACGGCCCTTTTTATAACCGCGCACCTTTGCTTCATTCGTGGAGGAATAAACATCACGAACATCGTCAAATACCCCTGTATAGGTGGCCGGGTTGGAGCGTGGTGTCCTTCCGATCGGTGATTGATCGATATCGATGACTTTTTCAAGATAGTCTACTCCGGTTATACTCTTAAATTTTCCTGGTTTTGTTTTAGCTCTATTCAGTTTTTGCGCCAGGGTTTTATGGAGAATTTCATTGATGAGCGTACTTTTTCCTGATCCAGAGACACCGGTAACAGCGACAAACATGCCTAGTGGCACTTTTACCGATACATTTTTTAAATTATTTTCTTCCGCACCCTTAATTTCAATAAAGCGGCCGTCTGATTTTCGTCTTTCTAATGGAAGAGGAATGAATTTCTTTCCTGATAAATATTGCCCGGTCAATGAGTTCGGGTCAGCCATAACCTCTGAAGGTGTTCCAGCGGAAACAACTTCTCCGCCATGCACACCCGCACCAGGACCAATATCAATCAAATAATCTGCTGCCAGCATCGTGTCTTCATCATGTTCGACGACAATTAGTGTATTGCCGATATCACGCATATTTTGCAGGGTGCCGATTAAGCGATCATTATCACGCTGGTGAAGTCCGATGGACGGTTCATCAAGAATATAGAGAACTCCGGTTAGTCTGGAGCCAATCTGGGTCGCTAAACGAATACGCTGCGCTTCTCCCCCTGAGAGCGTTCCGGCCATGCGGCTCAAAGTTAAGTAATCAAGGCCGACATTGACAAGAAAGCCGAGCCGTTCATTGATTTCCTGTAAAATCAATCTGGCAATCTGCCTTTCTTTTTCGGAAAGCTGGAGGTTCGCAAAGAACTGCTGCGCTTCTTCAATTGAAAAATCAGTCACATGAGCGATATGGTACCCATTAATGAGAACAGCTAACGTTTCTTTCTTTAAGCGGAATCCTTTACAGGTTGGGCATGGCTGTTGAGCCATGTATTTTTCCATTTGCTCACGAATGAAATCGGAGCTGGTTTCCTTAAATCGACGCTCCACATTACGGAGGACACCTTCAAATTCGATATACCCTTCACGAATTTGCCCAAAATCGTTCTCATAACGGAAATAGATTTTGTCATTGCCGGAACCATAAAGAATTTTATCCATCTGGTTCTCTGGAATGTCTTTGACTGGAATATTAATGTCAATTCCGTAATGATTACAAACTGCTTCAAGCAGTTGCGGATAGTACTGTGAGCTAGTCGGCTCCCATGGGGCAATTGCATGCTGCTTAAGGGTTAATTCCTTGTTAGGGATGATTAAGTCAATATCGACTTCTTGCTTGGAGCCTAAACCATCGCATTCAGGACAAGCACCAAACGGGCTATTAAAAGAAAACATCCTTGGCTCTAATTCCCCGATTGAAAAACCGCAGAGAGGACAGGCATGGTTTTCACTGAACATTAGCTCCTCCCCGTCAACTACATCGACAATGACTTTTCCCTCTCCAAGACTTAAGGCCGTTTCCAATGAATCGGCCAAACGAGCAGAAACCCCATCCTTAACGACAATCCGGTCGACAACAACTTCAATTGAGTGCTTTTTATTTTTATCCAGAACAATCTCGTCACTAAGATCTAGCATTTCTCCATCCACACGAACACGGACAAATCCTTGCTTTTTAATATCTTCAAATACTTTCACATGCATTCCTTTGCGTCCGGAAACAACAGGTGCGAGTATTTGCATTTTTGTCCGTTCCGGGTATTCCAGAATCCGATCGACCATTTGCTCAATCGTTTGCGAGGAGATCTCGATACCATGATTAGGACAGGTGGGATGGCCGACTCTGGCAAATAATAGACGTAAATAATCATAGATTTCCGTTACCGTTCCTACGGTTGAACGTGGATTGCGGCTGGTGGTTTTTTGATCAATGGAAATGGCAGGACTCAACCCTTCAATGGTATCGACATCCGGTTTATCCATTTGTCCCAAGAATTGACGGGCATATGCGGAGAGTGACTCAACATAGCGTCGCTGTCCTTCCGCGTAAATCGTATCGAAGGCGAGCGAAGACTTTCCAGATCCGGAAAGCCCGGTCAGCACGACAAGTTTATCTCTTGGAATGGTGATATCTATATTTTTCAAATTATGTGCTCTTGCACCTTTTACAATCAATTTATCCATTACCATGATTCTAGTTATCCTTCCGCTTTCAATTCAAATAAAAGGTCGCGAAGCTCCGCAGCGCGTTCAAAGTCAAGCGCTTTGGCGGCGGCCTTCATTTCTTTTTCCATATCGGCAATCAACTTTTCCCGTTCCTTTTTGTTCATCTTGCCAAACGATGCAGCTGGTTTGTATTCCTCTTGCTCCTCGGCAGCATGAGTGGCACGGATGACATCGCGGATATCCTTTTGGATTGTTTTCGGGGTGATGCCGTGTTTTAAATTGTATTCTTCTTGGATGGAACGACGACGCTTGGTTTCACTGATTGCCAGCTCCATTGAATTTGTCATGCGATCCGCATACATGATCACGTGTCCATTGGCGTTACGTGCGGCACGGCCGATTGTCTGAATCAACGAACGTTCTGAACGAAGGAAGCCTTCCTTATCAGCATCCAATATTGCCACAAGCGATACTTCCGGAATATCGATCCCTTCCCGAAGGAGGTTAATTCCGACTAGAACATCATATTTGCCAAGACGCAGCTCGCGGATAATTTCAATCCGTTCCAATGTTTTCACCTCAGAATGAAGGTATTGCACCTTAATTCCGATTTCCTTTAGATAATCCGTCAGGTCCTCTGACATTTTTTTCGTAAGGGTGGTGATTAGAACCCGTTCATTTTTCTTAACCCGATCCTGGATTTCACCAATCAGATCATCAATTTGGCCTTGAATCGGCCGGACATCGATGGTTGGGTCAAGTAAGCCAGTTGGGCGGATGATTTGTTCCACCATCTCTGGGGTATGTTCTTGCTCATATGGTCCCGGCGTAGCCGAAACATAAATAATATTGTTTATATGCTTTTCGAACTCATCAAAGGTAAGCGGCCTGTTATCAAGCGCTGAAGGCAAACGGAATCCATGCTCCACGAGGACTTCCTTTCGGGCTTTATCCCCGTTGAACATCCCCCTAACCTGAGGCAGGGTTACGTGCGACTCATCAATCACCAATAAGAAGTCTTCTGGAAAATAATCCAATAATGTGTATGGTGTTGATCCAGCAGGACGCAATGTCAGGTGCCGCGAGTAATTTTCAATTCCGGAGCAGAAGCCCATTTCCCGCATCATTTCCAAATCATAACGAGTCCGCTGTTCGAGACGCTGGGCTTCAAGCAATTTATTATTTTCTCTTAAAACTGTAAGGCGTTCTTCAAGCTCTTTTTCAATATTTTCAATCGCCACACGCAGCTTTTCTTCCCGGGTGACGAAGTGAGACGCCGGGAAAATCGCCACGTGTTCGCGCTCACCAATAATTTCACCGGTGAGGGCGTCAACTTCACGAATTCGATCTATTTCATCTCCGAATAATTCCACTCGAATACAGTGTTCATCACGGGAAACCGGGAAAATCTCGACAACGTCACCACGGACGCGGAAAGTCCCCCGTTTAAAGTCGATATCATTGCGTTCATATTGGATATCAACGAGGCGATGCAGCAGCTCGTTCCTTTCCATTTCCATTCCGGTCCTTAATGACACAACCATTTCCCGATATTCTTCTGGGGAACCGAGGCCATAAATACACGAAACACTGGCAATAATGACGACATCTTTCCGTTCAAACAGGGAAGATGTTGCTGAGTGCCGTAATTTATCAATCTCGTCGTTGATGCTGGCATCTTTTTCAATAAAGGTATCCGTTTGGGGAACATAGGCCTCCGGCTGATAGTAGTCATAGTAACTGACAAAGTACTCTACCGCGTTGTTGGGGAAGAAATCCTTAAACTCGCTGTAGAGCTGGCCTGCAAGTGTTTTATTATGGGCGATGACAAGTGTCGGTTTGTTTACTTCTTTAATAACATTGGAGATCGTGAATGTTTTTCCTGTACCGGTGGCGCCAAGCAGGGTTTGGTGCTGCTTGTTGTTGCGGATGCCTTCGACTAATTGTTTGATGGCCTCCGGCTGATCCCCCTGAGGCGAATACTTTGAGACTAATTCAAATTGGTCCTTCACGAACAGGTTCCTCCCGTTTTTCATCTCTATAGTTACTGTTTTTGAATCTCCGTTTTCAATATTATCATTCTACCACATTCACCCAAAAACAAACCAACAATATGCGAACTAATATTCGTTTTTTTATAAAATAAAAAGCCTGCCACATGACGGGCAGACTATGATTCGTTTTTTCTCGCTGTTTTTGGTTTCAATTTTGACGCAAGCCAGAAACCGGCTGTTAGTGAAAAAGCATCAATGACGATAAGGACTAATGTATTTGTATAACCTTTATAGGCAGATCCTGCGATTAGGGCGACAGTCAAGATCAGGCCGATCATCCGATTGTAAGTGACCCGTGTGAACAGGAGAACTAATAACCCCGGCAAAATCAACGCCGATAAATATTCAATTACAATCAAAGGGTACACCTCATTTATTCTTGTTCTGTTAATTAATTCTAGAAATTAATCCAGAAAAATGCAACAAAAATAAATCCGGTTTGCATAGTACATCTTGATTTATTTCAAATCATTATAAATCTTGGATGCCAAAACCTTATTAGGATCTTGACTCAGCTCCCACATTACAGCGCCACCTAAGCCCATCGATTTGATAAAGGAAGTTTTATAGCCGATTGATTCCAGGTCATCATAGCTGACGAACTGTGAGCCATTAAATAGCCACGGTACTTTTGAATCGGTCTCCCAATAACGCATGAACCCATTTTTGTTAAGATAATTCGCCTCTATATTGGCGTAACTAATGGAAGACCCTCCACCTGAATAAGATTGGTACAAACCGTTATTCAAATTTGTTACCTGATTAAAGATTCTTCCGTATAGCGGCATGCCCATGACTATTTTATTGGCAGGCACACCGTTATTGATATAAAGTTGCACTGCATCCTGAACACTCCACTCGCCGGTAAATTTTGATTCAGGATCTCGGTACAACGGAGCATTCATACCGGTTAAGGTGTCCCATTCACCATGAAAATCATAGGTCATCAGATTCATATAATCGACATATTGCTGAAGTAAATTCAGCTCTGTATTTGCTGCAAAGCTCCTGCCTGCTCCTCCGGCGATCGTTACAATATATTTTTTCCCATCCACAGCGCTTTGGGCATCAAAGGTTTCTCTGATTTTCTTTATCAAAAGCGTAAAATTCTGTTTGTCCTCGGGGCGGTTCACATTGTCTGGTTCTCCCCCGGCAACCGGATATTCCCAGTCTATATCCACTCCATCAAAACCGTATTTTCTGATAAAGTCCAGACAGCTTTGCGCAAAAATTGTTCTGGATTGGTCGGTCAAAGCTACATCCGAGAATTTTTCTGACCAAGTCCAGCCGCCAACAGAAATTAAAGTTTTTAAATTTGGATAGGACTGCTTCAATTTGGTTAATTGATAGAAGTTTCCTTTATAAGGCTGTGTGGTTGTATCTCCTGAAAATGGCTTTTCTACATCTGCCCATGAGTCCCCCAAAGCTATTTTTCCATCCGTAGAAATGTTAGCGAAGGCATAGTTTAAGTGTGTTATTTGGGATGCATCAATGTTTGCCACTTGAAAATTGGAATATGTTGACCAGCTTGTGTAATATCCAACCATCTTGTAGGCGCTCTGTACCGCACTTACGGTATTTTTTACAATGACAGTCCTTGAAACCTGTGCTATTTGATTGGCAGTATCGTAAACTACGACCTTTAATATTTGTTCTCCATCCGGCACCCAGGGATTCGTGGCCCAACTTACACTATAGGGTGCGGAAGTCAGGGATTTGATTAAATAGCCGCCATTGCTGCTATAAAACTCCACCTTGCTAATTCCTTTATCATCGCTTGCACTGACTGATAAGGTAACGGTTCCACTAACGGTTTTTCCGTCACTGGCAATCGGTGAAACCTGGATATTGCCAACCTGCGGCGCCAGATCCGTCACCACTTTGGGAGTGGTTACCTTTATAATATTACTTGAAGAAGATATATTTCCACTTGCATCCCGTGCCTTAATAAAATAGCTGTAAGTGGTATTGGCCGTTAAATTATTAACCGTATATTGCGTGGATGTAGTCTTCCCTATTACTTTATTATTCTGGAAAACATCGTACCCAGTAACCCCCACATTGTCAGTCGAGCTCGTCCATGCCAAAGAAACACTTGAACTTGTGATCCCGGTTGTACGAAGATTTGTCGGTGCTGTTGGTGCTTTTCGATCTGACGTGGCTGCTTCCGTCACACTATATGTGGTGAAGTAGCTAACCAGCAAGAAAATAATAAAGAAGAACCTAAAGCCGTTATGCTTTTTCAAATGGTGGACATGTGGCTTCATCCCTTTAACCTGCCTCTCCTATTAAAATATTATGATAATTCTATTTTAATTGATGGTATGGCAGGGATATAGTGGTAAATACTAGTATTATCGGCATGATTCGTTTTGAGGACATAAAGCATTCATAGTCTGGTATTGCAATGTCTCTTTATTCATTTTAAAGTAGAGTTATAGTAAGGATATCGGGGGAGTAAAACCTATGCAAAGCAAGTTGAGTATTGGAGAAATGTCAAAGCTTAGACGCGTAACCATCCATACATTACGGCATTACGATAAAATCGGCTTGTTGAAACCGGATTATATTGACCCCCATTCCGGCTATCGCTATTACTCCATTGAACAGTATGAAGTGCTCGGAACAATCAAGGAATTAAGGAATATTGGTTTTTCCCTAGAGAAAATTAAGCTATTTCTAACGAATCGGAACGTCGATCAATCGATTCAATTTCTACAGAAATCCATGAGCGATATTCAGAAAAAAATCAGGGAATTGCAAGATATTCATCATATTTTGAATATCCGATTAACCAATATTGAACAGTTTAAAAACAGCTATAAAGACACAGATATCGTCATTAAATACTTTGAAGAACGTGAATATATTCAGCTAGAAAAGCCAGTGAGTTGGAACGATTATGAAAGTCTCTATTTTGGATTTCTTGAGCTTGAAAATATGATTGAAGGAGCCATTCCAGTACTGGCCAGTAATAAATTTGGCGACATTATTTATAAAGAGTACTTTGATGAATTTCGACAAACTTCAGATATTCCCGATCAGCTTAGTTCCTATCAATCTCAATTATTCATATTGATTCAGGATGAAGATTCGCCGTACTCCACTCAAAAACTAGAAAAAGGATTATATATTTGTTCCTACCATACGGGCCTCGTATGGGAAAAAATGCTGATTCAGCTCAAAAAACTATTGGATTATTGTGATAAATATGGCTATGTTATTACCGGTAACGCCGTTCGAATTATGCAGGTTGATGTTTCTTTAACAGACCAATATGATGAAGCTTATTATGAAATCCAGATTCCCATTCAAAGGAAAATCGTTTAGAAAACAGGCTACGAAATGTTCACCATTTCGTAGCTTTTTATGTTTTGAAACCGTTTACTCTAGCCTTACGCGAGACTTTATAATGACTCCTGTAAGTGACAAAAATATAGGGGGCATTATGATGGAAAGTATTCAAAGAAAACGGTGGCCACATTTTTTGATTGCTATTCTTGTACTGCTGTTACCATTGTTAAATGGCTGTACAAAAGATCAAGAAGTCTCAAAAAAGGCAACAACCCAATCGGATGAAGCAGCTACCCTGGTTCTGAAGAACGGTATGATCTACACAATGGAAGATCATCAGCCTACAGCTGAAGCCGTTGCCGCAAAGGATGGAAAGATTGTCTTTGTCGGCAGCACCAAAGAGGTAGAAAAGTATGTGGGAAAAAACACTAAAGTCATTGATTTAAAAGGAAAAATGGTTTCTCCAGGATTTATGGATGGTCACACACATATCCCGGGTTTATGGCTTACAAAACTATTCGAAGTAGATCTTTCAAATCTGGATAGTCATGAGGAATACATTAAAGCCGTCTCTGACTATAGGAAGAAGAATCCAAATGTTAACATTATTACAGGGCTAGGCTGGGTAAATGGCCCATATGAACAAAAAGATGGGACAAATCCCGGCCCGACGAAAGAGGATTTAGATGCGGTTGTTTCCGACATTCCTGTCATTCTCCTTTCTATTGACCATCATTCAGTTTGGGCAAACTCCAAGGCACTTGAAATGGCCAAGATAACCAAAGATACCAAGGCTCCTAAAGGTGGCATGATTGAACATAATGCTGATGGCTCCCCTCGAGGTGTTTTACGTGAGGGAGCAATGGATTTAGTTGCAGACGTTCAGGCATTATTTAAACCTACCAAAGAGCAATATAAGGAAGCAATTTTAAAATATCAAGAGGAAATGCATAGTTTTGGGATGACTGGCATTATGACTTTTGAGGATAAAGAACATCTGATCGATATCTTGGGAGAGCTGGAACAAGAAGGGAAGTTGACCATGAGAGTTGCCGGGGCCTATTTTATTTACCCTGACAGCACTCCGGATGAAGCTGTTCAAAAAGTGAAGGCCGCCTCTCAAAAATATCATTCTGATTGGCTTCGAGCTAATACCATTAAATTATATGCAGATGGTGTGACAGAAGGAAAAACAGCACTATTCATTCAACCATACACAGAGAAAGCTGGAATGGGGCATAATCACCATGGAGAAATGCCTTGGGAAGTGAATGACTTCAATAAAATGGTTGCAGCAGTGGATAAAGCAGGAATTCAATTGCATATTCACGCGATTGGGGACGGAGCTGTTAATGCTGGACTTAACGCGATTGAAAATGCTGTTAAAACGAATGGGGAACGTGATTCACGCCATATCATTACCCATATTTCTTCCATTCAAGACAATGATATTCCGAGAATGAAAGCATTAAAAGTTATTGCCGCTTTACAACCATTCTGGTTTTATAAGGACCAATACTACGGGTTGGAAAAAGCTATGGTCGGTGAAAATCGTGCATTGGCGATGTACCCAGCAAGAAAAATGTGGGATGCCGGAGTGACGATATCCGGAAGCAGTGACTACCCGCCAACTCCTGACTACCGTCCGCTCAATTCAATCGAAACGGGTGTGACAAGAAACAGCCCATATCCGGAGGAGCAGGATCAGGACATGGTACGTAATGCATCTCAAGCACTTACCGTTCAAGAAATGCTGCAGGCAGTTACAAAGAATGTGGCTTATCAAATGTTCCGTGAAAATGACCTGGGCACATTGAAGGTTGGAAAGAAAGCCGACATGGTTGTCCTTGGCCAGGATATTACTAAAATCAAGCCTAAGGATATCTCGGAAACACCTGTATACTATACAATCGTGGATGGAAAGATCGTATATAAAAAATAATTTATTTTTGGACCACCTGGCAATTATGTTAGCGGTCCAATTCAGGAGAAAACCAGTCTACGAAATGTTCACCATTTCGTAGATTTTTTCGTTTCGAGACTGTTTACTCTGGTGTTATACCAGACTTTATAATAATTCCTGCAAGCCACTAAATCTTTAGGGGGTTAAAATAATGATTAGTTTTCTAAGAAACCAGAAGTTATTAGCTTGGTTGGGCATTATAGTTCTGTTGCTTCCATTGCTAAATGGTTGTGCCAAGGAAAAAGAAGCCTCCCCAAAAAAACAAGCAGGAGGATCGGATGAATTAGCTACGCTTGTTTTAAAGAATGGTATAGTACACACGATGGAAGATAACCAGCCAACAGCGGAAGCAATTGCTGCCAAGGATGGAAAGATTATCTTTGTCGGCAGTAGCAAGGATGTAGAAAACTATGTTGGAAAGGGCACCAAAGTCATTGATTTAAAAGGAAAGATGGTCTCACCGGGGTTGATGGACGGACATACCCATATTCCTGGCCTTTGGACAACCAAGTTGTTTGAAGTGGATCTGTCAGGCCTCAAAACTCATGAGGAATATCTGAAAGCGGTTGCTGATTTCCGAAAGAAACATCCTGATGTAAAAATTATTACAGGTACAGGCTGGAAAAACGGTCCATATAAACAAGCAGATGGAACGAATCCTGGGCCGAAGAAGGAAGATTTGGACGCAATTGTTGCTGACATACCCGTCATTCTTTATTCTATCGATAATCACTCCGTATGGGTAAATTCCAAGACGATGGACATGTCCAAAATTTCCAAAGACACCCAGGCACCGAAAGGCGGTATGATTGAACACAACCCCGACGGCTCGCCAAGAGGTGTTCTGCGTGAAGGCGCAAGAGATTTGGTGGATCAAGTTCAAGCCTTATTTACGTTAACAAAAGATCAATATAAAGAAGCCGTCTTAAAATACCAAGAGGAAATGCACAGCTTTGGTATGACCGGGATTATGACCTTTCAAAGAACAGATGACAAAATGATTGATATACTTGGAGAATTAGAAAAAGAAGGTAAGCTGACGATGCGCGTCTCTGGCACCTATTTTATCGACCCGGGCAGCAATCCGGAAGTTGAAGTAGAAAAAATGAAAAAGGCTCAACAAAAGTACCACTCGGATTGGCTTCAGGTACATACTGTTAAACTATTTGCCGATGGAGTGACCGAAGGCAAAACTGCACTCTTCCTCGAACCATACACTGAGGGGGCTGGAATGGGCCGTGACTTCCATGGGGATTCAGTTTGGAAGATAGATAATTTCAATCAAATGGTATCTGCCATGGACAAAGCTGGAATCCAGGTTCATATTCATGCGATTGGTGACGGAGCGGTTAATATGAGTCTAAATGCCATTGAGAGCGCTGTTAAAACAAATGGAGAACGTGATGCTCGCCATACGATTACCCATATTTCAGCAATCAAAGACAGCGACATCGCTCGAATGAAAGCATTGAAAGTCATTGCTTCCTTACAACCCTTCTGGTTCTATAAGGATCAATATTATCAATTGGAAAGTGCCATGATCGGCCAAGATCGCGCACTAGCCATGTATCCAGCCAGAAAGATTTGGGACGAGGGCGTGCTGATTTCCGGAAGCAGCGACTACCCGCCAACTCCTGACTACCGTCCACTCAATTCAATCGAAACGGGTGTGACTAGAAACAGCCCATATCCGGAGGAACAGGATCAGGACATGGTACGTAATGCATCTCAAGCTCTTACCGTTCAAGAAATGCTACAGGCTGTCACAAAAAATGTTGCTTATCAGATTTTCCGTGAAAACGATCTGGGAACATTGAAAGTTGGCAAGAAAGCCGATATGGTTGTCCTTGATCAGGATATTACCAAAATCAATCCTAAGGATATTTCCGAAACTCCTGTGGACTATACAATCGTTGATGGAAAGATCGTATATAAAAAGTAATTTATTTTTAGACCGCCGAACTATCTGTTAAGCGGTCTTATTTTTTTATGAAAACGGTTTACTCTGGTGTTGGACAAGACCTTATAATAAGTCCATGCATCTTTGATACTTTCATAATGACCATTACAAGGAGGATTGAATAAATGGAAAAATCAAATTCACCAACACTAAAGCGCTCGCTTACGTTAAAGTATGTCGTCTTTTTCGGATTGGCCTTTATGGCGCCTAAAACGTTTTTCTCCACATATGGAGTAGCCGTTCATCGTACAAACGGGATGATACCAACCGCTTATGCGATCGCTTTTGTTGTTATGCTTTTTACGGCTTATAGTTATGCACAGTTAGTCAAAGCTTTTCCAAATGCCGGGGCAGCGTATACTTTTACGCAGAAATCGATAAGTCCACATTTCGGATTTATTGTTGGTTGGACGATTATCCTTGACTATATTTTAAGTCCAATGATCAGTTCCCTAATCTTAGGAATTGCTCTGAAAGCCTATTTTCCTTCCATTCCAATGTTTGTATGGATCATATTATTCATAGTCACCGTTACAAGCGTCAACATCCTTGGCATAAAATTAGCAGCTAAACTAAATACTTACATGCTTCTTCTGCAAATTTTATTGTTTGCCATCTTCTTTATTTTGTCGATCAAAGGACTTCTTGCAGGAAAAGGGGCTGGAACATTAATGTCCATTGCTCCATTCTATGATACAAAAGTGAATATGCCTGCTCTTTTATCGGTAGTACCCATTCTTTGTTTTAGCTTTTTAGGCTTTGATGCTGTATCAACCCTATCCGAAGAAACGAAAGATCCTACCCGAACACTGCCAAAAGCCATTTATTTGATTATGGTGATTGGAGGTTTCTTATTTATAGCAGGTTCTTACTTTGCTCAACTCGTTTTTCCAGAATTTCAGTCTTTCAAAAATCCTGAATCTGCCTATTTAGAGATTGCAGTCTATATTGGCGGAAAAGCCTTCATGAGTTTTTTTATAGCTGTGGGACTGACCTCCACCTTTGCCTCAGCCGTAGCATCCGGAACGAGTGCCTCCCGGATTTTATATGCCATGGGAAGGGAAAATGTCCTGCCAAAAAAAGTCTTTGGTTATTTATCACCAAAGTTCAGCACACCTGTATTTAATATTTTAATAGTAGGAATAGTTTCGTTAAGTGCCCTATTTCTAAGTTTAACAGCAGCCGTATCGCTCATTAGTTTTGGGGCGTTGTTCGCTTATTTCTTTGTCAATCTTTCGGTCACAGCCCATTATTTTTTCAGAGAGAAAAAGAGGTCAATAAAGGGAACAATTCAATATTTCATCATTCCACTTATCGGTGCAGGACTCATTGGTTTATTTTTTATCGAATTGGATATCCACTCACTCATGCTCGGAGGAACTTGGTTGATCGTGGGATTTATCTACCTATTAAACTTAACAAAATTGTTCAGGCAGCCGCCGCCTGAGCTTGGTCTTGATGAAGCTTCATAAAAAAGGACTGGTCATTTAGGTACAGAATAGATTGAATATTACTGATAAAAAGCCGTTCCTCAATTGAAGAACGGCTTTCCTATCTTTCGGTCTCAAGATTTTGCAGAATAAAACGCAGCCCTGATTTCATCAAACTGAATTTCCTCGGTCGAGTGATAGATCAGATCCGCCTGCACAAGTCTTTCCACATTCCCAATGCCCACCGCAAACATACCGGCTGCTTTGATAGCAGTGATTCCCGCTTCTGCATCCTCTATTCCGATACAGTCAGCAGGCACAACGCTCAACTGTTCAGCTGCCCGCAAAAAAATCTCCGGATCCGGTTTCCCTTTTTGAATCAAAGCCGCATCGACGATGACGTCAAACTCTCCAGCTAGTTCCAAACGGCTGATAACAGTAAAGGCATTTTTGCTGACTGAAGCCAACCCCATCTTAATTCCATTCTGCTTAAGGTCAAAGATGAATTCCTTAATTCCCGGAAGAATATCTTGTGGTGTGATCGTTTCTATCAGTCTCCGGTAATAGTCATTTTTTCGATCGGCAAGCAATGTCTTTTCATCCGTGGTGAAATCATTCTGTTTCCCGCCTAGAACTAGAATTTTCTCAAGAGATTCCATCCGTGAAATCCCCTTCAGTTCCTCATTAAATCCCTTTGTAAAGGGTATTCCTAATTCCTTGCTGAGCGCCTCCCAGGCACGGTAATGATACTCAGCCGTATCGGTAATTACTCCATCCAAATCAAAGATTACTGCCTTCAATTGTGGAACCATCAATCCAGCCTCCCCATTTACATTTTCGTGTCTTCACACATGCTACGCTTTTCCTAAAAAGAAAAGGCTGTCCCAAAATGAAAGGGGACCAACCTTTTAGAGCAACCTGGTTGTCAAATTATTATCGAGGTTTCTTTTTCCAGCAAATACGGCTGATTGTATACAGTCAGAGATAAACCATCACCCTCCAATAGGTGAATAATCGTTTGCTCTGCTAATCTCTCAATCTGAATTTTGCGTCCCTGATATCGAATAGAGAAACGGTATCCGGACCATTTGTCAGGGATGATCGGAGACAAGGACAATCCTCTTTCATTTATCCTTAGGCCGGCAAAGCCAAAAACGATTGCCAGCCATGTCCCGCCCATGTTGGCCATATGCAGACCGTCCTTTGTATTTCCATGTGTATCTTCCAAATCCAATCGTGCCGTTTCGTTAAAATACTGGTAGGCCTTTTCTCCATTACCGAGTTTGGACGCCATAATACTAAAGATGCAGGTTGATAGGGACGAATCATGAGTGGTAATGTTTTCGTAGTAATGAAATGAATTTCGAATCGTTTCGACACTCTGCTCATCCTCCAACAAAAAGTGCGCCAGCACCGTATCCGCCTGTTTACAAACCTGATAGCGGTAAATGGTCAGTGGATGATAATGCAAAAGCAGCGGAAAATCTTCCTTTGGTGTGCCCGCTAAATCCCAAACAGCCTTTTGCAAGAATGTATCATCCTGAGGGTTGATCATTAGGGTTTCATCATACGGCAAATACATCGAATCGGCCGCTTTTTGCCAAGCATCCATTTCCTCAGTTTTCAACCCGATTTTCCGAGATAAAGCTGATAGAGCTTCCTGAACCTGTGTTTCAAGTAATCGGAAGAACTTGGCCGCCCAAAGCAAATTATGTTTGGCCATGGCATTGGTGTAATAGTTATTGTTGACGATACACGTATATTCATCGGGACCGGTTATGGCATCAATTTTAAAAGAGCCTTCGGAAAAATGACCAGTTTCCAGCCACAGCCTTGCCGTTTCAAACAGCACCTCCGCCCCGAAATCCCTCATAAAGGCCAAGTCATTGGTCACAAGGTAATATTGAATAAAGCTATAGGCAATGTCTGCGCTAATATGGTACTGAGCCGACCCAGACGGAAAATACGAAGAACATTCAGTGCCTGAAATCGTTCGCCATGGATATAATGCTCCTTTCCGATGTCCCATTTCTTTTGCATGATCTCTCGCCTGATCCAAGATGGAATATCGGTATAAAAGCAGACTTTTCGCCATTTCTGGATGGGTCATTAAAAAGACGGGAAATATGTAGATTTCCGTATCCCAAAAGTAATGGCCCTCGTACCCTTCTCCGGACAATCCTTTAGCCGCAATGTTAGAAAAACGGTCCCGGCCAATCGATTGCAACAGGTGAAATAAATTAAAGCGAATTCCCTCCTGAATGGTGGAATCTCCCGTTATTACAATGTCTGCGTAATTCCAAAACTCTTCTAAATAAACCGTTTGCCCCTGTAAAAAATGATCAAAGCTTTTTTCGTGCAGTTTTGTTTGCAGTGCAAATGAAGCAGCACGTAGATCTTCCCCGTGCCTCAAAGTATCTGTAAAAATCGCTTTTTTCTCAAACTCCGCTTTCCCTGTGAATTCAAAAATGAATTCCGTTTCGATAGAGGAAGCTTTAGCAAAATCCTTTCTTAAATAAGGGGAAGTCACACTATAAACGGCCGCACAAGCTGTTTTTAAGTGAGTATTGGTTGTTTCACACTCGACAAAGGAGATAGAATCTGATTGCTCTACTCGGGTAACGTTCAGGAGCTTTGCATGGCCCGAAGCAACACGCGGATCACTCTTGTCCACATAGTTCTGAACATCGCCATTAATTGTTGAAACAACTCGCACCTGGCCCCTGTAATCAGCTGATTCTATTTCAATTCTTTGGATAAAGACCTCTTTTTCACAAAATGAAACAATTCTTTTAAAGATAAGGTTTATTCTTTTTCCCGAAGGAGAGCACCATTCGATGATTCTTTCTGAAAAACCTTGATCAAGATGGAGATGGCGTTCAAACGAATGGACTTCACCTTCATTAAGGCTGAACCTATCTTCTCCGAAGTAAATGGCAATTGTTTGGGCGTCGATGATATTTAAAAGCTTTTGCTGACTTTCCGGAAAGGCATAGAGCTTCTCACCATATGAAATGGGAACAGAATCATGAAAGGCATTGATATAGCTGCCACGAATGGTTTTTTGACCAGGCAGAAGACCTTCTTCAAAATTTCCGCGGACCCCAAGATATCCATTTCCTATAAAAAATAAACTTTCATCTACTAATATTTGAGATTCTTCCGTACTGAAAGAACTAATTTTCCAAGACATGCTGTACACCTCTATGCTTTTGTAAGATTACTCTTTTACACCGCCGCTGGTAAGCCCGGAAACAATTTGCCGCTGAAAGAAAAGGACAATAATCAGTGTTGGGACGGTGACGATTGCTGTTGCCGCAGACACTTGGCCCCAAAGGATCTCAAATTGCGTCCGTAAAAATGAAATGGCCACCGGTACTGTGTGATACTCGGCGTTTGGATTTAAGGTGATGGTCAAAAGAAATTCATTCCAGGAGGCGATAAATGTAATGATGGCAGTCGTAAAAACACCGGGTGCTGCCAGTGGAAAGATGATTTTATATAAGGTTTGGAAAGTGGTCGCCCCGTCCATTTTCGCGGATTCTTCAAGAGCTGCCGGAATTTGATTGAAATGGGTGACTAAAATCCAAACCGCCATAGGCAGCGTAATGGTCGAATACGGTAGCACAACTGCATATGAATTCAAGAGTTTGAAATGTAAAAATAAATTATAAACAGGACCGGTAATAATCATTTGCGGGAACATCGATACTGCAAGGATCAAGCCCAGTAGAATGTTTTTCCCTTTAAATTGGAACCGGGATATGGCATAGGCTGAAAAGGTAGCGACCACTATGATATAAACGGTGGTGGTTGTCGCCACAATCAGGCTATTTTTAATCGAGTTTAAAATGTTCTTTTCAAATAAAATCGTTATATAGTTTTGGATGGTCGGATGTTCGGGGACGACACGGAATGCCCCTGTTCCAAATATTTCACCTGATGTTTTAAAGGAGGTGATAAAGACCCAGAAAAATGGGAATACCATCGCAAACAAATACAGGACTACAATGATCCCAAAGGTAATCCATAGCTTTCTTTTCGATGCCTGCATATGAGCCCCCTCCTTAATTTCTCTCCATTAGGTTAGCACCCAGAAATTTTACAAAAATGATAGCAATAATTGCGACACAAACAAACATAAGCATCACAGTAACGGAACCATAGCCGAAATTGGTCTGCCCGAACATAACCTTGTAGGCATAAATGGACATGGTTTCGGTTTCGCCGCCGGGACCTCCCCCTGTTAATACATAAATAAGGTCAAATACCCGGAAGGCATCCAAAGTCCGGAATAACAAGGCGACAAGGATGGATGGTTTCAACAAAGGCAGGGTCACTTTAAAAAATGCTTGAATTTTGGTGGCCCCATCGATCGATGATGCTTCATATAAATCCTTTGAAATATTCTGCAATCCAGCTAAAAGTAATAATGCCATGTAAGGCGTTGTTTTCCATACATCGGCCAAAATAGTCGAAATCATCGCACCCGTTCCGCTCAAGAGCAAATCTTGGGATTTATCTACGAGACCAATCATTTCAAAAAAATGAGCGATTATCCCACTGCTTCCATTAAAAAGATAGCTCCACATCAATGCCGCAACGGCGGTCGGGATGGCCCAGGGAATTAAGGAGGTAGTCCGAATCAGACCTTGGCCAAAAATGGTTTTATTCAATATGAGTGCAAGACCAAGTCCAAGAACGAGTTCAATAAACACGGATACAATCGTAAATAGGGCGGTATTCCTTAATGCAATGCCAATCCGCTCATCGCTTAAAACGTGTTTATAGCCTTTTAAGCCTATGAAATTGGATGGAATGATACTATTTTGCAAGTCGTCTACCAACGGAGGCAGATCATCCTTGTGGATCAGCGTATACTTCTGATTAAGGGAGGTTATTAAGGACTTTGCATGTTTGTGCAATCGTTCAATCTTCGTCCTTTCCTGCTTACTAATCTTGATGACACCCTTTTGGTTTTTATATTTATGGACGGCAGTGGACAGTTCTTTCGTTATGTCGGCAACCCGGTCTTGATCCTGTGCATCCTTAATGTTCGGCAGGTCTTCTTCCAGGAACATCGAAATATACATTTGTGTTTCATTGAATAGGGAAGCATTAAATCTTTCACTAAGGTACAATCCGGACTTTTGCTGGTCGTTCAGGCGATAATCAAAAAAGGTATAGGTGAATGACTGCAAAACCGGCCAAACAGAGAAAATTCCAATGAGCAATAGTGTGGGAACGATAAACAGCCATTCCTTGAAACCCATTTTCCGCATTGTTTCACCTCTTTACAGTTACATATTCTGATAGAAAAGGGAGGCCTTCCATAAGTCAGCCTCCCCTATTATTCAAGTTAGATTGGATCGTTTATTGTCCTTTAGCAGCGTCTTCAATTGCCTTAACCGCTTCATCAAGACCTGTTCCGGAGCTTAAATATTTATGTGCGGAAACTTGAATGGTGTCTGAAGTCTTTGAGTATTCAGGTGAAACCGGTCTTGCAATCGTTGCAGATAATGCTTTTTGGAAGCCTGGATAGCTTAACATGACATTGGCATTTTTAACGTCTTCATCGTTGAGCAGTGAGTTAAAGCCAGGCAAATATCCGCCTTCTGTAGACATGATTTTTTGCCCTTCTTCACCTGCAGTAAATTTGACGAATTCCCATGCACCGTCAAGGTGTTTCGAATTTTTATTCATTCCAAGCAGCCAGCCACCTACTGACCCACCATTAGGAAGCGGAGCAATACCAACTTGGTCAACGGTTACAGTTACACCGTCCTCTTTTCCTTTAATCCGCCCAAAAGCATACGGCCAGTTGCGGGCAAATACTGCATTGCCTTGTTCAAAGTTGGTATGAGTTTCTCCTTCCATGAAGTTAAGGAGATCCTTCGGTTCGAAAGGTGCTTGTGTGAATTTATACATCGTTTCTAGTCCGCCTTTAACATCCTGGTACGATTTGGAGAACTCGGTAACGTTTACGGTCAACCCTTCATATTGCTTAGATTGATAGACAAAGCCGTATTTGGTATTGTTTTTGCCAGTATAGGTTTTCGCCATGTTATATAAGTCATCGTAAGTATAGTTGCCACTTTCCAGTTTGGCGGCATCTTCTTGACTGACAATGTCCTTACGGAAATAAAGCAATCCAAGATCCGGGAAGAATGGAAGAGTGTATTGTTTGCCTTTATAATTTCCGGATGTCATCGATCCTGAGTTAAAATCCGTCTTTTTGAGACCTTCTTTGTTCATTTGTACATCAATTGGATCCAAATATCCGGCACCGGCAAATTCTCCTGCCCAAACAACGTCCATTGAAATAACATCATAATCGGAAGAACCGCTTGATAATGAATTCAGAAGCTGGTCATGCATTTGTGCGGAGTCGTTTGTCATTTGCGTCCATTCCACTTTGTACTTGTCCTGCTTTTGATTGAACGCCTTAATTAATTTCTTGGTAGCAGGTGTGTTGTCTGCCTGAGCCGCAAATTTTAAAACAATGGGACTGGAACTGGATTTTTTGTCATCAGCAGGCTTTGACTTATCACCGCTGGTATTGCTGCTGCACCCTGTAAGTGCAATGCTCGCGGCAAATGAAAACGCTAACATTCTTGTAATCCATTTTCTTTTTGACATTTATTTTTGAGCCCCCTTTTTGGTTTATACTTGAATTTTAACGAGTCAAAAACTACAATTATATTAAAAATATGACATTTATAACAATTTTTTAAGGTGAAAATGGATGCAGATCAATAATCGGAATATTAAGCTCTTTTTCGAAAACCGTGCAAATAATAATCTCAATCTCTACTATCACCCCTCTTTTGCTTTGGAACAGCAATTAATGGACTCAATAATCCGTTGTGACCAAAACGGAGCAAAGGAAGTATTGGACCAGATTAATAGTTTGGATCGAGCGACACTGGCTTCTGACCCCATCCGCTCTTTAAAAAATTCTCTTATTTGCTCCTGCACCTTATTTACCCGTGCCGCCATCCATGGAGGTGTAATGCCAGAGGACGCTTTTAACTTAAGCGATGTGATGATTCGGCAAATTGAAAAGAAGGAAACCATTCGTGATTTAACAGACCTAGAGTATGAAATGGTAACTTGCTTTATTGAAACATTAAAAGCGACTGAAAAATTGGAATATAATCCATTGGTTAATAAAGCCATTACTTATATTTATCGAGAAATTTCGAACAATAAATTATCCCTTGAAAAAATAGCTGAATTTACCGGAGTCCATCCGGGCTACCTTTCTAAAATCTTTAAAGAATCAGTAGGGATGATTATTCCCGAATTCATCAACCGCAAGAAAATTGAGGATTCCAAATATCTTCTCCTTCATACAAAATCACAGCTAAGCGAGATTGCCCAAATGCTTGGATATTGCAATCAAAGCTATTACACGTTATTATTCAAAAAATACGTTGGGATGACACCCAGACAGTACAAAGACAGCTTTTTAACAAAAGCGCAAAATTCGCCGAAAAAATAAAAAATGCATGCCCGGATTGAAGTACATTATTAACAGCACAAAAAAGCAGCCTGGTTCCATTTATTTTTGGAACTAGGCTGCTTTATGTTTTTGAATTAGATTAATTACATGTCCCATGCGGACTAGGACAACCGTTAGCCGCTTTTTCCACTTGGATTGTGCTATGTTCGATATCAAAGTCATCATGCAGAATTTTTTGAGATTGGGCTAGGACCTCGTCATGGATGCCTTCATCATAAATGGTGATATGGCAACTGAGGACCGGGTAGCCTGACGTAATCGTCCAAATATGCAAATCATGGACTTCCTTTACAAAAGGAACTTTTCCTAATGCCGTTTTTACCTGGCTCATATCAATAGTTGTCGGCGCACCCTCCATCAGAATATGGAATGAGTCTTTCGCGACTCGATATCCGCTAATCAGGATTAAGACAGCGACAATCACACTGGCAATCGGATCGGCAATCCCCCAGCCAAAAAACATGATCAACAGCGCGGCAACGATGGCCCCGACAGAACCAAGCATATCACCAAGTACATGTAGGAAGGCACTGCGAACATTTAGGTTTTCTTCCTTATCTCCTTGCATTAAAATCCAAGCAGCTATGATATTCACGACCAAGCCGGTCACGGAGATCCAAAGCATACCTTTACTTTGAATCTCCGGAGGGTTGAAAAAGCGACCGATAGCTTCATAAAAAATATAAATGGAAATTATAATCAAGGTCAGCCCATTAAGAGCGGCTGCAATAATTTCAAACCGCTTATAGCCGTAGGTTTTTTCTTGTGAAACCTGCTTTTCTCCGAGTCTAATCGCAAAAAAGCTCAATCCTAAAGCTGCGGCGTCACTTAGCATATGTCCAGCGTCAGAAAGCAGTGCCAAACTATTTGTGATTAATCCGCCAACCACTTCAACAATCATAAAAGCAGCTATTAGGATGAAAGAACTTAATAATGCTTTCTTATTGCTTGTATGTGAATGGCCATGTGAGTGGCCGTGTGAATGTCCATGATGGTGATGATGGTGACCCATGTTTATCCCCCCTAAAGCCTTTTCATTAAGACTCCTTTTCTCTTTTATTATACTTCTAGCTTTTTCCAATCCTTATTTTTCGATACATTCCGCCAAACAGAACGGGGCGATCCTCCAAAATGCATAAACCTTCACTGCCCGCGAAAATCTTATCAAAAGAAAGCCCTATATCCGTACCCAACACTTTAATAATCGGCCTGAAAAGCGCATTTAACCATGAGGGCTTTGCCGCAAACTTATCAAAAATCAGAATCTGCCCACCAGATTGACACACCCGGCTCATTTCCGAAAACGCCTTATTGGTGCCAGGCACCACCGATAGCACTAAGCTAGCAACGACATAATCGAAGCTCCCGTCCGGGAATTTAAGGGCTTGGGCGTCCATTTGCTGAAAATCAATTTCTCCGGCTGGAAATTTGTTTTTTGCCTGCTGCAGCATGTCTGCAGAATAATCAATAGCTGTTATATTTAACAGTTTAACTGGAATCTGTTCAAGGTCGGCCCCGGTACCGACCCCGACAAATAAGATCTTGTCGCCTTTTTTGAATGGGATCTCTCTAAACACTTCTCGCCGTGCCCTGAGGAACGGGCCTTTGTTGAAAAATGTATCATAGATGGGCGACCAAAGCCGGTAGATCCAGCGGTTCCAATGGTTATTCATTGGATACACCCCCATATTCTAAGATCATTTTTGTTTCGCAAATAAATAGGTGTTTTTTGCAAGTAGAACGGTAGCTTCCGCAAGTATAAGGGTTATTTTCGCAAGTAAGCCTAGTGATGCCGCAAGTAAACACTGAATCAGATCAATCATTTTTCACTCTTAGCAGTCGCAAGCCGTTTAAAGTAACGATCAGAGTCATACCCATATCAGCAAAGATGGCAATCCATAAGGTGAGCCAGCCCGGTATGACAAGAAGCAATGCTAACAGTTTAACCACTAGCGACAAAGTAATGTTTTGTTTGATAATCTTGAGTGTTTTCCGACTTAATTTTATTAAATATGGCAGTTTATCCAGGTCGTCGTTCATCAGGGCGATGTCTGCCGTTTCCAAAGCGGCATCGGTTCCGGCCCCGCCCATGGCAATTCCGACCGTTGCCGCGGCTAGGGCTGGCGCGTCATTAACACCATCGCCCACCATGGCTACTCTGCCATATTCTGTGGCTAGTTTTTTAATAGCTTCCAATTTTTCTTGCGGAAGCAGCTCAGCTTTTATGCTTGTTACACCGGTTTGGCGACCGATGAAGGCTGCAGTGGCCTGATTATCGCCAGTCAGCAACACCGTTTGCTTGACCCCAAGCTGATAGAGCCTCCTAATGACTGATTCACTGCTCGCTCGGACCTCGTCCGCAACAGCAACCAACCCCATGATTTCCGAATCTGTTCCAGCAATCATGACGGTTTTCCCTTGATTTTGCAGGTCGGTGATTTGTGTTTGAATTTCAGCGGGAATGCCATGAAATAACTTGGTATTTCCGACTAGATACTCCCTGCCACCGATTGTCCCTTTAATACCTTTTCCGGTAAGGGAAGTGAAATTCTCCACTTGATAGGTTATATTACCCGCCTTTTTTACAATTGCTGATGCCAGCGGGTGCTGGGACTTGCATTCCAATGCGGCAATTTTTTCAAAAAGCTCCTCATCCCTGCTGTAATTGATGAACTCTGTAACAGTTGGCACACCCTTGGTCAGTGTGCCGGTTTTATCAAAAGCGATCGCCTTAATGGCACCAACTTCTTCTAGAAAATTTCCGCCTTTGATCAGAAGTCCGTTTCTAGCGGCATTGCCAATCGCGGTAACCAATGCAACTGGAGTGGAGATAACCAAGGCGCATGGGCAACCAACAACTAATACAGCTAACCCTTCATAAATCCGCTTCTGCCATTCCCCTCCGAACAATAACGGCGGCACAATGGCAATTAATAGTGCAACCACGATAATAACCGGAGTGTAGTATTTCGCGAATATATCAATAAATTGCTGGGACGGTGCCTTTTCCGCCTGTGCTTCCTCCACAAGGTGAATGATTTTGGAAATTGTCGTATCCTCGCTAAGCTTGGTAACTTTTATTTTTAAAAAGCCTTCTTCATTTAAAGTTCCAGCAAAGACCTCATCGTTGACAGCTTTTTCAACAGGCACCGATTCACCTGTGATGGCAGCTTGATTAATGGAAGATGCCCCCTCGACAATCATGCCGTCCATGGCAATCATTTGTCCCGGTTTTACCAGCATCAGATCGCCGATTTCTATGTCTTCAGCTTTCAATAGCATTTCTCGGCCATTGCGAACGACGAGCGCTTCAGTTGGCGCCATTTCCATGAGCGACCGAATTGAAGCCCGCGCTTTATCCATCGAATAGCCCTCAAGCACTTCGCTGATCGCAAACAGAATCACGACTACGGCTCCCTCACTCCATTCACCAATGATGGCCGCCCCGATAATCGCAATCGTCATCAGCGTTTTCATATCAAACTCAAATTTTATTAAATTGTTCAAGCCTGTTTTAAAAAGCGGGAATCCGCCTACTAAAATCGCTATCGCGAAAAGTAGATTTTCGGAAAAAATATAGCCCGCTAATAGAAACAATAAGGATAGAACAAGCAGTGAATATCGTTTCCATATTGGTTCCTTCGGCGCTGCTGACGGTTTTTCTTTTTCTGGAAAAATAGTAAGCTTCTCAAATGCACCAGCTTTATGGAGTTCTTCGAGACTGGTGTTACCATAGACAGTCAGTTTCGCTGCCCCAAAATTTACTTTTGCATCAACCACACCATCCAGGTGTTGGACGTTCTTTTCGAACTTTGCGGCACAGCTAGTTCAGGAAAAACCTTGGACTCGGTAAACCTGTTTTTCGATGGGATTACTCACGGCCAATCACCTCTTTTTGATGAGCAAAAGCGATATGGATAATCTGTTTTACGTGATCGTCATCAAGGGAATAATAGACTAACTTGCCCTCTTTTCTGTACTTGGCGAGACCCAGGCTTTTTAAATGCCTAAGGTGATGGGACGCCGTTGCTGTTGTAGCTCCCACAATATTAGCAACATCACAGACGCAGAGCTCATCTTCAACTGTAAGTGCATAAGCAATTTTCATACGTGTTTCATCGGACAAGGCTTTAAACAGCTTAGCAACTCCGGCTATTTCCCGGCTCTTTTCCAGTTGCTCTTGAACGTGAGCTGTTTTTTCGCTGTCCACACAGGTAACTTCACAGACATCATGCTCTTTCATACCGTGACCTTCTTTCATTCAAATGTTCATTTGAATATATCATATTCAAATACTCGTTTGAATGTCAACTAATTTAAAGAGAAATGATTGTGATTTTTCGAGGAAAATTTGAAGGATTGATCTGAGGGAAAATGGGGGCCAGACACTTTTTTCGATTGTCATCATTCACAGATCCGACCCTTATTTTTAAAATACATTCAATACTGCCCCGCCCAAAGCTCCGGCGATTACAATAATCCATGGTGGCAGCTTCCAATATACCAGCAAGCTGAATAATACTGCTGCAAAAGCAAAATCTCGGGGGGACAAGATGGTACTGGTCCAAATTGGATGATAAAAAGCAGCTAACAAAATACCTACAACTGCCGCATTCACACCAATTAGAGCCCCTTTGATTTTTGGATTAGAACGCAGTTTATACCAGAAAGGCAATGTTCCATAAACAAGCAGCAAGGCCGGCAAGAAAATCGCAGCCGTGGCGAGGAGGCCGCCCTTCCAACCATATATGATGGCTCCAATATATGCTGCAAAGGTAAACAACGGTCCTGGCAATGCTTGGGCAGCACCATATCCAGCGAGAAAGTCCTCTTTCGAAATCAGGCCCGTCGGAACGAACTCCCGTTCAAGCAATGGCAAAACGACATGACCACCACCGAATACCAACGAACCAGAACGATAAAAACGATCAAACATATTCAACCATTCAGTTTGTAATAAGCCGCTCCCTAATGGCAATACAAAAAGCAACAGAAAAAATAACCCTAAACAAATGACCCCAGACCGATAGGAAATCGGAAAGCCAATTGCAACTGTGCCGAGGTCTTCTTTGTGCTTTTTAAAAATTAGCCATCCCACTGCTGCCGACAACAGGATAATCCCGACCTGAGAATAGGCCGTATCCCACATTAACGTAACGATCAATGCTAATAAAGCTATCATTTTTGTAGGCAAATTAGGGGTCAATTTCTGTGACATACCGAAGATAGCCTGAGCCACTACGGCTACGGCTACTATTTTCAAGCCATGAATCCAGCCGGAGTCGGCCAGACCAAAGCCCTTTAATAAAATAGCAAAAAGAATCATGACCATCATCGAAGGAGCGGTAAATCCAATGAATGCCATGATCCCACCCAACACGCCGCCACGCATGATTCCAATTCCAATACTAACCTGGCTGCTTGCTGGACCGGGGAGGAACTGGCACAGGGCTACAAGATCAGCGTAGCTTTTTTCATCAAGCCATTTCCGTCGCTGAACGTACTCCGCATGATAATAACCTAAATGAGCGATAGGTCCACCAAATGATGTCAATCCCAGTTTGGTTGAGACCAGCAGGATTTCAATCCAGATTCTTAACTTGTTTTGCGGCACACTTTGTTCCTCCATTGTTTGTATTTTCTTTATTTTACGTTAGTTTAGGATCGGCGCTCAATATTTTTTGATTTATAGTACGAGGTTGGTACGATCGTAGGAATTATCGCTGAAACCGGCGGGATTTTCCGAATAACCGGCGGAATTCCGGCATAAACTGGCGGGATTTTCCGAAAAACTGGCTGGACTCCGGCGTAAACTGGCGGGATTTTCCGAAAAACCGGCGGGATTCCGGCGTAAACTGGTGGGATTTTCAGATAAACCGGGGGAATTCCGGCGTAAACTGGCGGGATTTTCCGAAAAACCGGCGGGATTCCGGCGTAAACTGGTGGGATTTTCAGATAAACCGGCGGAATTCCTTCCAAAACTCACCGAATCCAGCCACCTTCTTTTACCAGCAAGCCAATAAAAAAAGAGAAGACCCCAAAAAACAAGGTCCCCTCCCACTATTTCTCAACGCCCCTATCCATCGGGGCCAACCAAAACGCCACAACAATAGAGGCAAAAATCACGATGAAAGGTGCATAAAACATCAGAAAATCACTCACCTGAAATCCTCCTTTTCAAACATGATCATCCCGTTTACCTTGAACATAATCCTTGTTAAACAAAAACAGCTTAAGCAACAAATAAAGGGATGGCACCAGTAATCCCAGTCCGGCAATGAAGGCGATCACCAGCGCGGTGGCCATTGCTTCATTCGTGAAACTGTCATAGATGGTCAGATAAGGATACATTAAATAAGGATAATGAGAAATTCCGTATGCCAAAAAGGCACAGATAAATTGCCCCATTAAACAAACAAAGGCAAAACCGTAGGCGATTCGCTTCCAAAGTAAAAATACTGTACCAGCGAAAAATAGGACAGACAAACCAAACAGCCACCATAAATCAACCAGACGTTCATAATGCTCTGGATTATGTGACCTCATCTCTACAATAATCCCTGTCGCGGTTACAATTGCAGGCCCAGCCCATCCTAATGCGTATTTTCGCAATAATCCGGCTGCCCCCCAATCCTTCGCCTTTTGGGCATACCAAGTTAAAAACACCGCGGAAATATATAAAACTGAGGTTAAACTTAACAAAACGATACTCCATGATAGAGGGCTGGTGAACAACGCCCAATAATCAAGGGATGGACCGCCCTTCCCCATTATAACGAAGCCCCCCTCAGAGATCACCAGCACAATCGATAAGGAGGCAGGAATGAATACCCCTGTCAGTCCATAAAGGATTGTATAGCGTCTCTGCTTCAATCCTCCATAAGTGGTAAAGGCATAATAAGCGCCTCGAATGGCCAGGAGAATCGTAGCGATGCTCGCAGGGACAAGCAGGGTCGACCCATAATAATAAGCGGTTTTTGGAAAAAATCCCACCATCCCTACAAAGAAAAACACCAAGAAGACGTTGGTAACTTCCCATACTGGCGATAAATAACGTTGAATAACCCTCGTTAAAATATGCTGTTTCCCGGTAATGGTACTGAAAGCATTGAAAAAGCCGGCGCCAAAATCAAGCGAGGCCACGATGATATAGCCAAACAGGAATACCCCCAATACGGTGATTCCCGTTATCTCAAAGTTCATCTCAAGTCACCTGCCTTATCCGCATCACGATCCGCCAATTCCTGTTCTACCGGATTTTTCCGGAACATGCGCCACAGCACCAGCACACTGCCAATTCCAAGTATTAGATACAAAATCGAGAACAGCATAAGCATTAAATCCACATGTCCACTAGAGGTAGCAGCCTCACTCGTCCGCATGATCCTTCTTAAAATCCACGGTTGCCGGCCCACCTCCGTCAGCCACCAACCTGCCTCAATCGCGATAACCGCAAGCGGTCCTCCGAGAACCATTAACCACCGGAACCAAGTTGAAAAAATAAACCGCAATTTCCATCTCGCACCCATTATATATAAGAAGGAAACAACCGTCAGCCACATACCAAGCGTCACCATAACATCAAACAAATAATGGATGTAGAGCGGCGGTGTCTCATCCTCGACAAAACGGTCTAACCCGATTACCTCTGCGGTCGGATTACTATGAGCCAGGAAACTGAGCCCAAACGGAATTTTCAACGCATATTTAACGTCGCCATTGTCAAGCACACCATACAAAATAAGCGGCGCTCCTTCTTCTGTTTCAAAGTGCCACTCGGCTGCTGCTAATTTTTCCGGTTGATATTCTGCCAAATACTTTCCGGAAAAATCTCCGATAACGGCTGTGGCAATCGAAAAAACAAAACCAAGCTTCATCGTTAGCAGCAAAGCCTTTTTATGGTAAATATGATTCGAACCCTTTAATAAGCGGAACGCCCCAATAGAGGCTAGTATGAAAGCAGATGTCATATAGGCCGTTGCCAATACGTGAGCGACCTTCGTCGGCATCGCCGGATTAAACATCGCAACAATAGGGCTGACATTGACGAGTTGACCTTTGAATAGATCAAACCCCTGCGGTGCATTCATAAACGCATTGACGATGGTAATAAAAATGGCTGAAAATGACGCTCCCAGTGCCACCGGTATCAACAGGAGCAGGTGTTTCTTCTGATTTTCAAACCGATCCCAAGTATAAATGTAAATACCTAAAAAAATCGCTTCAAAAAAGAATGCAAAGGTCTCCATAAAGAGCGGCAAGGCGATCACATTACCCGCAAGCTCCATAAAATTCGGCCACAGTAAAGATAGCTGCAGACCTATGGCGGTTCCCGTTACAACACCAACCGCAACCGAAATGACAAAGCCGCGTGTCCAGCGTCTAGCCAACAGAATATAGTGTTCATCCTGTTTCTTGATGCCCACCCATTGAGCAATCATGATCATTAACGGGATGCCGACCCCAATGGTTGCATAAATAATATGAAAAGATAAGGTAAGTTCTGTTAAGACCCGGCTGAAAAATACGGCTTCTGAATTTCCCATTCCAAGCAAAGACCACCTTTCCTTAAATCAAAACATCCGTCCTATGATTGACAATCCTAAAATGGCAGCAACAATAAAGGTCAGCCAGATGAGCATTCGTTCTTGTTTTTTATACACCGTAAACCCCACTTCACTGTTTTTATGTATTGGAAAAAAAAAAGACCTGCCGCCACCATTACTATTCCCTATTTTTTGGAAAATAACTTCAATGAAGAAATTTTACAGCATAGGAGGCTAATTGCACTCTGTTCTCCAGCTCTAGCTTTTCCAGGAGATTTTTAATGTGATTTTTCACCGTATTTTCGGCAATGAATAGTTGTTCGGCAATTTGCTTATTGGTTCGCCCTTCTGAAACTAAAAGGAGAATTTCTTTTTCACGAGGTGTTAAAGAACTGATGGTAGGTGTGTTTTGTAAATCCCGCTCTCGAAATTGGTAGAGAAGTTTTGAGGCCATGTCCCTTGATACCCGATCAGAACCGTCGACAATCGAATGAAGATATTGGAGCCATTCATCCGGATCCATATTTTTCAATAAATAGCCTTGGGCACCATATTGGATGGCAGTAAATAAGTCGCCCACATGGTCGGACACGCTCAATATGATGACTTTCATGTAAGGGAATTTTTCTTTGATTAGCTTTGTTGCCTCTAAACCGTTCATCACCGGCATTTCAATATCAATCAGCAACATATCCGGTACTAGCTCTTCGCAAAGCTGGATGGCCTCATGACCGTTTTTGGCCTGGCCCACGATTGAAAACAGGGGATCCCCTTCTAGGATTTCCCGGATCGCCTGGCGGGCATGAGGATGGTCATCCGCGATGAGCAATCGATATGGAACCATATTTCACTCCTCCTCTCACCGTAATCGTCGTTCCCTGATTTAGTTCCGAAACTATGTCCACATCTGCCTCCAGTTTTTGAGCCCGTTCCTTTAACATGACAAGTCCATATTGGGTTACCTTGATTTCTTTTGGCGAAAACCCTTTTCCATTATCTTCAATCCGCAATTCCCAACCAAGATTATTGGGCTTCAGCTGCAAGGAGACGGAAGTTGCCTGGGAATGCTTGCGGATATTCATAAAGGCCTCTTGGATAATTCCAAATAACTGGACTTCTTCCAAAGTGCTGAAATACCCCTCGGGAATTTGAATGTTAATAGATGGTTCAACTCCTGACACAGCGCTCCACTCATTCAGCCAATTCTCCACCCTTTTTGAAAAGGACATCATATCATCTGGACTCATCCGCAAGTTGTAAATGGCCTGTCTGACATTGGCATCGATTGAATGAACCAGACCAGTGGCTTCATCCACTTTTCCTTTTTTTAAATTGACTTTTAATAAAAATAACGTTTGTGCAATATTATCGTGCAGTTCCTTAGCTAGCCTTTCCCGCTCTTCATAAACGGCTCGCATTGCTCTTTCGGAAGCAATCCGTTGATTCTTGTCTTGAATCGTTTTAAACATCCAGGTAGAGAAGGCATAGGAAATGAGGAAGGTTAAGATCGTGATTAAATAATTTCCTGTTTTCATAGATAGTTCATGGAGTAGGACACTGTGACGCAGTAACTCGAAACCACCAATGAGTAAGGTTGGCAAGAGAATTGTGATGATTTTTAATGTACGGTATGACACCTGTTTCGCCTCCTCTTACTCTATTAAACCATAAATAACCAATTTATTCTTCCACTCCCCTGTATCTTGCAAGCAACTCCACCATAAATTTCTCCGGTGTCAGATGGTCATTCGTAATTGCCTCAATGACATGGCCATCCTCCATGAAAATGATTAGGTCGGCAACCTCTGCCGCTACATCCATCATATGAGTAGAAAAAATGATGGTCGTTCCAGCTGCTTTGATTTGTTTTAATAGATCGATAAACACACTGATCCAGTAAGGATCCAATCCGTTCGTCGGTTCATCTAGAATGAGGACGTCCGGATTAGCTAGCCAGGCCTGTCCGAATAACAGCCGCTGCCGCATCCCCTTTGATAAATGTTTCACTAGATCCTGTTCTTTTGTCTCTAGGCCCAAGATATGGATGACCTCTTGGACCCGCTCCTTTTTCACTTTTCGTAAAGCCCCATAAAAGGAGAGAAACTCAGTCACCGTCATGGTTTCCTGAGCATAAAAATCATCGGGCATATAGCCAATGAATGATACATAGCTTCCTCGGTCTTTCTTAAGGTCGACCTGATTAATCAGCACGGAGCCTTCACTAGGCACGGATATCCCTGCAACGATGTCTAGCAACGTGCTTTTTCCGGCACCATTCCCTCCGCAAAGCGCCACACACTCCCCGCCCCCTACAGTTAAAGAGAACGGATGAAGCGCCGGTTTATTTTTAAAGGTCTTTGATACTCCCTTCATTTCTAATCGCTTTGTCATTACTGCCTCCTCCTTTGTAAACATAGCAAAGCTAAGGAAATGAACGCAACCAAATAGATGGCCAGATAAGCAGAGAGAATCAACCAGCCGGCCCCTGCATGGAATAATGTGACAATTGAATCATAAGATTGGCCGAATACTGAGCCGCTATCCCATTGGACAATGAAAAAGATGCGCAAAAACTCAGCCGGATTTAGCATCATTGCCATTTTCATAATGGGTTCAATCACCGGATAGGGAACAAGGCCAAGAAAAGTAATGAGCGCCGTCGGCCAAATCATTATGAGAAAAAACCACATTGCCACTGAGATTGTAAAGGCTTGCCATCTCGTTTTCACCCAGGTTCCGATTAGGAGGCCAAAAATAATAAACGTGTAGATTAGCAGGATTGAAAATAGGTAGATTTTTAATAGCCAGCCAAGAGTCATTGCATTACCTGCTATGAGGCCAATCCCCATGCTGCAGCCAAAGCTTAATGTAAAAATCACCGTTTGTGCTGTAAACAGTCCGCCGCATTTACCCAGTAAATAGGATAGTAAACTGACAGGATAGGTGCTGAGCAGCTGCCATTGGCCATTTTCCATTTCATTAGCAATCGAGAAGGAGCCAGTGATTAGCATGAACAGCGGCAGCAGGTAAAGGATGATATTGAGAATGGTACCCGTTATATTCGTGAACCCTGAAATACCCGAATTTGTTTTTTCTAGCAAAAATAGCAGAGAAAAAACAAGCACCCATAGGATAAAAAAAGTGTAATAAGAGCGCTGCCGTGTCATAGTCTTCCATTCAGAAATCAGTATCGTTTTCATATTTCAAGTCTCCTTAGGCAGAAAGACAGATTACTCTTTATTTGTCGTGCTCTGATTCAGACTTTTTCATGTCCATTCCTTTCATGTGCTCGTGCATTTTTTTCATCATTTCCTTGTTTCGTTTCCAGGAATGGTGTTGAAGTTTTTCATAGCTTAATAGTTTACCATCGTGGCCATCAATAAAGCTTTCGGCGTGCTTTTTGTCTGAAAACGAAATGACATTATAGGCCATTGGTGTTTTAATCGACTTGTCATAGACAAAGCTGGCTTTCTCCAGTTCAATCCAGTCTTTGGAGTGATAATCTTTGACATAGGAATTGGCCACTTTTTTGCCTTCGTTTTCCTTGATCCATTTAAACATGCAGCCAATGTCATCGAACACGATTGATTTTCCGTTATCCAGGATAATTTCCGTGGCAAACTCGTTGTTTTTCACAGCCATATTGCAGACCTCACACTTATCCGTTTTCTCTTTAATGGCCACGGCTTTATATTCAGTTTTTCCACACCCTGCAATGAGTAGCATTGCCAGGACGGCAATAATAGTAATTTTTTTCATTGTTTTCTCCTCCCCAAATAAATCATTAGTAGACTGATTGAAATCATGATAAGACTGATGCCCCATTGGGCTGTGTTAGACTCCCTTTCCGGGTGTTTTTCGAGTAGTCGATTGTTCATTAACGGTGCAGAATCAGTAACAAGTAGTGGCTCCGGACTCTTCAGCATTTTTTGCAATAAGGTGAGCCCCGGATGTTGGAACAGTAGTTGGTAGGGTGGTGTTTCCCTCGTAAGATTCAGAAAATACGGATCGGCCCGATATGGCAGATTGCTTTTACCATCGCCGTCAATATCCAATTTCAGGGCAGCATCCCAATAATTGTTCTCCAACTTGTTATCGCTGCTATCAGTTGCTTGGATTTCATTCACATTTCCGATAAACGAGTTGCCCTTGATCGTATTTTTGGTTATCTGACGAATTTGTGCCCCGATAAAATTGGCATTGACCTCGTTGTCATGGATTTGGTTGCCGCTGGAATCCTCGATATACATCCCGATTCGATTTTGTGATAGGAGATTGTTCTGTATCACCGAATGGTGGACATCGTATAGAAGCAGACCCTGGGCATTTACATTTTGATTATTGGCTATCAGGTTATTTTTCTCGATAAGGGTTTGTTGGGTGCCCATGACCATTGCCCCGGTTATATTGCGGGTCGACGTGTTGCCTTTCAAGGTAATCTGATCGGAAAACATGATGTGCATGCCGTAGCGTGAATCTTGGATGGTGTTATGGAGAAACGAATTCTTGTCGCTGTTTTCCATGTAAAAGCCGTCCTGAACATGACGGATGGAGATGTTTTCAAAGGTGTTGTGTGGGGACTGCCAGAGATCGATGGCGTTTTCCTTTCCCCGTCCCGTAATATTAATTGATTCCAGGCTAGAATTTACGGTGTTCGTTAATTTGATACCGGTATTGCCTGTGCTTATTGTCAGATCTTCCAAATGATGCTGATCTCCACTGATAGAAATCACGGCCTTTGCCTTTGATGCAGCACATTGCTTTAGCTTCACTCCCTTTAACGTGACATTATTACCGGTGATCGTGATGGCCGGATCAGAGCCGCAGGTCTGAAATATAGCCCCCTTTGTCCCTACAAGAGTCATTGGTTTGTTCATAACAATGGCTTCATGATAAATACCTTTTTCCAGTTTAAGCGTGCCTCCCACAGGCAGCGCATTAATACGTGATTGCAGGGAGGTTTCGGCAAACGCCTTCATTTCCGGAATTACCATCATTAAGGCAGCTACAACCATCCATTTCGCCAATACTTTCATAATTCGTTTCCTTCCTTAGAAAACTTTTCTAGCACCGTTATTTTAAGGAATACATAAATAGACAAATTCTAACTTAAAGCAATTTACCATCAATTCCTATGACTCAATTGGGCTATTTTTTAAAAGAATTTGAAATTTCCTCGAACATTCATATCATCCCTGTCCTGTGTCTCTTTCTTTAAACACAAAAAACCCGAAAAGACGGTATACGTGTCTTCTCAGGTTTGCCCATTCGCTTTTGCGAAATATCTATTCAGTTGCCTCTGCCGAACAATATTCATTTACTAAATTATACCACAAAACCAATCCGGATGGAATTTTGTCAGTGAAAGGCCCAGTTCAACTGACAAAAAGAATACCTATTGAATCGGGTTTGTTGGTTCTTCGTTTGTGATGGCATTTTGTAATGTATGTCTCCGGATGGTTAGAACGAGGTCTGCGATAAAGTATAGTGCGATGATCGTCCATATCCACGTCCAAAAAGGTTCAAATAATTCATAAACCGATTCAACTGTAGGGTGAATCCATTTAAGAAAGATCACGGAAAGCGCCACCCAACAGAGGGAAAAAGGCAGACAAATATGCCCGTGCAGCTGTAATGGTGTTTCCGTATAGTCCCACCAGCGTCGGTTAAATAATTTGTACAGCAAAGCCCCACTGACATATTCCACGATCGTAGGAATGAACAAGCAAAGGAGCAATACAACGGCCCAGTGAGTCTTAGAAGTGATGAATAACACGAGAACTAATGGAGCAAAACCGTACATCGGTTTAAAGGGGCCATATAAAAAATTCGGCTTGGTCCACTCTCCCCTTGTAAAAAAGTTATACCCATTTTCCAACAGCCATCCGAAAAACGAGTACAAGGTAAAATAAAACAGTAACGCTGCTGCCCCCTGTAAATTCAAAAAAACGGGGGTTTGAAACTTGAATCCATCCAATAAACTAATAATCAAAACTACCCACCCTCCATAAACATTAAATTACCAATATTAGGTTTTGCAGCCCAAGCCCCAAATATTCCAACATTTTCATTTTCCCAACTCAAATAAGTGTCCACGCTAGGCGGACAAAATGGGTACTTTGTCCACGAGTGGTGCCTGTCACCATTATTGTCCCCCTTATGTGTCCACCCAAATAAGGACTTGCGTGTAATCCTAACGTTTCAATTTTGAGGTGCAAAACATAAAAAAACACCCTGGAAATGTTAGTAGAGTGTCTAACATTTCCAGGGCAGTTCATTCACTTAGGAATTCACCTGCTTTTCTTTATTTAATGCTCACCATACTGAATGGGGTTATAGGTTTTTATTTGTAAAAATTTGAATTGATAGTAACATTGACGTTAACCCAATCAGGAAAGATACAGCAAAAGGAATCCATACTCCAATACTGTAGGGAAGGCTCGAGCTAATACTGAAATGAAAATTCATTGATTGGTACCATTCAATAATACGTGGTAATAGAAATGGTGTTAAAAAGATTATAATAAAGAAAATATACTTTGTTTTTTCATAACCCAGTTTAGTTTGAACAGGTATTAGTACCCCATAAAAGATAGAAATTATCATTAGAGCTGTACCTACATTGAAAATATCCAACTGTTTCAATCCAACGGATGTACTAATAGCTGTTGCGAGGTTATACAATAGGAAACACCCAATAAAAATCACAAGAACAAATAGATATTTTGCTTTAATCACTCCATTTCGCGTATGTGGAGTTGTGCAAATAAGTGCTGACCCCCTATATTTGTCCTCTTGCATCGAAACCGTATTAAATAAAATATATTCCGAAAATAAAACAGTTATCAGAAAACTTCCAAAGCCACTATTATCTAGTCCCGACTGTGAATAGAGAAAAATAGGTGCTACCACTGCAAATAGAAGCATTATTAATAGATACCTTTTTGTCAAAATAAAATCTTTTTTTACAAGATGAAACAACATTAATACCCCTCCTTTACATAAGCTAACATTATATTTTCAACGGTAGGTCTTTCGATAACAACATCGTTCATTTGTTCACAAACTAATTCCTTTTTATCAGTGATCCCTTCAAATCCAAATGAGGTCTGCCGTATGCTCAGGAATAGTTTGCTTGTCTCTTCGTTAATAAGATGACTATCTCCCTTGACTAAAGCATGTCTATCCAACAATTCATCTTTACTCTCGTTAATTATGATTCTACCTTTATCAATAAAAATAAGCATGTCCGCTATTTTATCTAAATCCGATGTAATATGCGTTGAAAAGAAAACAGATTTCCCATCTTCCTCCATAAAGTCCAGAAGTATTTGCATTAATTCATTGCGAACTAATGGGTCAAGCCCACTTGTCGGTTCATCCATTATTAGTAAATCGGCATGGTGGGAAATGGCTAATGCTATAGCGAATTTCATTCTCATCCCCTTGGATAGGTTTGAGATTTTTTGACGCAAATCTAAATCAAACTTTTGGATATAATTTAAGAAAATAGTTTCATCCCAATTTTCATAAGCAGGGGCAATAACACTCTTCATTTCTTTCAAGGTCATCTCTTCATAAAAATAACCTTCATCCAAAACTACACCTAAACGGTTCTTAACATTATATTCATTTTTTTCAATATCCTTACCAAAAACACTTATGCTTCCTCCATCCTTTGGATATAGCCCAAGGATAGTTTTTATCGTTGTAGTTTTACCAGAGCCATTAACTCCAATAAAGCCTGTTATGCACCCTTCTTTTAAAGAAAAATTCACATTATCTAAATTGAAGTCATCTAAATCTTTCTTTAAGTTTCTTACCTCTAAAATAGTCTTCATCATTCTTCTTCTCCCTCTTCAAAGATAATATCCATCATTAGAGTTAATTCTTCTTTTGTTATTCCAAATGTTTTAGCCATTTGCCAGACCTCTAATAGCTTTTTTTCAATCATATGTCTCTTAGATTCCGATAACATATCTATATTTTCTGAGGCTACAAATGACCCCTTTCCAACTTGAGTTATAATGAATCCTTCACTCTCTAATTCGTCATATACTCTTTTTGTCGTAAGGACACTTACCTGTAAATCGTTTGCTAATTTACGAATAGAAGGAAGTTTTTCACCTTCCTTTAGTTCCTTACGAAGGATCCCACCCTTAATTTGTTCTTTTATTTGTTGATATAACGGTTGTTCAGAAGTATTTTTAATTATTATTTTCACAAATGAAAACCTCTTTTTCATAACTGTTTATATATATAATATACAGTATATACACAATATACATCAACTATCATCCATCATTTTTATATCATGATAATTGGATTACCATTCAAACTTAATTTTCCTTTTTCTAACAAACAAAAAAAGAAACAGGTGTTTAACCTATTTCTCTAAATAACCTTTATTTGGATTGAAATTTTTACTTTTAGTAATTCCTCAGCATAGTCGGTAAAATCTTGGTTGTTTTCCTTTGTTGGTTCTTGCTGATAGATTTGTATGTCAGTTCCTCCTAAAGCAAATATTTCAATAAAACCCGTTAAATTCGGCTTGTCTTTTTTTTACACTCCTATTTTTTTCTTTTCTAATAGTCGAATTTTTCAATGGTCTTGCGCATTTTGCTTGCTTTTTCGGTCAGTTCGACTGTGATGGTTTCGATTTCGGACATCATTCTGCATTGGTTTGCTGTGAATTCGGTCACCTGTTCGCTGGAAACTGCCGCTTCTTTGGCAACGATGGCTACTTCAAAGACTTGTGAGTTCGTTTGTTCTATGACATCCATTTGTTTATTGACGAGACTGTAAATTTCATAGATTTGCTCAATGATGGATAATGAGACCTCTTCCATCTTCATCATATCTCCGCTAGCCTTCCTACCGTGATCAGTCTGCTCACCTGTTTGGCTACTGAGTGAAGTCATCCGCTTCACCACTTCTTCCACTTCTATTTGGATATTTTTAATATATTTCGTGATCTCTTTGACCGATTCAGCACTTTCATCCGCTAGTTTCCGGACTTCCTCTGCAACGACCGCGAATCCTCTTCCATGTTCACCGGCGCGCGCTGCTTCAATGCTGGCGTTTAGCGCCAATAAGTTTGTTTGTGTGGAAATATCGCCAACGATGGTAACCACCCGGTTGATTTCCTCGGCATATTTTTTTAGTTGCAGAACGGAACTCACAGATAACTGACTTTCATCCGCAACTTTCTGTAATCCCTCAACAATCGTTCCGACAGAATCAACAGATGATTTTAATGATTCATTCATCTTGTTAGTGAAATTACTCGTATCATTGGCTTTTTCCTGAATGACGACGGCAATTTCCTTCAAGGAAGACAACGTGTTAACCGTATGCTCCATTAACATCTCCGTTTTTTGCGTCCCTCTATCAATTTCTTCTATATTATTCGATACTATTTGAAATGCTTGATTTGCTTCTTTTGTTTTTGCCGTTACTAGTTCAACAGTTGTATTCGTCATATTTGAGTTAATATCAATTTCCCGAACCATTTCCTGAAGATTGTTCAACATATGATTAAAGGCAACAGACAATGATCGCAACTCATCATTTGATTTAGTAAGAGGTAGCTGTTTGGTTAGATCCCCGTTTGCTGCCCTAGTCACATACTCTTCCATTCTCTTTAATGGCCGAGTGATATATAGGGAAGCCACGTACCCCAGGATTCCGCACCATAGTATTCCCAGTAAAAGAGTTAGCGTAATAATAAAGTTGACAGATAAATTGGTATATTTAGAGATCAATTCTGCCAGATAAAAGATAAAAATAGCACTGATTCCATAAGTAATTAAAGCAACTGCTGTAATCCCGATAACTAATTTTTTCTGAATGCTGAACATTTTTTTTGTTTGCTCCGTCATAATCTCCCTGCCCTTTATCGATGATTGTTTCATGTTTGGAAATGGTATTGCTGTATATACATATTATACCACTATCTAATTTTACGTCTCAACTCACCTTTTTTTGGAGTGGCACCATTTTATCCATTTTTGTCACAACGCTTTTTAAAAAAATAATCAACACATTGTCGGTTTTTGATTATTGTGTAATTCAGCTTACAAGGTAAAATTAAATTATAAACACTCTCTATGGGGGGATACAGTATGGAAGCTGCCATTAAAGTGGCTCATGTCAGTAAGAGCTTTAATAAAAAGGCCGTCTTAAATGATATCAGCATTGAAATTGATAAAGGCCAGCTTTACGGACTAATTGGGCCTTCAGGTGCAGGAAAAACCACTCTTGTCAAAATGATTGTTGGGATGGAAAAAGCCGATGCCGGAACGATTCATGTCTTAGACAAAGATATGCCGAACCTCGAAATTTTACAGGAAATTGGGTATATGGCCCAATCCGATGCTCTATATGTTGAGTTAACCGGTGAAGAAAATTTAAAATTCTTTGCTTCGCTTTACAAATTGAAAAAAGAAGTGCAGAAAGAACGCATTGCATACGTTGCCAATCTGGTTAATTTGACAGATCAGCTCAAGAAACGGGTATCTGCCTATTCAGGAGGTATGAAGCGCCGCTTGTCCCTGGCCATCGCCTTAATTCAGGATCCTAAAATACTCATCCTGGATGAACCAACCGTCGGCATCGACCCGGAACTAAAACTTTCGATTTGGAATGAATTCCTTCGCTTAAAAAAGGAAGAACACAAAACGATCATTGTCACTACCCATGTAATGGATGAAGCGGAGCGCTGTGATTACGTAGCTATGGTTCGTGATGGACGGATTCTCACAAACGGATCCCCTCAGGAATTAAAGGCATATTACAAGGCTGACCACTTCGATGAGGTATTTTTAAAGGCGGGGGTGAAACAATCATGAGAATTTGGGCGTTAGTCAAAAGAATTTGTCAGCAAATGGTGCGGGATAAACGGACCTTGGCGTTAATGTTCGTGGCGCCTTTGTTAATCCTTACCTTAATGTACTTTCTTTTTAACGGAAATACGGTCGATCCCAAGCTTGGAGTAAAAGGAATTGATCAAACTCTTGTAAAAGCAATCAAAAAAGCGGATATCGATGTAAAGTCTTATTCAAAGGTATCTGGAAAGACAGTGGTAGATGATGATCTCGATGGCTTGCTAGTCAAGGATAATGGAACATTAACATTAACCCTGCGAAACGATGATCCAACCAAAGCAAAGGCTTTACAAATGAAGATTAATCAGGCTTCTGCAGGAGTGGTTCAGGCGAAGCTGATCCAGCAACTACCGGCTATGGCTGCCGGCGGGTTGGCGAAACAAAGCATCACAACCAAATATGTTTATGGGGATAAGGACACGGTGTTTTTTGATGTACTCAGCCCAATTTTAGTCGGCTTCTTCGTTTTCTTCTTTGTCTTTATTATTTCCGGGATCGGGCTGCTGCGCGAACGAACAACCGGTACATTGGAACGGCTGATTTCCACACCAATCCGCCGCGCCGAGGTGGTAACAGCCTATTTAATCGGGTATGGTATTTTTGCGGTCCTCCAAACAATTATTGTCGTCATTTACGCGATCAACGTTTTAGACATTGTATTAGTCGGATCCATTTTTCACGTCATACTAATTAACCTGTTACTAGCCTTAGTTGCATTATCTTTAGGAATTTTATTATCATCATTTGCCGCTTCCGAGTTTCAAATGATGCAATTCATTCCAATCGCCGTCGTTCCTCAAGTGTTTTTTGCCGGTATCTTTCCACTTGAAGGGATGGCCAACTGGCTCCAGGTGATTGCAAAAATATTCCCTATGTATTACGCAGGTGATGCCCTAAAGGCCGTCATGTATCAGGGAGCAGGTTTAGGTGAGATTGGCGGAGACCTGTTTGCACTATTCCTCTTTGCTGCCTTGTTTATTATTTTAAATATTCTTGCGTTGAAAAAGTATCGGACATTATAGAAGTCAAAGGTCAAGCCTTTGGCTTCTTTTTTTACAAAAGTTTCACAATTTCGACAGATATATACAAAAGATTTAATTATTGTATAATGTATTATTATATAAAAATATAGTACTTATGGAGGACAAATTGGTGATGGGCAAAAATTCTTTACTTGTAAAAATGATTTTATTTTTTGTTATATTATTAGTTTTACCGATTACACTAGCAGGCTTCTACTTATTTTCGGAAATAAATAAAGATCTTACCCAAATGGAAAAAGAACGGGTAAAGATTTCCAATCAAGCAACAGCAAATCTAATTCAACAAATGGGGATTGACCTACTTGGGCTGGCTAATGGGAACTCTCATTGGGAAGACTATCATGTCGCTGTGGAACAAAAGAATGTTAATTGGATTGTCGATAATATAAATTCTGATTTAGGCCCCGCTAAAGGGATTTCTTTTATCGCAACAGCAGATTTAAAAGGCAACGTATTATCCCAGGCAGGGGATGTTAAAGAGTTCAGTGGAACATTAGCTGAAAAAGAAATCATTAGCAAAATGACGCAAAATAATAAGCTTTCAGGTTTAGTAAACACCTCCAAAGGGCTAGCTGTTTTTGCAGCATCTTACATTACAAATGCAGATGGATCCGAACAGCCATCCGGCATCCTGATTTATGGTAGACTGCTCGATGAAAAAGCTTTAGCGGAGATTAAAGAAACACTTCATGACGATATTGCGATTCTATCCAAAGATGGCAGCATGCTTTCAACAACGAAACTAATAAAGCAAGAACAACTTACTAAGTACCAAAACAATCTGGATCAGCAACGAGACTTGGAAGACTTTCAAACAAACTCTGAGAAATCAACTGAATATGCTGAGTATACAACTTCATTAAAGTCTTTTTCTGGAGAACCCTTGGCAATTTTACACATCAATGAAAAACAAGCGGAAAGTACAAAGGTCAAGGCAGAACTTATCAACGTCAACTTAATAATAGCAGCAATAATGCTCGTTATTTTAATATTGCTTTCCTTTGTGATTTATCGGTTTATGATAAAACCTGTTAAGAGTATAGTTTCCATTTCCGGAGAGGTTTCCAAGGGGGTTCTGTCGTGTGAAGTGGATCACAAAATTTCCAAGCGCAGTGATGAGATAGGAAAATTGGGTAATGCCATGAATATCATGATTGAAAATTTCAGAAATTTGATCAAGGAAGTGGCACAAGCAATAGAACAGGTCGCTTCCTCTGCAGAACAGCTTTCGGCTAGTTCCGAGGAGACAACAAAGGCTACCAATCAGATTGCGGCTGCTATTCAGGAAGTGGCTGGCGGTTCAGACGTTCAACTGCAAGGGACGCTTGACTCCTCCAGTGCCGTCAAACAAATGGCTGTAGGCATACAAAATATTGCTGACACTGTTTCTCATATTTCGGTCAATTCTACCGAAACGGAGAAGGAAGTAGTATCAGGAAATCAATCGATTCAAAAGGCCATCCAACAAATGCAAAATATCAGTGTTTCTTTTAATGAATCGTCCTTAATCGTAAACCAACTTACCGACCGATCTCAAGAAATTGGGCAAATTGCCTTGCTCATTTCTAATATTGCTGACCAAACAAATTTACTTGCCTTAAATGCGGCTATTGAAGCAGCACGGGCAGGTGAGCATGGCCGGGGATTTGCTGTAGTAGCTGATGAGGTAAGAAAATTAGCGGAGCAATCCGCTGTTTCAGCTAAACAGGTATCGGAACTCGTTTCCGTCATTCAGCGTGACTCCGCCTCATCCGTTCAGTCAATGAATAAGGTGAACTCGGAGGTCCATGAGGGATTAAATCAAATTGAAAACGTCGGTGAAGTCTTTGAAAATATCCTTTCGGCCACCAAGGATGTAACCCGCCTAACCCAAGAGTTGGCGTCAATAACACCACAGATGGAGGCCAGCACGGAAAAAGTCGCCTCATCCATTACAGAAGTCGCAGAAATAGCAAAGGGCTCCGCCAATTCTTCCAGAAACGTGGCCTATTCTTCCAATGAGCAACTCTCGGCCATGAAGGAAATCGCAGCATCCTCCGGCTATTTGGACAAAATGGCTCAAGACTTAAAAGGATTAATTCATAAATTTAAACTATAAAAGAATTCTCCGGACTGGTATGTACTGGCCCGGAGATATTTTTTTTATGAGGTTTTGAATAATTTATTCAGCTATACATAACACTTAGCTGATTTCATAGTTAAGCCAAACGGCCTTTTTTGCTCCCAATTTATCATACAAAGCCTGGGCGGGATAATTGTCATGTGCGGTTTCCCAGATCATATGGGAATAGTCATGCTCTCTGATATAGGAAATACAAGTCTGCATCAGCCTTTCCCCTATTTTCCCTCCCCTTGTTTCTGGTGAAACAAATAAATCATAAAGTATTGCCATCCGTTTTGCTTCAAGGGTATTGAACGTAAAATAAAGTGTAGCAAAACCAACAAGGTGATTTGACTCCGTTTCTGCAACAAACTGTATCCCTTCGTAAGGATTTTCCAGTAAATGTTGGACCAAGTTTTCAACCGATTGTCCTTTTGGACGAGGGCAATGATAGAAGTCAACGATGTATTGATCCATTAATTCCAGAAGTTGAGGGATATCTTTCTTGGTTGCCTTGCGAATGTTTATATGTTCCATCTTGTTTCAGCCTCCTATTCAGGTTTTGTTTCAATTAGTAAAGAAGCAATTTCCGTGCCAAGTTTCCCTTTTTTTGGAATACAATTCAATGTATAAAAAAACACACAGCATCCACTGTGTGTTTTATCGATTCAATTTTCTGCAAGCTTATTAACAACCGGATTCCCTGCATTCATCTTCTCAGCTGGATCTTCGGCTTGTTTGGCACGTTTGATAAAGAAGGCCAGAACAAGCGCGATACTGGCAATCCCAACCGACACAAGGAAAGAATCATTGATCCCTTCGAGCATAGCCTTCATGGCAATTTGCTGCTTCATTGTTGCAAGCATTTCTGGACTCGGCTGCCCTGTCAAGTGTTTCATGGCATCTGCAGCGAGATCCGTAGCATGTGTCTTCGTCCGGTTTGACATAATAGTTACCAGCAATGCCGATCCAATCGCTCCGGAAACCTGCTGCAAGGTGTTGTTCATCGCGGTACCATGTGGATAGAAACGGGCAGGCAACTGATTTAACCCGTTTGTCATAACTGGCATCATTACCATCGACATCCCAAACATCCGAGCGGAATAGAGCAAAATCAAATGTGTATATGTCGTATCTAATGTTAATTTACTGAATAAGTAAGTTGTAAAGGTTGTAATGGATAAGCCGATGACTGCTAAAACTCTGCCGCCAAACTTATCAAATAATTTTCCGGTAATAGGGCTCATAATTCCCATTAATAAGGAGCCGGGAAGCATTAATAAACCAGATTTTAATGGTGATATTCCACGGATAGTCTGCAGATAAATCGGCATTAACAGCATCGCTGAAAACATTGCCATCGAAATCACAATCGAAATGGCTGAAGATAAGGCGAACATTGGGTACTTATAAATTTTAAAATTAAGCATCGGCTTTTCAAGTTTATTTTGGCGAACAATAAACATAACCAAACTGATCGCTCCGGCAGTAATCGTTGCATATACCGCTGGGCTGTCCCAGCCTTTATCGCCGGCAGAGCTGAAGCCATATAATAAACCGCCGAACGCAATACTAGATAATACTAACGACAACTTATCAAGTCGAATGTCTACTTTTTCCTTCTTATCTTTTAATAAGAAAATACTAATCACAAGAATAATTGCAGCCAATGGCGATACAAGATGGAATAAAATTCTCCAGCTATTATGTTCAATTAAATAACCTGAAAGCGTTGGTCCAACTGCTGGTGCAAAGATGAATACCAGACCGAACAGCCCCATCGCTGCTCCCCGTTTTTCAGGTGGAAAGCTGGTTAACATCACGTTCATCAGTAACGGCATCATGATGGCAGAACCTGACGCCTGAATCATTCGTGCTGTTAATAATAACGGAAAAACATGGGCAAAGCCGGCAATGATCGTTCCAACCGTAAACAAACTAATTGCGGTAAGGAATAACCCTCTTACTGAATATTTCTGAATTAAAAACGCGGTTGCCGGGATCATGACCCCGTTTACGAGCATGTATCCAGTTGCCAGCCATTGGACTGTTGAAGCACCAACATCCAAATCTTTCATGATGGATGGCAAGGCCACATTTAATAATGTTTCATTTAACATCGAAATAAACGCCCCGATCATCAATATTGCGATGATTCCATAAGGAGGGCGATTTTGTTTTAAAGTAGTATCCATTATAATTCCTCCCACTAAACTGACGGTCCATTTTTTTAGACCTTTGTTTTGGATAGATACTATCATATACCGGCGGTTCAAATTTTGCAATCAAAAAATATCAATTTTTTACTGGAATTGTACTAGATTTAAAAATGCAGTATACTAATTATTGTACAGTCAGTCTAGTAAGGATTTCAGGTGAAAAAAATGAATGACCGAAAACAGCACGTAATTAATAAAGCCCATCAATTGTTTATCGAAAAAGGCTTCCAGGCCACTTCGATTTTAGATATTATCGATTTTAGCGGAATTTCCAAGGGTACATTCTACAATTACTTTTCTTCCAAAAATGAATTGCTGATTGCCATTTTTACTTCATTGCGGAAAAAAATTGATGAGGAAAGAAATGCCCTACTCATTGGACATGACCCTGCCGATATTGAAATCTTTATTCAACAAATTGAACTGCAAATGGCCTTTAATCATCGCAATAAATTGTTAACTCTTTTTGAAGAGGTATTTGTTTCCAACGACCCTGCCTTAAAACAATTTTTAAAACAAACGCAAATTTTGCATATTCGTTGGACCTATAACCGCTTGTTAGACCTATTCGGGGAGCAAAAACAGCCCTATTTATTGGATTGTGCCATTATGTTTGTTGGAATGCTGCATCATAATATCCATTTTCATTTTTTAGCGAATGAATCAAATGGCAATATTCGGATAGTGATCCGTTATACGGTGCAACGATTGATAAAAATGGTCGAAGAAATTGGGGAAGCCGGGGACCGATTATTAGACCCGGCCATTCTGGAAAAATGGCTGCCGGATTGCCATTATTCGGAATACGCTTTTAAGAAACAACTCTACACTTGTGTTTTAGCATTGAAAAATCGATTAAGCGACGATAAAGACCTACTAAAATATGTTGAACTGTTGGATTTTATTCTGGAAGAAATGCTTCATTCCAAAAAGCCACGGAAATTCCTTGTAAAAACAACCATTGATTCTTTGAAAAACCATATCGGAGATATTGCTTCGAAAGATTTGGAAAAACTGGACCGAATAATAGATCATTATTTTGATAAAAAGGAAAGTGTAAGTCAGCCTATTCATTAATGGGCTGACTTTTTTTGAGCACGCTGATTTTTTCTATATAATAACAAAACGTTGTGATTAGTTATTTTAAAAACTCAGGAGTCTGAAAATTAGATAGTACAATAAAGAGTATTTTATCTTCCATACAGTTTAAAGAAGATGTTCATCCTCTGGTAAGATCTATCTCGGACAAAAGATACTATTTATGAGACATATTTAAGGGAGGCTACCAATTTAGTAGCCTCCTTCTCTAATGGATCCCTTATTTATACCTGGGCCCATATTTATTATTTTATTAAATGATAAGGCACAGTTGTTACAATCACGTCTCTTCGATAAAGTAAGAAGGATCGAATAAGAAGGCTTGATTGGTTGTGAAGAATATTGTGCCACCCCTTTTTAGGAATAAATTGCGGAATGACAACTGTTACCCGATAATTCCCTTCTTTGGCTTTATGCTCTACAGTATCAACAAATTTAGTAAGTGGACTGATGATACTTCTATAATGAGAGTGCAATGTCACCAGCCTTACATCTGGTTGCCATTTCTTCCATTTTTCTTCGAACTTCTTTTCGTCGTCTCTTTCAAAGGCAACATACACCGCAATGATTTGATCAGGCGATAAAGATTTAACATAATTTAAGGTATTCTCTACAACATGAGTCATGCCAGCGACAGGCACTATCAAAACATTACCTTCAATGGTCAAAGGTGGTTTACACGTTTTAAGACTTAATTGGTCTCCAACAGCGTCATAATGCTTTTTAATTCGATGAAAGAAGAACACAATGATAGGTAGAAAGATTAAAATAGACCAAACCTGTGAGAATTTTGTTATTAAGAACATTAATGTAACAATAAGGCTTATTAGGGTACCTGTTGTATTAATGATAAATTTAGGTACCCACCCTTGAGGCTTCTCTCGCAGCCATTTAACCATCATGCCTGACTGAGACAAAGTAAATGGAAGAAACACCCCAACTGCGTAAAGCGGGATAAGATGTTCTGTTTTAGCATGAAAAGTTAAAATTAAAAGGATAGAAGCAATGCCAAGTATAATGATGCCATTTGAATACCCTAATCGATCCCCTCTCATAAGAAACATTCTAGGTATAAACTTATCCTTAGCAAGATTAACTGCCAACAACGGGAAAGCGGAATATCCAGTGTTCGCAGCAAGAACTAATATCAAGGCTGTGGTTCCTTGAATAAAGAAATAAATGAAATTCCGACCGAAAGTCTCTTCAGCAATTTGGGATACGACAGTTACTTTTTCACTTGGAGAAATCCCATAATAATAGGCTAAAAATACAATTCCTGAAAATAGAATGGCAAGTAACGCTCCCATTGCCATTAATGTTTTAGCTGCATTATTAGGAGCTGGGTCTTTAAAATTAGGTATAGCATTAGAAATAGCTTCAACTCCTGTTAAAGCGGAACTCCCGGAAGCAAACGCCCTTAATAGAATAAACAAACTGATCCCCGTTACAGGGGTACCGATTGGGGTGTGTAATTGTGGCGAAACCCCTCCGGTTACAATGTTATATAAACCAACAGCAATCAATATAAATAACGCTAAGACGAATAAGTAAACCGGGTATGCTAATATTGAAGCAGACTCCGTTACCCCTCTCAGATTCAATATTGTTATTAAAATGACAAACGTAATTGCGATTCCTACATTATAGCCATGTAAAGTCGGAAACGCAGATGTTATAGCATCGGTCCCAGCAGACACACTTACAGCAACTGTCAGGATGTAGTCCACCAATAGGGACCCTCCAGCTATCAAGCCTGGATTTACCCCCAGATTGCTTTTTGAAACCACATAGGCCCCACCTCCATGAGGGTAAGCAAAGATGATTTGCCTATAGGACAGTATCAAGGCTGATAAAAGAATTAACACACCTACTGCAATAGGAATGGAATACCAAAATGCTGCAGTACTGATAGTAACTAATACAATTAAAATTTGTTCAGGACCATATGCCACTGACGACAAAGCATCAGATGAAAGGATTGCTAATGCTTTCGTTTTGTTTAGTTTCTGTTCGCCTAGCTCATGAGATTTCAAAGGTCGGCCAATTAAAAATCTTTTTATAACCCCAAACAAGTTATTCACCGCCAAAAATTAATTATGGTTTAATTTACCCATGCTATCAGTAATTACTCAAAAATAAAAAAATTTGCCTACAAGTCAGATTTAAATAGACCCGTAGACACACCATTTTTGTAATGTCACAAGCTCCACCTTCCTTCTCATATACGCTTACGAGGTTAGCTGTCGGATTCGGACCTTGAGTAGCCCTACCAAAAAAGGATTCACCCCTTGAGTTTAGTAGCAACCCACTAAAATGGTTCCCCCGTACCTATTGGTTTCAGCGATTTAGAAATTTGAAACTGTCATAATATTACTCCAATGTCTAGATAGTGTAAATGGATTTTTTCAAGAAGACTCAAAACTATTATTGATTTTCATCTTAAAAAAGGGGTTTACAGCCGAAACCTTCCTACCAATAATCCCAATTCATCTGATTGAATTTCTAAAGAGTCCGCATTTGAAGATAATCTCTCGATAGAGCTACTGGTTTGTTGAACAGCCGCTGATGTTTCTTCTATGCCGGCTGCAGATTCCTGCGATATAGTAGCAATGTACTCAATAGACTTGTTAATTTCATTGCTGCCATACACAATTTCTGTTAAATTTTTTGAGACTTGCTCGATTTTTTCTGCCATATTAACAACAGCTTTGTTAATATTTTCGAATGTCTCACCCGTCTCTTTAATTTGAATCGTTCCTTCTCCCACCTGTTGATATCCTAATGTTAATGATTCAGCCACATTCTTAGAGACATTCTGAATGCCATTTACAATACTTGTAATCTCTCCTACGGAAAGTGATACTTGTTCGGCAAGCTTCCTTACTTCATTAGCAACAACGGCAAATCCCTTTCCATGTTCCCCCGCTCTGGCCGCCTCAATTGCAGCATTTAATGCCAATAGATTCGTTTGATCCGCAATGTTATGAACCACATTAATGAGGTTGGCTATTTTTTTAGACTCATCATCCAAACTTTTAACTTTTTCAATAGAGACACTCACAATATCATAGATCTTATTCATTTGGTCTATAGATTTATTCATCCGCTCATTTCCAATTTCAGTTACGTTCGAAATATCATAGAAAGATTCCTGTATTAATGTCCCATTTTCATTTACAAGGTTTATTCGCTTTGAAAAATGATTCACTTGCTTAGCCAATTCAGTCGTCAAGTGTGCCTGTTGCTCCACCCCGGATGATAACTCCTGCATAGTAGAAGCTACCTGGTTGCTGGAAATATGGATTTCTGCACAAGATTCTTTCATAAAAAGTGATTGATTTTTTACTACTTGGGAATGCTCCGAAATATTTTCTATCATTTCTTTTAAACTGGCCTGTGTATTTTTTATTGAAAAAAATAATTGTCCAAATTCGTCGTTTCTATTTTTCCCCTTGAATTTATATTCGAGATTGCCTTTAGAAATGTGCTCCATAAAGTCTCTTATCTGTTTTATGGGAGTGGAAAAACTTTTGCTTAAAAAGAAAGCAGTTATGACAACCATAACGATGGTTATGATGCCACCGATTAACAGATAAAGAAATATTTGGCTATTAATTGTCTTGACAATACTTACATCTTGTTTAATTTGTGTTATTCCAATAACCTCTTGTTTAGTGGGATCTAATAGAGGCATATACACTTCATATTGATGGTCATGTTCCCTGGTCATTTCTTTGCCAGCTTTCACTTTATTGATAATCCTATTATCTTTAAACCTTGTTCCGATCTTAGAATCATCAGTAGAAATTAAAATCTGGCCTTCAGGATCCATTATATTAATGTTTACGTCTTTGAGCGTTTTAGTTATGTAGGTGATTGCGGAACTATCTATACCTGTTTGTAAAGTTCCTATTATTTTATTTTCATAAACGAGTGGGACGAACGCACGAACGGCTAGACCACTGTTCCCAGACTCGAAACCAGCCATTTCCTTCCCTTTAATCGTTTCTTGAATCGCAGGCTTATCACTTTTATCATCACCAAATTTTTGTGGATTATGGGCTCGATAAAACACTACACCATTTACATCACCAAATTCAAATACGTCCAGTTTTTGTTCTTTTTTTAATCTTTCAAATATCGGCTGAACGGTCTGAGCAATCGTTTCGCGATCCCCAGTTCTAAATGCTTCTATAAGCTCCTTATTACCGGCATAATAAATGGTCAATTGAAGAAGCTCTTCTGATAAATGATCTAACTGATCGCTAACTGATTCTTTTGTTGAATTCTGGCTATTTGTGAGAATGGATTTAAAGCCAAGATTTGTTTTATAGTACAAGATAGAACTCAAAATTAGTAATGGAATGATAGCAACTGACAGTAAAGAAATAAACAATTTTCGTTTGACAGACAACCTCAATGTTATGCTCCCCCGATCGCCATTTTTTCTTGTAATGCACGATAATTCTCACTATCCATGACCGTTTTTTCAAACGGGATTTCCCCTGGACGTACTTCTTTGTGCGGTCTTCCTAAAGCATAGCCTTGTCCAAAATGGACTCCTTGTTCATAAATAAATGCTAGATCCTCAGTCCTCTCAATCCCTTCTGCGATAATTTCTGTGGAGGATTGTTTTGCATATTCCACTATTAACTTCACCAATTGCTGTTGTTCAACATTTTGATCGATATTTTGGATCAGTGATTTATCAAGTTTGATAAATTCAGGCTTTAAATACACCAGGGTTTTTAAACTGTTGTATCCGGAACCTACGTCATCAATCGCTATTCGATACCCCTGTGAACGATAATGGGAAAGTACTTTTTCAAAAAGAGCGAAGTCGGTAACTGCACTTTTCTCTGTTAATTCGAAAACGACCTGTTGAGGTGCAATGCCTAGCTCCGTTAAAAGTTCCAGTGTTTCTCCACTTTGATAATTAGAATCTAGTAAAACAAGAGGGTGAATATTAATAAAAATCAATGTTGGTTCTTGCCAAGCAAGACGTTTAAATTGATCGATAAACCGTTTAAGAGATAGATTTCTACAGAAACATTCAAATAGGAATACTTGATTGGATTGTCCAACAAATTCATAAAAACATTCCGTGTCCGGAAATAAACGAGTAACTGCTGGGCGATTTAATACCTCAAAACCAATGGTCTTCCCTGTTTTCAAGCAAAGAACGGGTTGAAAAAATGTATCTAAAGCATAGTTATTCATAATAGAATGTAATTCTCTAAGTCTCTTATAATGGAAGAAGTCCTTCTTTACTCTGTTATTGAAGTACTTAAAGTATGAAAAAAATGTTTTTTTACCAAATGAAGAGTGTGACTGGCTGGTTATATGGCTGTACATAAGTGGCACCTCTTTATTTAAAATCAGCTACAAATTAAGCATAATTTACAAATATTAAAATCATGTAAACCGATTGAAAATTCTTAGTAAATTTTAACGCTGTCCTAGAAGAATTAAACTTTTATTTACATAGTCTTAATACCCCATTAGAAATTTATTAATATTTTCCAATTATGATATATATAGCGGGGATAGCATGCGTGGCTATCATGGTATATGGCGTAGGCGGAGCCAATACTATTAGTAATTTACATACTTGCAACACTAAAGGGGTGTTATATTTAAGAAATAATTTATGGATGAATGCCAATACATAGTAAAAAAAATCTGCATCCAGATTGCTTGGATACTCAATTTGGGTGCAGAAAAAAAATTTCAAAATCATAATAGGGTGAAACATACTTTTATTATGCGTTTAAATCAATACGTTCTCCTGTCACAAGATATATGACATGCTCAGCAATGTTTGTTGAATGATCCGCTACTCTTTCGATATACCTACATACAAATGATAGCTGCGTAATTTGATTCATTTTATCCGGATATTGCTGTATATATCCCATAAGCTCGCGGATTAGTTTTCCGTACATCTCATCAACCTGGTCATCTTTCTTTGCACATTTCTTAGCAAGTTCGGCATCTTCTGTTAAAAATGCTGTTAAAGAATTGCTTAACATGTCCAACGCCATGTCCATCATCTTAGGTATATCAATAATTTCTTTAATATGTTTTTCTAATCCAATATGCAAAGTGGATTTTGCAATATTAACAGCATTGTCGGCAATTCGCTCGACCTCTGAGGAGATTTTTAGAGCAACTATTATTTTTCGAAGGTCCCTTGCAACAGGTGATTCCTTGGCAATGAGTATAATCGCTTTATCGTTAATTTCATGTTCCAGCACATCGATTTCTGTATCATTCTTTATAATTTCTTCTGCCTTTTCAATATCTTGATGAATGAGAGTATTGATACTTTCCTTTATGGCATTTTCCGATATTCTTGCCATTTCCATAAGCAAATCTTTTAGTTCCTTTAAATTTTGATCGAAATGTGATCTTGTATTCATGGTTGTCGTCACCCCTCTTATCCAAATCTTCCTGTAATATATCCTTCCGTACGTTCATCAGCTGGATTTGAAAAAATCATTGAAGTTTCATCCAACTCAATTAATTCCCCCATTAAAAAGAACGCAGTTTGATCCGATACCCTTGATGCCTGCTGCATATTATGCGTTACAATCACGATCGTATATTTTTCTTTTAGCTGTAAAATCAATTCCTCTATTTTTAATGTAGAAATAGGATCTAAAGCAGAGGTAGGCTCATCCATTAGCAAAACATCAGGTTTCGTGGCGAGTGCTCTGGCAATACATAATCGCTGCTGTTGCCCCCCTGATAAACCAAGAGCAGGTGCATGTAAACGGTCCTTTACTTCATCCCATAAAGCTACATCCATTAAGGATTTCGTAACAATATCTTCAAGATGTGTTTTCCTTTTAATTCCATGAACTCTTGGTCCGTATGCCACATTATCAAAAATGGATTGGGGAAATGGATTTCCCTTTTGAAAGACCATTCCTACATTTTTTCGTAATTCCACCAGGTCCATTTTTTCATTTAATATATTTTGTCCATTATAATTAATTTCTCCCGTCATTTTTACATTTGGGACATAATTAATCATTAAATTTAGCGTTTTGATGAAGGTTGATTTACCACAGCCTGAAGGTCCAATAATGGCAGTAACTTCTTTTTTGTTAATTGGGAAATTGATTTTTTTTAATGCATGGTGCTCTCCATACCATAAATTCAAATCATTTATTTGAAATACCTGCCTGGATACCGTTATAGACATACTTTTCCCCCTATCCAAACCTTCCGGAAATATACTCTTCCGTCTTTTTTACTGAAGGATTTGTAAATATTTTTTCGGTCAAATCATATTCAATCAAATCTCCACTTAAAAAGAAGGCGGTTTTATCTGAAATTCTCGATGCTTGCTGCATATTGTGAGTTACGATAACAATAGAATAATCTTTTTTCAATTCCACTATTAAATCTTCCACTTTTGAATTGGAGATGGGATCCAATGCCGATGACGGTTCATCAAGGAGCATAACAGTGGGTTTCATAGCAATGGTTCTTGCAATGCATAGGCGCTGCTGTTGTCCTCCTGAGAGTGATAATGCCGATTTATGAAGACGATCCTTTACTTCATCCCACAAAGCGGCCTTTCGAAGGCTCGCCTCGACAATTTCGTCCAGCTCACGTTTCTTTCTGATTCCGGAAAACTTTAGGGCATGTGTAATATTTTCATATATCGACTTTGGAAATGGATTGGGTTTCTGAAACACCATTCCGATTTCTTTTCTCAATGCAACAACATCAATTTGATTAGATAAAATATTGAGGTCCTCATAAATGATTTCCCCTTCTGCCCTTGCTCCAGGGATCAGGTCATTCATCCTGTTAACGCTACGCAGAAATGTCGACTTCCCACAACCGGACGGACCGATTAGGGCAGTAACTGAATTTTTGTCGATTTCCATTGAGATGCCATTGACAGCTCTTTTTTCTCCATAAAATATTTCTAAATTTTTGACATCAAGCACATTATTTTTTTTATCCATTTTCGTTTCCTTGGGTTTTTCAGTTAATGCTGTTACCAATTTTTTCACCTGCTTTACTTAGATGCCGTGATTTTTCGATGAATTAGACTTCCTATCCACCTTGCCAATAAATTAAAAATTAAAACGGATAGTACCAATACTGCTGCAGAACCGCTAGATACCTCTTCCACATCAGGAATTAGACCTTGTGTATTGACTGACCATATATGTACTGCCAATGTTTCCGCAGGGCGAAAAATATTTAATGGGGAGGTTGCAGAAAATGGATTCCAGTTTGCATAATCAAGTCTTGGTGTTGATAATCCAGCCGTAAATAATAATGCAGCGGCCTCACCGAAAACACGACCGGAAGCAAGGATGATACCTGTTAAAATAGTTGGAAAGGCACTTGGGACAATAACCTTCTTAATTGTATGCCAATGGGTAATCCCTAGCCCAAGACTGGCTTCTTTCAATTCCCTCGGAACAGAACGAATGGCATCCTCACTTACACGAACGATCACTGGCAAATTGAATACAGTAAGTGCCAAGGCACCTCCCAGAATCGTATATCCCCAACCTGTCAAATTAACAAACATTAATAAACCAAACATCCCAATCACAATGGAAGGGAGTGACGCTAAAACTTCAATACAGGATCGAATAATATCTGTAACTTTCCCTGGTTTAGCATATTCGGCCATGTAAATTCCTCCACCTAAACCAAGTGGAATGGCTATCAACATAGTAATGAAGAGAACATAGAGCGAATTAAATAATTGATCCCGAATTCCTCCACCTGCTCTTACATTACTTGAAGGAGAAGTTAAAAAGTCAAAAGATATGTATTTCAGTCCATTTACCAATATATAGTAAAACAACCCGACGAGAATCGAAATGATAATCAATGCGATTACATAAAAAACACCAGTAGCCAAGCGATCGGCCGTTTTGGTATTCATTTACATCTTCCTCCTTGATGATAAATAACGAATGAGGAGAATAAATGCGAACGACATGATTAATAACATTAATCCCATCGACCATAGAGTATTATTTTCCACACTGCCATAGGTGGTATGGCCCATATTTAACGTAATAATTGTTGTTAAGGTTGCAGAGGCATCCAATAAACTAGAAGGCAAGTCCTTCACATTTCCAATTACCATTTGAACTGCCAAGGCTTCTCCAAAGGCTCTTGCCATTCCCAGAACTATAGCAGTTAACAATGTTGGCATTGCTGCCGGTATCAGTACTTTTCGAATTGTTTGCCAACGAGTGGCACCTAAAGCATAAGACCCTTCTCTCAAAGCTTTTGACAATGAACTCATAGCATCTGTTGCGATGGTTGTAATGGTTGGCAAAATCATAATGGATAGAACAATAGTACCGGAAAGCAGACTAAACCCCAGACCGCCAACATGATCCCTTATAAAGGGGACTAATACCGTAAGCCCAATAAAACCGTAAACTACAGAAGGAATGCCCACTAATAGCTCAATGACGGGCTGCAATACTTTTCTACCCCATGAAGGTGCTATTTCTGTCATAAAGATGGCTCCTCCAACCCCTAAAGGCGCTGCTACTAGGGCTGAAAGAAATGTGACCGCAAAAGAGCCAAAAATAAATGGCAACGTTCCATATTCAGGCTTCGCCTGATTCGTAGGATTCCATGTCTTACTGGTTAAAAACTCAATTAGACTGACTCCATTTTTGATAAAAGCTTGCAGACCTTTTGTTCCCAAAAAGATTGTGATGGCAATCGTGGCAGAAATCATGATGACGGCACAAGAAATGACTAGGATCTTACCTCTTACTTCCCCATCTATCCTGCTTCTCCCTGATTTTAATAATCGATCTTTTGCAGGTATTGTTTTTTCCATATTGCACCAAACACCCCTAAATGACGTCATAAGGGTAAATGTGCACTCACATTTACCCCTTCAGCATTTATATTCTCAATTATTTACTCGTTTGATTCCCTTTGGCATCGCGTTCCACTTTCATTTTTGTAACAGGCAGGTAACCTTGTTCCTTTAATAAAGTGTTTTGAACATCGTTAGACATTAAATAGTCTAAAAATGCCTTTGCCACACCACTTGGTTCACCTTTTGTATAGGAGTGTTCGTATGCCCAGATTGGGAACTTTCCTGTTTGTACGTTTTCATCTGTAGGTTCAACTCCCTCAATAGACAGCGGGGTTACCTTATCATCTGTGAAATAAGAAAACGCCAAGTAACCAACAGCACCTTCTGTTTCATTCACAATTTTTTTAACGGTGTTGGATGAATCCTCAGTGATCCCTTCAGCTGGTGTGGCCCCATCAAGACCAAATTTGTTAAATACAGCACGTGTACCTGAAGCATCTGGACGATTTACAAGGACAATTTTTTGATCCTTTCCTCCTAGCTCTTTCCAGTTTGTAATTTTTCCTGTGAACACTTTAATAAGATCGTCTTTTGAGATATCTTTAATTCCTACCTTAGGGTTAACTGCTGCAGTGATCCCTACAACCGCTACTTTATGGTCAACTAATTGATCCGCTGCAATTCCTTCTTTTTCCTCTGCAAATACATCTGAATTACCGATTTGAACAGATCCTTCCGCAACTTGGGATAATCCAGTTCCAGATCCCCCTGCATTTACTTGAATGTCGACATTGGGATTATCAGCCATAAATTCTTCTGCAGCAGCTGCTACAAGTGGCTGCATGGCAGATGATCCGGAAACGACCAATGAACCTGAAAGTTCTTTTCCGCCTTTATTTTCAGTTCCTTCATTTTTATCTTTAGATGCTCCACCACAGGCAGCTGCAAATACCATTAGTGTCATAATTGCTATTAATAAACTTAATTTTTTTAACTTAGTCATTCCTAAATACCCCCAGAGAAAGTGATTGTTAGTTTTACTCCTAACATTCCCTCAATTAGTGAATTTATTTGTTAACTTTTTGAACAATTATTAAGTATGAAGAGGTGCCTTTTTGTTTAATGTAATAAAAAATGGAAAATAAGTGAGGGAACATAATGAAGGAAGAAAAAAAACAAAATCAATCAACAGAGGAGGCAAATTATTTTTTAAATAGAAAGTCAAAAAATGATAGTGAAAGGGTTTCTCCACAGTTAAGTTCGGAGGCAGAAGTAGCAAATAACCAAATACAGAATCAATTCTATGAACAAGCAGATGAGGGAAATTCCCTACCTTTTCTTATAGATAGTCAAAATCCTCCCATAAAAAAATAAAAAAAGATGAGGATAAAAAGAACCTGCATGATTGTTTGCAGGTTCTTCATTATTAAAGTGAATAATTATTTATTTTTTTGATTTCCTTTCGCATCTCTTTCAACTTCCATTTTTGTTACAGGAAGATAACCTTGTTCTTTTAATAGATTATTTTGGATATCATCTGACATCATGAAGTCAAGGAACTCTTTGGCAAGATCTGTTGGCTCTCCCTTAGTATAGGAGTGCTCATACGCCCAAACTGGGAATTTGCCAGTTTGTACGTTTTCTGCAGTTGGCTCTACTCCGTCTATGGCAAGTGGTGTTACCGTATTATCAGTGAAATAAGAGAATGCAAGATAACCAATTGCACCGTCCGTTTCATTAATGATCTTTTTAACTGTATTGGATGAATCTTCTGTAATACCTTCAGCAGGCGTTGCGCCATCAAGCGCAAATTTATTAAATACTGCACGGGTTCCTGAAGAATCAGGGCGATTAACTAGAACGATTTTTTGGTCTTTTCCGCCAAGCTCTTTCCAGTTTGTGATTTTACCTGTGAAAACTTTAATCAGATCTTCTTTTTTAATATCTTTAATGCCAACTTTAGGATTAACAGCCGCTGTCATACCTACAACCGCTACTTTATGATCAACTAACTGGTCTGCCGGAATTCCTTCTTTTTCTTCCGCGAATACATCGGAGTTACCAATTTGAACGGATCCTTCGGCAACCTGAGATAAGCCAGTACCTGATCCTCCTGCATTTACTTGAATATCAACCTTTGGATTTTCAGTCATAAATTCCTCAGCGGCCGCCGCCACTAATGGCTGCATTGCAGAAGAGCCGGAAATAACTAAAGTGCCTGATAATTCCTTCTTTTCTTCCGTTTTAGTCGTTTCATTGCTTGAATGATCCTTTTTTTCACTAGTGGTGTTTTGACCACCGCATGCAGCAATCAGCACCATGAATGCTGCAAGTAATGTAAACAGGCTTAAGTTTTTTAATCGTCTCATTTGTCTTATTTCCTCCAATTTGTCTAGTTTCCTATCATGAATTTTGTTTACCTTACAGAAATGAATATAAATGAAAAGTATTAATTGTGAATGAATTATATGTAAATGTTTTGTAAAAACTCTAATTCTTCCAAATTTTAATTTCCTAGAATACAAGATTCTCTTTATATTCTTTTCTTTCATCGTAAAAATAAGAAAGCCCTCCATACTTATTTTTTGAAAAATCTACCTCTTTACAATTCTTAACATTAGCTTTATAAACCGTTAACGATTGTTTAATAAACTATTAAATGACACACAATCATCAAAATAATCTATCTTTTGGTTTACAAAGAAGGAAGGAGAAGGATACTTGGCTTACGAGGGATACTATGAAAAATAACATACTCATTGTCGATGATGAAAAGTCAATCGTTACCTTGCTAGAGTATAATCTGGCACAGGCAGGTTTTCATGTCATTTCAGCATCCAATGGTAAAGAGGGAAAACATCTTGCGTTTACTGAATCGCCCGACCTAATTATTTTGGATTTGATGCTACCGGAATTAGTTGGACTGGAAGTGTGCAAACAGTTGCGACAAGAAAAGATTATGACTCCCATTATTATGCTTACCGCCAAAGATCATGAACTAGATAGAATCCTCGGTCTTGAATTAGGTGCGGATGATTATATGGTAAAACCCTTTAGCCCCAGGGAAGTAATTGCCAGGGTGAAAGCAATCCTAAGAAGGTCCCAGGTCAAACATTTGGCAGGCATTGAATACGAAACTCATATTAAAATGAATGGGTTAATGATTTACCCTAAGAAATTTGAGGCCTATCACCATGGAAAACTACTGGACTTGACTTTAAAGGAATTCGAATTACTTGCCTTCATGGCACAAAATAGGGGGCGTGTCCTAACCCGCGAGCAATTGCTGAATGCAGTATGGAAAGATGATTATTCCTGTGGTACAAGAATTGTAGATGTACATATCTCCCATCTAAGAACCAAAATAGAAGAGGATAGCGGGGCACCCATTTATTTCAAAACCGTTCGCGGAATTGGATACAAATTAGAAGCATAAACAATTTAACCTTGTAGTAAAGCCGGTTTATTGATCCTTAAACCGGCTTTACTCTTTAAATAGTAGTCCTATACAAACTCTTTAAATACTTTACATGTTCTTTATGAAAAATCGCCACTTAATCTAATACAATAAAGTAAACAAACCATTTGGGAGGGATTGGATGCAGATTACAGTTGCAGGGGCAGGTTACGTAGGGTTGGTAACAAGTGCTTGCTTAGCTGAATTAGGCCATAACGTAACATGCATTGACATTGAAGAGGAAAAAATTAGTATGCTTCGAAAGGGGCGTCCTCCCATTTTCGAACCTGGCCTTCATTCTTTATTAGAAAAAAAACTGCATTCCGGTCATCTCCATTTCACCACAAATCCTGACTATGCCTATTCTAATGCCGAAGTCATCTTTATTGCAGTTGGGACTCCTGAACATCCAGATGGTTCGGTCAACCTCGAATACCTTTATACTGCTGTCTGTACTATGACCGATCACCTCCAAAACGATGTGGTAATTTGCACAAAGAGCACAGTACCTGTAGGAACGAATGATAAAATTAAACAAATTATTGAATGTAATAAACCTCCATCGATCCAAGCGGAGGTGGTCTCAAATCCGGAATTTCTTCGTGAAGGTACTGCCATTCATGATTTCTTTCACGCTGACCGCATTGTTATCGGTACGGAACATCCTGAAGAGGTCACAGTCTTAGAACAAATCTATCAGCCATTAAATATTCCAATCTTTAAAACAGATGTAAGAAGTGCAGAAATGATTAAGTATGCTTCCAATGCATTCCTAGCCACAAAAATTACCTTTATAAATGAAATCGCCCATATCTGTGAAAAAGTGGGGGCAACGATCGAGGATGTTGCCAAAGGAATCGGGAAGGATTGCCGGATTGGCCCCCAATTTCTTAAGGCTGGCTTTGGCTATGGCGGTTCATGCTTTCCAAAGGATACAAAAGCTCTTGTTCATTTAGCAGCCAATTTGGATTACCAATTTGAAATTTTGAACTCCGTGATCAAAGTCAATAACAAGCAGCAATCATTGGCTGTTCAAAAGGCAAAAATGACAATTGGAAGTTTAAACGGGAAAAGAGTTTCAGTGCTTGGACTTTCTTATAAGCCCGGAACGGATGATATGAGAGAAGCGGCATCTTTAAAAATCATTCAGGAGTTATTGGATGAAGGAGCCAGTGTGACTACGTATGACCCCGTTGCCATTCCCAATGCCATAAAAATATTTGGAAAAACAATCGAATATGAAACAAATATCCGCTATGCCCTGCTGGGTGCGGAATTAGCCATTATTGCAACGGAGTGGGATCAAATAAAACATCTTCCATTAGCCGATTATGAATCGTATATGTGTAACCCTATTATTATTGATGGCAGGAATTGTTTTTCTTTAAAAGAAATAGAGAAACATTCGATTATTTATATTTCAATTGGCAGACCACCAATAAACCTTAAAAACCTGCCAAATAGCATCATAGAAAATCATTTTGTATTGGGGACAAATCAATGAGATGGATGGAGTTTTTTTACGCAGCTGATTGTCGTATCTTTCAGCTAATCAATCGCCATTTTGATCGAAAATACTTAAACCTATTCTTTCGCACCATTACCAACTTGGGTGGAGTATACTTTTCAATTGCAACTGCATTGATTCTAATCGCTTTTTCCACAAACGAAATGAAAGTGACTGCATTTTCTAGCACTCTAGCCCTTTCAATCAGCCATATTCCCGTACAATTATGTAAATTAGCATTCCCCAGAAAAAGGCCTTATTTACTAATATCCAATACAAGATTCCCAGAAAATCCATTAACGGACCATTCTTTCCCATCCGGACATACTACAGCCATATTTTCTATAGTCCTGCCATTCATCATCTTTGCTCCATTTCTTTCGTTTGTTCTTATACCTCTGGCCATCGGGGTTGGCATTTCCAGAATATATTTAGGTCTTCATTACCCCTCAGATGTTCTGGCTGGGGCCGTATTGGGTTCTTGCATGGGATTATCGTGCTTTAGCTGGTTAGCATGAATAGAAAAAGTGACAGGATGTGAAATAATGAGAATTGCCATTTTCACAGATACCTTTTATCCTGACATAAATGGGGTTGCACGAACTCTTAAAAGATATGCATCTTTCTTGGACCAGCAACATATTCCCTATAGGATTTTTGCACCGAATCCTGCTACCCTGCCATCCGATTCAAAACATACCCTTTATTTTAATAGCTTTCCATTTTTTCTTTACCCTGAATGCCGTCTGGCCCTGCCAAAACCAGCAATGGTCAAAACGGAAATACAAAAGTTTGCTCCCGATCTTATTCATGTAGCTACACCATTTAATATCGGTTTAAGCGGTTTGTATTTTTCCAAAAAGTTTAAGATTCCTCTGGTCGGTTCTTATCATACTGATTTCGATTATTATTTACAATTCTATCGTCTTTCCTTCCTCTCCACTTCTCTCTGGACATACATGAACTGGTTCTATCGCTCTTGTAAAAAACTATTTGTTCCATCCCAAGAGACATTAAACCAATTAAAGGATCGGGGATATACGAACTTGGAAATATGGCCTAGAGGGGTTGATTCCGATACATTTCATCCATTTTATGAAAAAAGTGATGTTCGTAAACAATTAGGAATATCGAAAAAATTCCTTCTGACCTATGTAGGAAGATTGGCACCTGAAAAGGATGTAAAAACTCTACTATCGGCAGCAAAAGCTTTGCCGTCCGAAATCAATGACCATGTTCAATGGCTGGTTATTGGTGATGGCCCCGAAAGGAAAGAGCTTGAAAAGGCAGCTTCGGCAAATATGAAATTCACCGGCTATATAGCCGGTGAAGAGTTGGCAAAGATTTATTCATCCTCAGACCTGTTTGTCTTTCCCTCTCCTACTGAAACATTTGGAAATGTGGTACTCGAAGCACTTGCCAGCGGCACACCGGCTATATGCGCCAATTCCGGAGGAGTAAAAAACATTATCAATCCGGGGGTGACAGGGGAGCTGTGCACACCAGGGGATCCTGCCGAATTTGCCAATGCCATTCAGAAACTATTATTAAATGAACCCCTACGTGAACAAATGGGATTGGCAGGAAGAAGATATGCACTCACACAAAATTGGGAAACCATCTTTAAGCACCTTCTTCAGCATTATTCCACCGTTATTGAAGAAAATAAAATGAAAAACATTGTTTAATAGCGGTATCGATACATGTTTCTAAAAGAGCAAATAGGCAACTAAATGTTATTCCACTGATTGAAGGGCTTTTTGTTTTCGGTTATACACTATTTTTGATAGCAACATGCTTATTTCATAAATAAGAATCAATGGAATTGAGACAGAAATATGAGAAAAAAATTCTGGCGGAGAAATCATAGAGGCAATAATCACCAGAATCAAATAGGCATATTTTCTAAGTTTACCGATTTTGTATGGATTAACAAACCCTAAAGTTGTCAAAAACATGGAGACAAGCGGTAATTCAAATGCTACACCGAAAGGTAACGTCATGTTAATTAAAAAACTAAAATATTTATCTGCCGTAAAGGAAGTTATCATTAAATCATTCCCCAAATTGATCAGGAAGTTCATGATATTAGGGAAGATCATAAAATAACCAAATGCCAATCCTCCAATGAAAAGAAAGAAAAAGGCTGGGATATATGCCAAAGTAATTTTTCTTTCCAATGGTTTTAAAGCAGGTTTTACAAATAACCAGATTTGCCATGCTGCTATTGGGATTGTTCCGGCTATAGCAACTACGGCAGCTAAATGAAAATAAAGCCACATAATATCACTGGGTCCTAAAATCATTAGTTTATAGCCGAGATTCCCCATAAAAAAATGATAAATATCTTTCACATAAACCAATCCCAAACCAAGAAACAGAATGAAAGCTACTGCAGTTATGATGATTCTTTTTCGTAGTTCATCGAGATGATCCATTAAACTAGCTTCTCTATTTGTCAAAGTTAATACGCCTGCCAATCATACTAAATATCCTAAACCTTATCTTTAGGAGAATATTTTTTCCAGTGTCCACATAATAACCATTTTTATAGTAGCCTGAATTAGAAAATGCAAGATGCTCTATTACATCTTGCATTTAAACCTAAAAAGGCTTTTATTTTTTTATTTCTGTTTTATCGTCTGAGTTTACTTCTTTAGTCATTTCTTCTTTAATATCTTCTGTTATGCCTTCAGTTGCTTTTTTAAACTCTTTCAATGATTTCCCAAACGCCCTTCCAATTTCGGGAAGTTTGTTTGGTCCAAAAATTATAAGAGCTACAACCAGGATTAATATTAACCCAGGGACACCAATATTTGATAACATTTAATCATCTCCCAGTCCAGGTATCTATTTTTATTCATGTTACGAGGATAAAAATTTATTAATAGCTGTGTTATTCTGTTCAAGATTGATACTCAACACATCGCCAACATTGTTAAACCGTTCATTCGTAAAAGAACCATTTACAGGAATTCTCATAGTCTTTAAGTCATTGGAATGGTTGGAAATCAAATCTTTTCCTAAAGACAACATAGTCGGTGTATCCATATTCGTTTCTACATAGGGACCTATAACTCCCAATAATTTAGGGAGTTTTATTAAAGTACTTACACTTAAAGCCTGATCCTCAAGTTTCCCGATCACCTCTTGTTGTCTTTGCACCCTACCGAAATCACTCATATTATCATGCCTATAACGAACATATCCTAACAATTTATCACCATGTAAAGTTTGTATTCCTTGGTTTATGGTAGTTCCAATTCCATATGTCATTTCATGAGGAACATCCACTTCAATTCCATCTGGAGCCACTATATCCGTAATTTTAGAAAATCCTTCAAAATCAACCACTGCATAGTAATTTATATCGATATCAAAATTTTCTTTTATTGTTTGTCTAAGAAGCTCTGGCCCACCATACGCATATGCTGCATTTATTTTCTGTTTCCCATGCCCTGGAATTTCGACATAAGTATCTCTCATAATTGAGATCAACCTGGGTTGATGCGTATCTTGATCATAATGGGCTATCATAATGCTATCCGTTCTCGCATGTTCTTCGCCACGTGTGTCACTTCCCAAAAGAAGAACATTTATCTTTCCAAATTTGACGTCCTCACCATGAAAGGAGTCCGCTTCCTTATCTTTATCTTTCCATTTTCCGTCCTGAGCTAACGAAACACCCTGTTTGTATTCATAAACTCCATAAGCACTCACACCACAAATAACTAACAAGGATATAAGCAAAATAAATCGTTTCCATCTAAACTTTTTTCTTCTTTGCATTCTTTCCATAGATTACCTTCCCCACATTTTTATTATAAAAATGGCATGATCACAATTTTAATAGTGATTTTGTAACAATTTGGATCGCCATGGCATCATCAATATAACCTACGGGAAATATATAATCTGGTATAACATCCACCGAGACAATAAAATAGACTAGTGCACTACCAAGCAAAACTAGTTCTCGTGGAGTTCCCTTATTGAATCGAAATTTCTCATACATTTCCTGAAGCTGATTAATAAATGGGCCAATACTGCCAATTTTCTTAAGCTTTTCCTTAAAACTTTTAAGGATATTTTCTTTTCCTTCATCTGTTTGTACATATTGCTCATAATGAGCTAATTGCCCCTCAACACTTGAAATACTAAAATCATTATCTAGTAAATTGGATGATTCAAGTAACTGTTGAATATGATCAACAGACATAAAAAAATCTGATTCTGGTATATTCATCTTCCGTTCATTTGAATAACCTGCAGCATCCAATAGTTCTGAAATAGGAATTCCTAATTGATCAGCAATTTTTTGCAAATGCTCAATATTTGCTTTGCGCTTCCCGTTAATAATCCTTGAAATGGTAGCAGGATCAATTTCCGTAAGCTCACTAAGCTTCCGCATAGATAACGAACGTTCATGTAATACCTTTTTCAAAAACAAGCCAAGATTACGATTCATTTTTCCCTCTGACATCTTCGCTTTCCTTCCAAATTTTTTATTATTTGGCTGTGTTAAAGAACGTGTTGATTTTTTACACTCTGTTGATTGGAGCGGAAATCAACAGACAAGTTTAACAGAGCCTATTATTTTAATAATTACTGTAATTCATAGAGTGTAAAAGTACATAATCATCATAATAAAATATAAATAAATGTTGACAATTTGTCAACAAACGTATGAACTTAACCTATTAGTCTATACTAATTATAAGCTAGTTAAACGTCGCTTTTATTGACATTTTTTCAACATTTCCATAAAAAGGCTAGTTTCAAAGTGACAGTTACATAAATAAGGACTATTGTACAGTTTACAATAGTCTTTCATTGATTTGAATAGCTCCATTAAGGAGCTTCGCTTTCCATATTCGATTTTCTTATAGGTCTTAAAATATTGAGCAGTTCCGTCATAAAAACGCCAAGTAAAATAAGGGATACTCCAATCAGAACATTCCTTGTCAAAACCTCTCCCCATAACAGCCAAGAAAATAAAAAAGCAAAAAACGATTCGAGGGAAAGTAGCAAGCTAACATGTGTTGGCGGGGAATACTGTTGAGCTTTTATTTGAACAATGTATGCAAGCAATGTTCCAATAAGGGTATCGAATCCAAAAGCAAACCATCCATACGAGCTTAGAGAACTTGGTAAAGGCTCTAGCAAAAAGGCAAACGGAACACTCATCACTCCAGCGACCAAAAGCTGAATCATGATGAAAACAAAAGAATCAAAGGAATCACTTTGTTCATACACTCGGTCAACTGCTAAAATATGAATGGCAAAGAATACGGCACATAAAAGCACCAGAAGGTCTCCGATATTCCCTTTCATCGAACCTCCATCCCATGAAAGTATGGCTAATCCCCCGAACGTTAACAGGCAGCCAATGATGACTCCTTTTTGTATGGCCACTTTTGAAAACACGAAATACAGGAAAGGAACTATGATAATGACAGTCCCTGTAAGAACTCCTGCTTTTCCCGGAGTTGTATTTTCAATCCCGAAGGTTTGTAAAGTAAACGCCAACCATAATGGCAGCCCGCAGAGCACTCCCTTTTTCCAAACATCCCAACCTGCTTTTCTAACATTCTTCTGTTTAAAAATCCACAAAATCATGGCCGAAAAAAGAAATCGCCCAGCATTCAGAAACAACGGAGAAATTTCATTCAATAGGTCTTTTGTTAGAACAAATATGTAACCCCAGGCAAGCGCAATTCCTAATAATGATAAATCTGCTATAATGACAATCTTTCTTGAAGACACTTTATCTCCCCTCATCAATACTTGTTAGGTTCAATTATATTAAAACTCTTGTATCAATAAAAACAATATTTATAATTTTTTCCATTTAGGATGAAGAATAACGTAAAATTGCAAATACTACTTGTGCCTAAAACTTAATTACCCTTGCTCTTGAAATCTTTTAACAAGAAAATCAATAAAGTACCTGCTAGATATCGGTAATGTTTTTCTATTTTTAAAGGCTATTCCGATTGTCCGCCTAATAGAGGGTTCAATTCGTTTTGCGACAAGTTGATAGTTCACTTTATTCAGTACAAACTCTGGTAAAATTGAGATCCCTAATCCATTTTCCACCATGGACATAATCGTATAATCATCATGCACCCTATATTGTAGATTTGGGGATAATCCTTTCTGCTTAAATATTTCTAATGGTTCGCTTAAGTCTCCTTCATCTAGTAAAATAAATGGTTCATTTACTAAGTCAAAAACCGAAACAGATTCCCTATCTTTAAGTGGATGGTTCAAAGGTAACACAGCAAGCATCTCATCGGTTGTCAGTGGAATCGTTTCTAAGTCTGTTACTGCATCAGGATTTACAAATCCAAAATCAACACTTCCTTCTTTTATGTATTGAACAATGCTCTTGTATTCCCCTTGTTGCAGGTGAAAGTGGACAGAAGAATAGATTTTCTTAAAATCTTTCAAAAAAATGGGCAACCAATTACTAGACACGCTAGAAAATGTTCCAATTCGAATACTACTGTTCTCTAATCCTCGCATTTCCTTGCTTTTCTCGACCAATTCTCTATGGGCATAGCAGACGTTTCGAATATATGGTAAAAATTGCTCTCCGTCTGGAGTCAGACTAATTCCTTTTCGGGACCGAAAGATTAACGTGGTTGATAGTTCCTCCTCAATGGAATGAATCATTTGACTAACGGCTGATTGTGTATAATCGAGCTCATGTGCAGCCTTTGAAAAGCTCCCTTTTTCTAGTACTTTTAAAAAAATTTCATACCGATTCATAATCGCCCTCTTATATAAGTTTTTCTAATACTAATATTATAATTATTAAATATACTGATGTAAATTTGTTTGATAAAATCAAAGATATTTACTATTAGGAGGATCGGAAATGCAAACAAGAGGGCAATTATGGAGAAAAGGGCTAAAAGACGGGCTGCCAATTGCATTTGGTTACCTTGCCGTATCGTTTAGTTTTGGCATTTTAGCAACGAAAGCTGGACTGACATCGGGAGAATCATCACTGATTTCATTAACAAATCTAACATCGGCTGGACAATTTGCTGGCATTACATTAATGCAGACATCTGCACTCCTTATGGAAGTTGCAGCGACTCAATTGATTATCAATTCCCGCTACTTTCTCATGTCAGCAGCATTGTCTCAAAAAGTAGACGCACAAACATCACTTATTCATCGCATGATTATGGCTTTTGGAATTACCGATGAGATATTCGGTTTATCGATATCGGTAAATGGAAAATTAAATCCATTTTATACATATGGCATTATGAGTGTGGCGATTCCTAGTTGGACACTTGGTACGTTCCTTGGTGCCTATTGCGGAAACATTTTACCTTCGAATATGATAAGTGCATTAAGCATTGCACTATATGGTATGTTACTTGCTGTTATTATACCACCAGCAAAAGGGAACATTATCTTAACTCTACTCATCTTGCTTTCTATGTTCGTAAGTTATCTTTTTAATGTCATACCAGGTTTAGAAAGTATTTCATCCGGTTTAAAGATTGTTATACTAACCTTTGTTATTGCAGGCGGGGCTGCTTTCTTATTTCCATTAAAGGGGGAAGTAGCGAATGAGTAGGGTCTATTTCTATTTACTTGTTATGGCAGTAGTAACTTATCTGATTCGTGTGTTGCCACTAACATTGATACGAAAAGAAATTAAAAATACCTATATTCAATCCTTTTTGTACTATGTTCCATATATTACATTGTCTGTTATGATTTTCCCTGCAATACTCGCTGCTACTGCTACGCCCATCTCAGCCCTAATTGGATTAGTCGTTGCAGTAATATTAGCTTATAATGGTGCAAGTTTGTTTCGTGTATCCCTGTTCGCTTGTGTGGCTGTGTTTTTAGTGGAGGGTTTTATATTATAAAAATTAGGTTGCATTATTATAATATGGCAAACTCCTAAAAAAACAATTTCATGGATAAATCTTACCTTAGGATGGACAAAATGCAATCAAATAAGAGTAACTTCTGGACAAACGAGCAATCACTGAATAAAAACCATTGCTAAGGCAATGGTTTTCAAATTATCTGTTTATCACCAATCTATTTTTTAGTTCCTCAATTTCAAAAGCTTCAAAAAAAATGAGTCCGTAAATTTCCGAAATACTATTCCGGCTGATTATGAATCAATTCCAAAAGTTTATGAAAAATTACACTACCCAATCATCTTATCAAACTCCCGTTTATCCTGTACAAAAAGGATTCCGAGTTCATGGTGATCCCCCTCAAACAGAGCCCGTTGGACGAAACGGATCTCACCCTTTGTATCATGAACATCCAGTTTACAATGGGCACGGTTTTTCTGGAGTGCTTCGTAGAAGGTAGTTTCGTCGTGAACTTGTACTCCATTCACCTTCGTAATGATTTCCCCCACCTGTAAGCCCATTTTTCCAGCAGGTGATTCTGGGATAATCCCAATAATCATCACACCATGATTCTTTTTCGAAAAATAAAAGGGACGATTTTCATCTTTTAAATAGGCTATTAATGTTGAGAATTCACGGCCTATTAACGCGATCGCTACTGCGATGATGGCCGTAATCGGAACCCAATAACCTGCAGCTGAAACAAGTGTCACCAGAGCTCCAAGAACGATTACTTGCCGCGCATGAAGTTTAATAGCTTCACTTGGTAGCATGCCTTTAACTTGCTGGCTGAATCCGATGGCAAATGGGACGAGAACAAGCGAATATTCCTTTGCCCCTAAATGGAATACTGGCCACCAATCAAATGGAAGCTGAAGGGCACTGCCTGGTATCAACATAAATAACGGCAAAAGCCACACTCGTTTTACTTCATGGACACCGATGCTTTTACCACGCTTGCTTTTTGCCAGCTTTGGAGAAGTCCCTTTGCTGCCATTTCTTAACATTAAGATTCCTTCTGCCACAATTAACAAGCCCAAGATGACAGCTATCGAAGGGTAGACTTTGTCATCAATAGAGCGAAATGCTTTTTCAAATAGCGGAATGGACCAATGATTTTGTGCAAACAAAATAACGGCAAAAAACGCGGCCCCAATCGTATACGCTGGTGAGAGAAACCGAACATTTAACGTCACCGACAAAAGCAAGGTAAATCCGGCGATGAGCAGAATGGCCGCAAAGGGTACTACGATCCCTGCTCCAACAATGATGATGGAAAGAATGAGTCCAATCACACCCCCGAGAGGAAGCAGCTGTCTCAGCTCATAATAGGCGTCTTCCGCCCGAATATGGAAATTTTTTCGTTCACGTTTAACCCTCATTACTCCAAGTATTCCTGCGAGAAAAACGAGATAGTATAAAACAGGATGTAGAAATATCTTGCCTGTCCCCTTTAAAAGCTCCACAAGCCATATTTGCACCAACTCCTGTCACCTGCCTCTATTAAAATTTCTAGTTGTCATAAATAGTCTCTAAGTTTTATTTTACCAAATTAGGACCCCAAAACCTATTGCTAGTTTTTAGAAAGTATTTAAAAATCGCGGAAATTTTTCGGAGCAGATAGGAATTCCGCTTGTTTATTGATTTTTCTCACTAGTATTTGAGATCATTCCCCGGGTTTTCGTGATATTTCATTTGTTTTCAGCCAAGTATCCCTATATTTCCTCAGTTTGCAGCGAATATTTCCAAGGAAATGACAGCAAACTCCAAAAAAAACAGTGAACTTCGAAAAGTCCACTGTGTCATTCTCTATTTCACGATTAACCGCAAAGCTGTTTGCAGCTGCATGTCATTTTTCTGTTTTTTCATTTCTTTCACCGCAGCTTCTTCCAGTATGGTAGCCGTTTTGCTGTCAATTTTTCCAGTGGCTGGCAAGTCGTTGTTTTGCTGGAAGCCTTTGACCGCGAGAGTTGTTTGTTCGTTAAAATAACCATCTGTTCGTCCGGGTTCCAAGCCCAAGCCAGCCAAAATTTCCTGGGCATTTTTCACTTGCTCATTATTCATATCCTCGGCAAGCGGCTTCTCGATTTGCAGAGGATGGGTGTTGAAAATTGCCGGTTGCTTAACTTCTAAGTCTGGTTTAATCCCTTTTTTATGAATCCAATTTCCGTCTGGGGTTAACCATTTAGCGAGTGTTAGTTTGATATTACTTCCATCCTCCATTGAAACCGCTTGTTGTACAGTGCCCTTGCCGAAAGTCGTTTCTCCAATCAACTTGTAATCATCCGCTTCCTGAAGCGCGCCGGCTAAGATTTCTGATGCGGAGGCGCTACCCTTATTAACTAAAACCACGACAGGGTAATCCTTTTTCTTCGTGATCGAGGAAAAAAAGCGCTGTTTCTCGCCATTGCGTTGTTGAATTTGGACATACGGCTTATCATTTGGAACAAATTCTTTTAATATTTCCTCAACACTGGACAAGAGCCCTCCCGGATTTCCACGGACGTCAATAATGAGTCCCTTGATCCCATCATTCTCTAATGCTTTCAAATCCTTTTTAAAATCAAAGGCTGTATTCTCTGAGAAGGAGGTCACTTCCATATAGCCTACCTTTTTTCCATCCTGTTTTTTTACAGAGGAATGTACGGTTTCAAGCGGGATTTCGTCACGCTTCACTTTGATCGTAAGGGGCTCTGTTAACCCTTTACGGGCAATCTGTAAGGATACGGTTGTCCCTTTTTTGCCGCGAATTTTAAGAGTGGCTTTATTCAAATCAAGCCCTTCCACACTTTTTCCGTCGACTTTCAGGATTTGGTCGTTTGGCTTAATACCAGCTTTTTCCGCAGGGGAGTTCTTAAATGGTGAGACAATCACGATTTTACCATCAACCATGCCGACCTCCGCTCCGATTCCTTCAAACGAGGACTCGAGGGTCTGACTGAATTGGGCGGCCGTTTCCTTATCCATGTAGACGGAATAAGGGTCCTTTAACACGGAAAGCATGCCTTGAATGGCCCCTTCAACCAATTGATCCTGGTCTACTTTTTCAACATAGCGGCTTAAAATTAACTCATAGGCCTGCTCTACTTTATCGAGGTCTTCTTTTTCCGTTGCGGATGCCGTTGGTTCATTTTGGGGGGTCAATCCCTGCTCCAGTTTGGAGCCGATTTCTTCTTTTTGCAAAAATTGCATTCCAGCATACGTGCCCCCAGCACCAGTCAGCAACGAACCTGTTATCAGCAGGGCTATCCATTTTCGGTTCATTCTGTTCCTCCTCGTCAACAAGGTTTGTCCTTTTTTATTACACACCATTACGCAAAAATCCTGCTCAATTACTTATATGTTTAAAAAGGACGAGTTATGATTGGAGGGATCGTCGAAAAAAAAAGAATGAAGCAGTCTGTGCTTCATCCTTTTTTCTGTATTATAGCGGTACGATTCCGACCGGATTAATAGCGCTGTGGTAAGCCCATTTTCCACGATATAGTTCAAAGTGAAGATGTTGTCCCTTAGAATCTCCTGTGTTACCCATTGTTCCAATTCGTTGGCCTTTCTTCACAGTAGCCCCTTCTGAAACCATTCTAGCTGACATGTGTGCATACACGGTTGTATACATTTGACCATTAATATTATGCATAATGTAAATAACATTGCCGTAGCTTGAGGAGTAATGGGATACATACACAACCCCATCAGCTGCCGCCACAATCGGTACATTGGTTCCGCTGTTAGCGATATCTACTCCATAATGGAAAGTCCCCCAACGCGCACCATAACCGGAGGTAAATACGCCTGAAGCTGGTTTCGTGAAGGATCCGCCGGAGACAGGCGGTGCTGAACCAGATCCAGCACCGCTGCTGTCGTTGCCCCCTTTATTGGCTGCCGCCGCAGCTGCTGCTTGTTCTTTCGCTAATTTAATTGCCTTTTGAATAGCCGCCTCTTGAGCTGCCAAAATCTGCTCCTGCTCTTGCATATCGATCATTTCTGCGTGAGCTTCCTCTTCTTGCTGTTCAAGTCCTGCTAAAAGTTGGTTCTTCTGATCCATTTGCGTATTTAGTTGCTGGTTCATTTTTTTCAATTCCGCTAGCATTGATTGCAAGTTGGAAAGATCTTTTTGGACTAGAGATTCCTTTGTTTCCAGTTCTTGTTTATCAGCTTCATGTTCCTTTATGATCGCCTGGTCTGCTTCCATAAAAGTAGCGACGGCACTGGCGCGATCGATAAAATCACTAAAGCTTTTTGCACCCATTAGGACATCAAGATAATTGATCACAGTTCCATTTTCCTGATAACTGCGCACACGTTCCTTTAACAAAACATTTCGTTTTTCAATCCGTTCCTTGATTACCACTATATCCTGCTGAAGCTTAGCAATCTCAGCTTTAGTAGAATCAACCTTCTTATTCTTCTCATTAATTTGATTTGAAGTATCACTTATTGCAAAATCAAGTCGCTTCATTTCTTCTTTAACGTTTGCCTGCTGATTTTGGAGGTCTGTGATTTTATTGTTTGATTCATTGATGTTCGACTGTAAATCAGAACGTTGACTTTGAATCTTGCTTTGTTGTCCTTGCAAATTGGAGACTGACTCAGCTTCAGTTTGTAAAGAGGCTCCGCCAAAAAAAGTCCCCAGTCCAACAGTAGTAACAGTAGCAAGCATTAAAAATGATTTTTTCATCCCGATTTCTCCTCCATATTCTCTCTATAAGCAGGTAAATCGTCATCGCTGTTGCAGACAAAATCATTTCTGCAGACAACGGTGTACCAACCTTCTCTTCTCTGACAAACTTGTATTCTATGAAATCAAAAAGGGGAATGCTTCCCCTCTCTTCATTTTGATGACTATACTTTTAAGAATTTGCGTACGGACATAACGCTTCCCCAAACCCCAATCAAGGCACCCATTAAGATGAGGAGGCCGGAAACTTGATACATAAATGGGTTAAATGGAAGAATTTTGACAAATGTTCCTTGCAATCTTGGTCCAATGTATTCATATGCATTGTAGTAGGCAATGGAAAGAAAAATAATCGGTAAAATCGACCCGAGAATACCTAGCCACAGACCTTCAAGGAAAAATGGCCAGCGGATAAAATTATTTGTTGCTCCTACTAATCTCATAATTTTAATTTCTCTTCTTCTTGCAATAATCGTAATCTTAATCGTATTAGAGATTAAGAAAATGGCAGTAAAGAATAAGCCTAAAATCAACACAATTCCGACATTACGGCTTGCTTTAATAAATTTGAACAGTTTTTCAACCTTGCCCTGTCCATATTTAACCTTTGCCACATAGTTGAATTTTTCAATTTTATTGGCAACCTTCATGGTATCGGTAGGGTTTTTCGTTTTTACGACAAATACATCATTCAGCGGATTATCTTGTTCAAACAGCTTAAATGCCTTTCCTTCCTCACCCATACTATTAACTAATTCTTTTAACTCTTCTTCTTTAGGTGAGAACTTGACACTTTTTACTTTTGGAATGGCTTCAATTTCTGATTTTAATTTTTCCTGATCGGCTTTATTTGCCGCTACATCGATGTGAACGCGAATTTGCACATCATCTTCAATCGTTTGTGCTACGCGGTTAAGATTCATCATAATAACGAAAAAGACACCAACTAGAATGAGGGTAACGGTAACAGCGCTCACTGATGCGAATGTCATCCAGCCATTTCTACCGATGCTCTTTAAACTCTCTCTGGCATGACGTCCAATGGTTCTAATTTTCATAACCGTAATCACCTCTTTGTTCGTCACGGACAATTTTTCCGCCTTCAATAGCAATAACACGACGTCTAACTGTATTTACAATTTCCTTATTGTGAGTTGCCATTACAATCGTCGTGCCGCGATCATTAATCTCTTCAAATATTTTCATAATCTCCCAAGATGTATCTGGATCTAAGTTCCCTGTCGGTTCATCAGCAATCACAATCTTTGGAGAGTTCACGATAGAGCGTGCGATGGAAACACGTTGCTGCTCACCACCGGATAGCTCAGTCGGCAACATTCTTGCTTTGTGCTTCAAGCCAACAAGATCCAGCACTTCCATAACCCTTTTCTTTATAACCTTCGGCTGTGCTTCAATTACTTCTAACGCAAAAGCAACATTTTCATAGACTGTTAGAGTTGGCAACAACTTAAAGTCTTGGAAAACGACGCCTAGATTGCGGCGGAACAGTGGGACTTTTTTCATTTTTAACTTCGCCAAGTTTACACCATTCATCGTGATCGTTCCGGATGTTGGAACTTCTTCACGATACATCATTTTAATGAAGGTGGATTTCCCTGCTCCACTCGGACCAACCACATAGACAAATTCACCCTGATTGATCTTAACGTCAATACCATTTATGGCTGAAACACCATTTGGATACTTCTTATATACCTCTTGCATTTCGATCATATATATCACCTATTGTTTTTTTTTCGAATCATTCGACAAAAATCTTGCTTTGTTTGCAAAATCACAAAAAATAAAATGAAATCTACCAGCACAGTTCAGCATCATTAACATTATAACATCATAATTCGCTAAAAAAAGTGTAATTATATTACAGTTTCTTTTCAAAGAATACAAATAATGGCTGTTTTTCCCCTTACCAACAATATAGTGGGTAATATATTTGTCGAATAATCTTTATGGAAAAGATGAGCTGATAATAGTATTCCGCGGTTTTTACTTGGAATCCTGATTGCATTCCCCGTTATTAAACTCCCATCATCCTGCTAAATGAGCCTTCTTTATAAAATAAAAAAAACGCCCTGAACGAATACACAGAGCGTTTCCGAACTTTACTTTTTCGCGGCTAACCATTCAGCTACTTTGTCAGCGTCATCGCCTGTTACAACACCAGGAGGCATCTGACCTTTACCATTGTGGAGGATGTCTAGGATTTGATCTTTAGAGTATTTTGATCCTACCTTGGTTAAGTTAGGACCCATTCCGCCCTTTAAGTCACCGCCATGGCAACTGGAGCATTTTTGATCAAAGATCTTGGCTGCTTCTCCGCCTGATGCTGTGTCCTTATCCCCTTTGTCAGAATCGCCGCCACCGCAAGCTGCTAGTCCTAGCACCAAGGAAGAGCCTAATAACAAAGTTAGTAGCTTTTTCTTCATTGCTACATCCCCCTTCAGAAAATAATTCCATCAAAGTAATAGTATACCAATCCTAAGCGCGTTTGAAACCCTCTCCTAATACTTCTGCCGCATCCATAACAACGACAAAGGCAGCCGGATCAAGGGTTTTCACTAATTGTTTCAATTTTGTGAACTCAGATTGATCTACCACACACATTAGAACCGGTCGTTCGTGTTCCGTAAAACCACCGTATGCTGATAGTTTTGTCACACCCCGATCAATTTTATTCAAGATTCCTTGACGCACTTCTTCTTGATTATTGGTAATAATCATGGCCATTTTCGATCTGCCGAAACCAACCTGAATTAAATCAATCGTTTTACTCGTTACATAAAGGGCGATTAAGGCATAAAGGGCTTTTTCAATATCAAAGACAATCGCAGCTGTCAACACGATCAGCCCATCAATCAAAACAACACAGCGACCGAGAGTAAAACCTGTATATTTATTGATAATTTGGGCTGCCAGATCCGTCCCTCCCGTAGAGGCTTTCCCACGGAAAACGATCCCAAGGCCCAGGCCGACACCCACTCCGCCAAATAATGCTCCAAGCAAAGCGTCATGTGTCCACGGCTCCACGTTTTTGGTTACGATTACGACAAAAGGAAGAAAGATGGTCCCAACCAATGTTTTTGCGCCAAAATGCTTACCTAATAAAACAACACCTGAAATAAATAATGGAATGTTGAGCGCCCATTGGACATAAGCCGGTTCCCAGCCAACCACCGTTTTCAAAATTGTACTAATGCCGCTCACACCCCCGGATGCGATTTGGTTTGGTAATAAAAACACATTAAATGCGAATGCGATAATAGCTGAACCAATCAGCACTAATATGTAATCCGCCACTAGCCGCAATCTTGGATATGTATCCGTTAAATGACTCAATATATTCATGATGTTTTCCTCTCTAAAAAAGCTTTTTTCAAAAAATTCAATTCAACGATTGAGAGTATATCATGGGTAAAAATTGGTGTAAATGGCATTATGTTAACGCAATAAAGCAGTAAAAATTTCATTTTAGTTTTAACCTAATCCTTGATCATTAGTAAAAAAATCAGCAAAATATGCTATACTCTGTTGAAAAGGAGGTGAATGGAATGGAACAGCTTTTAAAACAAATGATGGAGCAAATGAATCAAAGGTTTGACTCGATTGACAACCGGCTGGATAAAATAGAGCTACGGCTTGACACCGTGGAACAACGCCTTGATCATGTGGATCAACGGCTTGATACTATGGATCAACGATTTGATGCCATGGACGAACGATTTGATGCTATGGATGAACAGCTTGTCGGCGTTAACCAGCGGCTTGATAATGTAGAAGTAAGTATTCACTCTCTTAAGGAAACAGTTGAACATCATGCATCTGAATTTAGAAGCCATTTTAGGCAAATTGAAAGTAAATTAGAGCGCCATGATAGCATGTTTACTTTTATTGCAGCAGGAGTCGATTTAAAGATTCCAAATGAGAAGCTACCATATAATAAAGAATAATTCTGCAACATTTTTTGCCTCGTCATTTCTTCAAAAACCCTTCATCACCGGCAAAAAAATTCCTAAAAAAAAAGCCTTTGCCGCAGATGACGGTAAAGGCTTTTTCACTTTATTAAATTTTCGAACGCAAATAAGCATTGATAAACTGGTCGATGTCTCCGTCCATAACCGCCTGAACGTTACCAGTTTCAGCACTGGTGCGATGGTCTTTTACCATTGAATAAGGATGGAAAACGTAAGAACGAATTTGACTGCCCCAACCGATTTCCTTTTGCTCTCCGCGAATTTCTGCCAGGGCTTTTTCCTTTTCTTCCACTTCTTTTTGATAAAGCTTTGCTTTTAACATGTTCATCGCCCGCTCACGGTTTTGAATCTGTGAACGCTCCGTCTGACAGCTGGTCACGATCCCTGTTGGAATATGGGTAATCCGAACGGCAGACTCGGTTTTGTTGACGTGCTGACCACCTGCTCCGCTGGAACGGTACGTATCTACACGTAGATCTTCGGTGCGAATCTCTATTTCAATTTCATCATTAAATTCCGGCATGACATCACAGGAAACAAAGGAAGTGTGACGGCGTCCCGAGGCATCAAATGGAGATATCCGCACAAGTCGGTGCACGCCTTTTTCCGCTTTCAAATATCCATATGCATTATGCCCTTTGATAGCTAGAGTGACACTTTTTATTCCGGCTTCATCGCCAGACAGATAGTCCAGCGTTTCTACCTTAAAGCCCTTTTTCTCAGCCCAACGGGTATACATCCGGAGAAGCATCGAGCCCCAATCCTGCGACTCCGTCCCACCTGCACCGGGATGTAATTCCAGGATGGCATTATTTTTATCAAACTCTCCACTAAGGAGCAGTTGCAATTCAAATTCATTTAAACGCGAAGTTAACTCTGTGAGTTCCTCTTCCAACTCCGCCTGTAATTCAGCGTCAGCTTCCTCTTTTACGAGTTCATAGGTTACTTCCAGGTTTTCGAAGGATTCATTCAGTTTGTAGAACTCATGGACTTGATCTTTTAAGCCATTAGATTCACTGATGACTGTCTGAGCAGCCTGTTGATCATTCCAAAAATCAGGCTGAAGCATAATATCCTCCAACTCCGCAATTCGTGCCTCTTTGTTCTCTAGGTCAAAGAGACCCCCTAAAGTCCGCTAATTTCTTAGCCATGGTTTCAAGCTCATTTCGAATCTCTGCTAATTCCATATCATTCACCTCTATAAAAATCTCTACAGTATTTTATTCCGCCCTTGAAAATTTGTACTTGTTCATTATAACGTGAGAAAGGGGGAAATTTCAAAAGCTGGCTGATAGACAGATGTGAATTCTACAAAATGAATGGGGAATTCTACAATTATGGGTGGGATTTCTACAAAATGAATAGTGTATTCAACAATTTGAGTGGGATTTCTACAAAATAAATAGTGTATTCAACAATTTTGAGTAGGAATTCAACAATTTTTGCCCAGAATTCAACAAAACTTTCGCTAATCATCTTTTCCCTTAGTATTTTCCTATATTAATCTGTCAAAAATGGTACTATTAGAATAAACGCTATAAAGAAGGAGCGGAGAGGTATGGGGAAAATTGGACGAAATGAGCCTTGTCCGTGTGGAAGTGGAAAAAAATACAAGAATTGTTGCGGGGCTAATGAGGCCATTCCCATCACACAATTGCTTGAGGGAGACATCGATCAGCTGCAACAGCAATTGATCCATTTTGGCTTAAACCATTTTGATATCGAAATCGCAGAAGATTTTGAGCGATTTGAGGAGATCATAGATTCTGAATTGATGGACGAAGAGGAAGTCAATTTTTATTCGATGATGCATGCCGTCTGGTTCATTTTGTTTGTGCCACTTGAGGATGGCAAAACCATTATCGAAAAATTTATTGCAGCAGAATCCGGAAAAATTAAACGGACAAAACTAAGACAAATTTTACAAACATGGACAGACGCCAGAACGATTGTCGGCAGGTTAGTTCACATTGTAAATAATGAATTGACACTGGAGGATGGCTTTACTGGAGAACAAGTGAAGGCCATTCATACTGGTGTACAAACCCCATTAGCTGAAGGTTCCTTTATCATTGGAATCCTTGTACCGTTTGAGCAAAATTATGCTTTTTGCCCGGCACCATTTGATCTGCCAGACTTTGAACCGGAAAAGGCATTTTCCTACATAGAGGGTAGAAGTCAGGCAGCAGGCTATGATTCTCCACAAGAATATCTATCGGAGTTTTTCATCGATACGTTGAATGAGCTCCCAATGATCGACGGAATGGTCGATGTGAATGAACTCGAATGGCCTTCGCCGGTTTTTCAAGAGGTCGCTGAAATTTTTAAAGCCAAGCTGCAGTCATTAAACGTTCAGGCACCGATAATCGACACTGGCCTGGTGCTCTGGTTTACATACAGCCAAAAAGGGAAAAAGCGGATTCAGAACCCGCATTTGTACGCCGCATCCCTGCATTATCTTCTTTCCCATTTTGTTCCTATGGACCGATTCTTTTCACAAAAGGAATTGGGAGAAATGTATGGAGTCAAGGCCGCATCGATTTCCTCCACCTATTCAACGCTTGAAACAGCGTTATCAGAGGATATGGAAAAAATGGTGTCGATTATAAAAGGGGAATCGGAACCTCTTGCAGAGACGGCTACTGTTATTGATTTTCCTACTCGCAACGCCAAACCTGCGCCGAAAAAGAAAACCAAAAAGGGTTCCCGCCGTGATGAAGAACAAGCTCAATCACTCATTTTTGAAGCCTTGCAGGCACATGGGCAAAGACGCTATCAACTAGCTCAAGAGGCACTAGAGCTAAATCCGCAATGTGTGGATGGTTATGTCATTCTTGCGGAAAATGCCGATGATTTGTTAGATGCCTCATTGATGTTCCGTGAAGGAATGCATATTGGACAACAAGCACTTGGGAAAGAATTTTTTGAAGAAAACAAAGGCTCCTTCTGGGGTTTAGTAGAAACTCGGCCGTTTATGCGGGCAAAGTTTCATTATGCTGACTCTTTATATATGCTAGGGATGCTCGATCAAGCTATTGGGGAATTTGAAGAACTGCTAGAATTAAATCCGATGGACAATCTAGGGGTCAGAGACACTTTATTTGTTGCCTACGTGTCAAATAAAGAGTTGAAAAAGGCTCATCACCTTCTGGAGCAATACGAAGGAAGCATGAATTGCGAATCATACGACAAGCTATTGCTTGAGCTGCTGGAAAATGGCTTTACCGTCAAAGCAAAATCCCTTTTAAAAGAAGCCAAAAAGGAAAACCAATACGTCATTCCTTATTTATCAGGGAAAAAGAAACTGCCTAAACAAATGCCAGATTACCATGGCTTTGGCGACGAAAATCAGGCGATCATCTACTTTGATTCCACTTTCCATTTGTGGCAGGAGATTGAGGGCTTGCAGAAGTGGTTGAAGGAAAAATAATTAAGGTATAGAAATTGACGTGTGCACGAGGAGCACACGTCTTTTTTATTGTTAAATTGTACATATTTTTATAGTGAGAGAAAAAAATAGGAAAACTAGGTCTTTTTTTGGAATTCACTTTTAAATCAATGCTAAAGCGGTGAAAAAATTTGGTTCTAACCTGTTATGTTTTAATCACCTGGCTATTGGTCCAGATCCTATATTTCATACCGAAACACGGAAGATTGATTGAATTTGCATTTGTCTTTCTCATTATTGTCATTATCACTCGTAATGAGTATTCGATTCTTGGGGTTAATGTAAACTATATAAAACTGCCTCAAGAAAAGGATTTATTTATCGCATTTGTCTTATATCACAGTCTTATCTATCCCATCATTTTGATTCTATTCGTGAATGGATTCATGGCAAGCCGTCACTTAGGCAGAAGGAGTTTTTTCTTTTTTCTTTCTTCTTTCCTTTTCACTTCTTCTGCTAGCCGAGTTTCTATCCATTAGACTGGGGTTAATTGAATACATAAAATGGAATTTCATGTTTCATTCCCTTTTTATTCTGTTCTTAATATCTACTGCTTCTCTATCCTATTTTTACATGAACTACCTTCTTAAAAGGGTGATCTAATGGTTACATATGATAACAGTTTTAACTTAAATGAATGGTTTATCCTCGGCGTTTTTGCAGCTAGTATTGCCTTAACCGTGTTATTACCCAGATGGAAACTTCCTTTGATTCTTATCTTTACTGTTTATGGCATTTCTGTAGGCAAGTTTTTCGACCACACCATTAGTGTTGGTCCATTTAGATTTTACGATGTGAACGACAATTCCCATTACGAACTAATGGATTTTATTTCCTACATCATGTATGGTCCTTTCTCCTACTTTTTTGTCTATTTCTATAAAAAGTTAAATATAAATGGTTTTCAAAATATCTACTATATTTCTGTATGGTCTGCTTGTTCCATGGGGCTTGAATTCCTTGGCACTAAAATAGGGATTTACCATTATGTAAATCATTATCGATTGCTTTTTTCCTTACCTGTTTATGTACTGACCCAAACCAGCTTGGTTATTTTCTACCACTTAATCATGAAAGAATTCAAAAGGTTAACAAACTCATAAATATCCCCATTTTAACTTTCTTCTCTTGCATGAAAAGACGTGTGCATGAGACACACGTCTTTTTTGCCCCATTTATAAATCATTACTTTGGTATAACCGGGACCCACAATTCATGCCGCGGCTTGTGCCCGGGACCATAATAGCATTCGATGCAGGGCAGATTAGCAAGTTCATAACCGGAAGTCGGAACCCATTCTGTATATAAACGTTTCCACGCCTCCACAATATTCGGAAATACAGCCCATGAGCTTGGTGGGATTGTCAGTATCTCTAGATCGTTCGGCGGTTCCCCATCATATCGAACCCCCATAAAATAAGCAAATTCATCATCTGTGATCGCCGCTTCTTTCCCACAAACGCCTAAAATGCCTTCTAATTTACATTTTGGATTTTCCCATGACAAATCCTTGAGTTTTTCCATAAGTCCATCTTTTTTCGCACCGCTCCATAGCGAAGGAATCATTCTAAAGGCTTTTTCCGTTTTGACAAGCTTACTTTTTCCAATTAATCGTAATTCAAAATCAAGATGTTCGATTCTGTACTCCATTTCCGTATCCCCTTTAATTGAAATTTGAAAGGAGATCTTAGGATAGGCCTTTAAATGAACCCCATTTTGACGAGCCTCTGAAGGTTTTATTCCATGCAGCTTTTGAAAAGCCCTAGAGAATGAATCTGCAGAATCATAACCGTATTTAACGGCAATATCAATAATCCTGTCGTCACTTTTTTGAATATCAAAACCCGCAAGTGTCAGTTTCCTCCGTCTTATATATTCTGAGAGCAAGACTCCGGAAATAGAGGAAAACATCCTTGAAAAATGATACTCAGAACAATTCGCCATTTGGGCAATCTGTTTATAATCAATCTCGCCTTCAAGATTCATCTCAATGTAATCCAGTACCCGATTCATTCGATCCAACCAATCCATGTTTTCCCTCCTTTCTCTTTTCAATGTAAAGGAAAATTCTCCGCTTCGTCCTACTTTACCTGTCCAAAAATGTCGGGTCCTCTGACTAGTCTAATTCTATTATGTTTACAGTAACTCCTTCTCCTCACTGATTAAAAATAACAAATACGCCCGGGACCAGCTATCGTTCCCGAAAGATTCACAAGGCATTCAGTCATTCCCTCTACCCCAACGATATAATTGGAAATAGATAGACTAGGTGAAAGGGTGGTAGAGTCTTGAAAAAAATCATTTGGATCTCGGTATTACTTTTAGTAGGGGCAGGCTTTTTCTATCTAAAATATTTTACGATGCTGCTCGATTCCAAGGATTCCGCGATTATAGTGAATAAATCCTATGCATTTCAGGAGGATTATCAGGATAAACGCAAGTTAGCCAATGCAGTCGATAATATTTTCATTGGCGAGGTTATTAGAGAAGAAGACCATCGTACCAAGAAGAACACACAATTTCTGGTGAGAATCACGCAAAACATTAAAGGGGCACTCCTCGGCGATATCACCGTCAACCAAAAGGGCGGTTATTACAAAAAGAACGGCAAGCTCTACCTGCTTTCCTACGAAAAAACCCCACTTTTGAAAAAAGGAGAAATGTACTTGTTTGCAGTCAGTAAAACAAAAAAAGGATATTATACGATGCTGCCAAAATACGGGAGTACGCTTTTGGATAATGAGGATGCGAAGTTGAAGTTGATTGATAAGTATCGGAAAGTCCTTGAAGATAATTAATGGTAAAAAGACCCTCCATCACACAAAATGATGGAGGGTTTCGTCTATTTTTTATGGAATGAGTAGGGAAAATCCCATTATTCGATAAATGCTTTTTGCACAACCAATGGTGTGTGTTGGAGATTTATGACAAGCATCTCCAGTACAATTCGTCGAAGACAAATAACTATGTAGAAATCCTTCCAACACTAAAAAAAGAAAAAGTCGAGAGTCCTGTCTCTCGACTTTTAAGGAAGTTTACCTTTTTTCGGCGCATGAGCAGACTCCATAAATGCTTTTTGCTCATCTGTACTATCACTATGACATTTCGAACATGCTTTAGTACTGGTTTTATTATGATCAGGGATGGCCGGATTCATCTCTATTCCAGTTGTCTGGTCATAAATGGCTGTTCCCGTAATACCATAAATGGCTGTTGAACCGTTATGGCAGGAAACACAAAACTTTCTTTCTTTTTCAGCATCCCATGTGCCTGTTTTTTCATCAAAGGCAGTTGGATTATCGTGGCCCATTTGGGTCTTTAAATTATATATATTGCTGGAGCCATGTGTATCATGACACTCAGCACATGGAATATGCCCTGCTAAAGGACTTCCGTCTTGAGCTTTTATGATATGTTCTGAGAAATTTTTCTCTTCCACAGAGATTTCTCTTTTTGCGAAGGAAGAAGTCCCATTCTTTTCATCATATTGTTTCTGTATTTCTTCGGTTAAATTATTATAATAGTTGGCAATATCAGCTGCTTTATCATATTTTAGTTGGAAATCATGATTATGACAGCGAAGGCAAAGCTGATAATCCTCATATATCCCTAAAGCTGTGTTTGATTTTTTATAATTAAATACACGGTACTCAACGGCCGGATTTGCAATTAATTCCCCGCTATTTGATTCATGACAAGACTCACAAAGCTGGTCTTTGCTGCTTATTTCTCCAGTAGGTTTATTTTGATTTGGATCAGATTTCGGCAAATGCGTGTATGTAATTTCATCTTGAAGCAGATTCGGATTATTGGCTGACCAATCTAAATGCGGATTATGACAGCTTGCACAAGCACTTCCGTTTGGTTTTCCATCTTTGGTTACAGCCGCTTTATGGATATTTGTACTTTGCGTATTTTCAGCAATGGGTGCACCTGTCCCATCATGACAGGCCATACAATAATTATCCATATCAACCACTTGTTCTTGCTGGGATTCATCTTTCAATTTCGCCGATAGCAAATTAGGATTTTGAGCATTATGGGAACTATGGCAATTCGCACAAATATTCACATTATTCTCGTATCCACCATGTGGATTTTTATGGGTTTCTGATGGAATACTGACCGTTGTGAAAGACCAAAATTTAGGAAATGTGCCATTACCGGCTAAATCTACCAATCCTGCTGGATTGATCATCACTTTATATCTAGTACTTGGTGACAGCGGGTCTTTCGGAGTAAACATTATTTCCTTTGTAGTTTGATTATATTGTATTGTTCCCTCAACAGGACTGCCATTACGTATGACACTTATGCTGTTGCTAATCAATTGTTCGTCTAATGAAGAAGTATCAGAAACCTTTACTTTAATAGTTGACGTTAATGGAACTTGAGTCATATCCTGCTTGGGTGAAACATCCGGTAAAACAATTGGCCTCAACGTGTCCAGTGTGAAAGCAACTTTCTTCATACTTCCCTGATTTCCTGCCTGATCAATCGCCTTTACATAGACGGTATGGGTGCCCTCAGTTAATTGAGAGTAAATAGATGACCAGTTTCCTTCGTTATCCGCTAATACAGATAACCACGATCCGGTAACTTGACCTTCTGAATCCTCACTGCAATCCATGCAAATTTCCACAGTGGAATCAGCTTCTGTTTTACCTTCTAAAGTCTTTGAATTTGTAAGCTTTCCTTCGATTGGTGCTGAAACTGTAATAGTAGGTGGGGTTACATCAATGGTTATTTTTATAGCATCTGAAACTAGGGAGTTCCCATCAGCAACGGCAATGGCGGTAAAAATATGAGTTCCTTCAGTCAAAGATGTAATAGGAATAGACCAAGAATTTCCACTTACATTGTATGGCGCATTAATTTCTTCTCCACTATCAAAAAGAGTAATAGATTCAGTTGTGGTAACGTTTTCTATAGTTCCAGTAACAGTTATGTTTGTTTCATTTAAAAAATCACCTGTCACTGGTGAAGTAATCGTTATCTTTGGATCTGTCCCAGTTAGTCCCGCTCCTTTAACACTTGAATCGGGAAGGATTTGTTGGGGCCCAAATAATTGAATACATAAAACAAGAATAATTGATACATACAACTTGATTTTATGTAGGAGTCCTCTTTTTCCCATTAGTACCCCTCTTTTCCACTATTTATGCCGTCCAAATGTAGTCTATAAATATATTTTAATCCTCAAGATGATGGGGTACTAGTAGATATAAGGATTATTCAATAAATATTCATATATGTATATTGAAAAAATAATTTACATATAAATTTACGGAAAGCCCTCTTTTAACTGTTCTTCCGTATACTTTTTCACTTGAAATTTTTATTGAGAAATTGACAATTTAGTGTCAGAAATGGTAAATTTATTAGGTGATTAAATAAGGTGCTATGCTTACGCATAGCACCCTATTTTCTAAAAGAATTTTTACTTTGAGCTAATAATTAGTTGCCGCTAATTGTTAGCTTTTTTTTATTGTTGTACTCCATTAACGGTAGGCATTCCAATTGGGTGATCTGCTTCACGCTCAGTGTTCTTGATTGTTTCAGCGTGAGAGCTGTTATGACAAGCCCAACATACTGACATGTTAGTGTATTTCTTAAGAGCAGAAGAAGAGTTAACATCTGTCATGTAGGCTTCAGCTCCAGCAGTATCTCCCGCAAACTTACCACCAACTGCAGTTAAATCAGTAATTGTGCGTCCAAGAGAATCTTTCATGATGTATGCGTCAGTACCGTGACCGTAGTGGCAACGTACGCAAGTGTAAGAGTCGCTGTTTGTGCTGTGGCGGTAGGCAGCATATTCATCACCGAAGTGTGATTTCTTGCCCTCAGAGTTACCTTGCAGGTAGTCAGTGTGACAAGATGCACAGAATTTGGACATTGCAACACCAATACCTGTAACTTTTGCAGAACCACCAGTACCTGTTACTGTGTAGCCAAGGTCTTTTAACTTTTGTTCAGAAACACCTAATAAATCTACAGTAGAGCCGTTCCAATAAGCACCTTGGTTAACTGAGTGTGTTGCCGCATTTTCTTCCATTTTAACTACTACAGGACGAGCGAGCCAACCGGCAGTAGCAGAAGTCAGAGCTGTAGCACCTGCTCCAGAAGTAGAATAAGCTTGTGCATGTTCGTAGTCAAAGTAAACACCGGAAGTTGAACCATATGCAGCGATAGTACCCTTATTTACAATAAAGTCTGTTTCAACTACATCTGCTGTCGCTGGGTTATCTCCTAATACTACACCTTTTACTAAACGAGACCAGTAAGTCATACCGTCTGTGCGAAGGTCATAGCCATATAACCATGGAGCTTCAGATTTTACATAGCTATAGGTAGTAGTTGTTGCATCGACCTTAGTACTAAGTTTGTTATATTGTGCTACAGTAACTACTCCATTACCGTCCACTGAGCGATATAATACAATAGCAGGTGAAGTAGCATCAGCTGTTAAATCAGTTACTACTGGAACGTTCACTAACTGCATACCACCTTCAGAAGTTGGCATTGAAGCAATTCCGTTTGGATTGTATTGCAATAAACGGTCAGAGTAAGATCCGTGTGGTGCGTGACAGCTTGCACAGTTGAAGTTTTCGCTCCACTTTGTTCCACTAGTTTTAGAATCGGCAATTTTATTACCACCAGGAGCAGCACTGATTTTTAAAACATCGTTAGCTTGGTGCTGAGATGCACCATGAGTACCGCCGAATGTACCTGCGCCGGTCATTTTAGCAGTTTCACCGCTAGCAAATACGTTGGCAAAACCTAAAGTACCATCGTGACAAGCAGAACAAGTGTTATAAACACTATCTGCAAATAGCAATTGATCGCCTTTTGAAGTATGCGTTTGGTGACAGCTTGCACATGAGTTTGTGTTATTTTGATATGAAGTGTGCACGTTTTGACCAGTTAAAGCTTTTACTACAGATCCTTTTGTAGAACCGTCATTTGTGTCCGCACCAACACCAGTATTGTTTGCATTCTGGTTTGTAGGTTCAACACCCGGTCCTGGAGACAGTGTTGTTCCTGCTGCAGAAGCAGCTGCTGCAAAAATACCAAACAGCATGATTGCGAACAAGAAGCTTAAACTAAACTTTCTCATTCTTAAAACCTCCCAAATAATCTCTCTTTTTCTCTCTTTTTTTATTTTCTCTCTGAAAAGAACTTATGCTCCCTACTTTTCTATACCACCCCCTTTAATGTGAAGGAATTTGGTAATAAATCTACATCATTACTTTTCTAGGGTGATATTATTTGAATACTTGAACCCTGATATTCAATGTATCAGTGATATACACATTATCATTTTCGTCGATAAATAATCCGTTCGGCAGAGAGAACTGTCCATTATTTTCACCCATACCGCCAAATTCAAATACCTTTTTACCGTCTTTATCAAAACCGTAAACAAGGTGGGTCAGGTTACTTACTACATACATAATGCCACGGCTGTCAATTCCAATTCCACGAGGGTTAACAAAGATAGATTCGCCTTTGCCATTATTGGAACCATTAATGATTTTTTTAAACTTACCTTGTTTATCGAAAATTTGCACACGTTGATTAGCAGTGTCGACAACGTAAATATTACCTTCTTCGTCGGCAGTAATACCGTTGGGAGCATTGAACTCACCGTCTTTTGTGCCTGGTTTGCCTACTTCTAGAAGCAGTTTTCCATTCATATCGAAAACATAGGCTTTGTTTGTTTTAATATCTGTTACGTAGACCTTTTTATTAATTATTCGCAATGCTGCAGGCGCTGAAATTTGCTTATCAGCGGTAGCTTGAGGCGCGAAATAGTCTATAAATTTCCCCTTTTCATCAAAAATTGAGATATTTCCATTATATAAATCAGCTACAAAGACTCTTCCTTTATCATCAACTGAAATGCCGTAAGGAAATTTAAATTGTCCTTTACCTGTACCATCTTCCCCGAAAGAAAATAATAGGTTCCCGGTGGCATCATATGCAAGCACACGTTTATTATTTGTATCAGATACATAAGTGAAAGAGCTGTTAGCAGCTATATCCATCGGTTTAGCCATTGGTTTATCAAAATCTCCGGTAAGCTGCCGACTGTATTTGGGAGCGCCCTTTGGATTTAGGGCATCGATTAATCCCGTATCAATGGCTTTTGTTTGATTCATAAATAAAAAGGTAAATACTGCTGCAGTGGTAATAGCAATAAGGGCCATTCCGATATATACATTACGTCTTTTCATTGTTATTCACCCTTAGCCTTTGTGTCTTTATCTTTTAATCTTTCAAGCCCATCAAGGGCATCCTTATATAATGGATCATATTGAAGGGCATCCTTATAGATTGCAATTGCATCTTTATATTTCCCTTGCGCTTCAGCGACCATGCCGATTTGATAAATAATATCGGAATTCGTTGGAGCCAGCTTATTTGCCTCTTCAAGCGAATTTGTGGCCTTGTCGTACTCTTTTAATCCCCGATAGGCAATCCCCATTTGTACATAGCCCTTATAGTCCTTAGGAGCAATTTTTACAGCCTTCTCAAATTCAATCAGTGCCTCGTTATAGCTTTCTTCCTTAATATAAACCAACCCTAAATTGTAACGGGCATCATAATAATTCTTATCTTTATCTAATACATATTCAAACTGTTTGATTGCTTCGTCATTATCCCCTTTTAAGTAATAGGTGTATCCCAGCACAATTCGGTCTTCTAGATTGGCAGGATCTTTCCTGACCGCTTCCTTATAGTAATCTAGTTGTTCGTTCACTCGCTTCATATCAATGTCATTCCAAAAATAAAAGTGACCGAGAGCATAACCAGTACCTACTGAAATACCTAATGTAAGTAATAACAGAAGGAATGCTGTTCTCTTCTTAAAAGTTTTTGGCTGCTTTTTTGTTTTTTTCTCTGCTGTCTTATTTTCCATTTCCTGAGGTACTTTCTCTGCTTCCATACTTAAATCCCCTCTCGGAATCTATTCTGTTAACTAATTATTTTTGTGACACTTTGTACATGTTTTTTCAACATGACATTTTAAGCATGTTTTATCAAACTTCTGATTTTGTGGTACTTCAATTGGGTGACCTTTCCTCCAATTATCCTTGTGTGAACTTGGATGACAGGATGCGCATTGCACCCTCGTAACCGGTGAATCACTTGTAATTCGGTTATCATGGCAAGTGAAACACTTTTGTGTATCCTTTGATAAGGTTCCATGCCTTGTCATAAACGATGAAATTTTATGGCTTTCAGGTTTTTTTCCATGGCAATCTTTACAGAAGGTGTTGGTTTTCGCATATTGAGTAACCGTTAAACCATTGGAAGTTCCACTTGTATCTGTACTTCCTTTTTCTAAAAATTGAGAGTAAACAGGTTCTTCTTTAAATAAGTCATAACTTTCTTTGGACATATAAGAATGGCACTGTTCGCATTTTTTCAAATCTGAAGATTGAATTTTCCCATGACTTCCAGCTTTGAATTCTTCTGTTTTATGGTTTTTCGGAACCATGGTTGTTTCGTGACAAGTTTTACATTCAACTGATACTTTCCGTGCTTTGTGGCATTCCATGCAAGTATCCATATCCGGACTTGTATACTTCTTATCACTCATAAAGGCAACACCCAGTTTTTCGTCCCATTTTCCATAATCGCTCTTGTAGGTAACTTTTCGATCCGAGATTTTTCCATGGGCTACTCCACTATGGCACTCCGTACACTTAATTCTTTCTTTTTTATGTTTCATGTGAGGAATGATGATATCACCAGAAGCAGTGACATCACGGGTTGCCAAATTGTGACACTTTTCACAAGCTGAATCCGGAATGAGTTTTGGCATTTTAATTGGAGCCAAATAATTGTCAGTTTGATTTTTGTATAATTCTAAGATACCTTCTCCTTTTGCTTTAGCGTAATTCTCTACTCCTGGTTGAATATGACAGCTATCGCATTCAACCTCGCTGTGAGATGAAGCCTTCCACGTATAATATTGCGGCTTCATCTCATGGCAGGAGGAGCAAAACTCAGATGTTGATGTTGCTTCCAGTCCGAAGTATCCGAGACCAAAGAAAACGGCTAGAAACAACACCACCATGGTTGCATATTTAAATAATTTATAGCGAGTCTTGGGAGGGGCCGGCAGCTCGTTACGCTCCTCTTCCATAATGAGTCCCTCCTGTTACGATGGTTTAATTCTTCACATCCGTCTTGAAGCCGGTTCTATGACAGTATTGGCAATATACATCGGTTGGTGCTTTGACCTCTGTTGAACCTTCTTTCGGTTTTTCGCGATCGTGGCAGACGTAGCATTCGGCCTTTTGCTCTGGTGTTTGGGCTTTGGCTGCGTGAGCGGTTAACCATTGATCACTTTGAACGTGTCCTGGAGGACGATTACCGTGACAAGCACTACAGAATTTGTTCACGCGTGATTGATCTTTAACCACTGTAAGGTTCGGTGTATATTTGGATGTTTCCGTTTCCTGCTGCTTCATTTTCAATAGAGAGATGATGTCTTCTTTTGGAATTTCTCTGATCCATTTTGAGTCTTGGTGGCAGTTGACGCATTTGTTGAGTTCTTGAATGGCGGTGCCGCCGTGTGCTTGACTCCAGTCAGCCACTTTGTGGTTGGCTGGGACTTTTATTTTCTTATGGCAGGTTTCGCATACCATTGAGAGTTTGACATCTTTTTGTTGTTTACCGATGGCTTGCAAAATGATATCTTGTGTTTTTTGATCATGCTCCGCTACCGTTGCCTCTGTACCTTCGCCCGCTGTTGTTGTTTCAGTTGTAGTGCTTTCTGTGGATTTCTTCTTATTTTCTTCTAATTTTTTATCTACTTCTTCAGGATTTGGCGGAACGCTGTAGGAAAGTTCCTTCCACGGTTTTTCTCCGTTGTTGACTTTGTCGTGACAGTCAATACAGGTTCCCATGTTTGGAGCCAGGTATTTCTTCTCCATTAACTTTTCTGCAGTTTCTTTGGTGTATTCACCGCGTACTTCTTCAACGTTAATGCCACGGCTGGCTATTTTCGCATGCACCACACCTTGGTGGCAGGTAATACAAGGGATATCTTGTTCAATATGTCCTTTGTGGTTCACTTTTAAGTCACCTGATGCAGTGACAAGGCGGTTTTTGGAGTGGCATTGTAAACAGTTTTGATTAGAAATCGCTTCTTCTTCTGTTTGGACAATTTGTTCAGGAACACCGGTTACATGGTAATAAACTTCTTTCATGGATTTCATTTTATGGGTTACCATGTTGATAAATCCCGGTTTAATGTGGCACTGTACGCAGGAGATTTGGTTATGCGCACTAGCTGTATAGGTAGTATATTCGGGTGCCATTTCGTGACAGCTGGAGCAGAATGTTGGCGAGTTCGTAAAGGATATGACTCCATAACCTCCGCCTCCCACTACAATTAACGCTATTAACGAAACAAACATCGCTTTCCAACGTGTGACGGGATCCTTCCAATCTATGTTTTTGACTTTTTGCCAAAGTCTGCGGAATAGGCCCTTTTTTTTCTCTTCTCTAGATTCGGGATCGGTTTCTATCTTTTTCTTCTTCCCCCATATGGCCACTTTCCTCACCCTTCCCATATTTTATTGATTCTCTATCTATTTTCCATTTTTACCTCTCTAACAGTAGTATCCGACTTCAATAGGTATATTCCAATGTACAAATTGTGAATATTTACTCATTCACAGAATTGTTACATTTTACCTAGAAATAGCCCTTTAATCCTTGATATACATAGATTTCGTTAATAACATTAAAATAGTGTTTACATGAATACATTAGAATTTTTATACAAACTAAAACGCTTACATGCAATACTAATTCCATTATAATTCGTTTTGGATTATTCTGGTTAGGTCTACCTATAACTTCCATATTATTGTCATATTTGACAAAGTTCCGAACAAGGTTGTATGACCTCTATTGTTGTCACTCCATACTGGAAATGGTAAGATGATTATGGAAATGACTATTTATTTTTAAAAAGACGTTTGACGAAATGATTTCTTTAGTCTCGATAAAAAGGAGCGTTCATTACTTAATGGGGATCTTAGATAAAGTATTTGACTTGAATAAGCGTGAGCTAAAGCGATTGGATAAGCTTGCCGTAAAAATTGATGCGCTTGCGTCAGAAACAGAAAGATTATCAGAAGAGCAGCTTCGTGAAAAAACGGCTGAATTCAAGGCCCGCTACCAACAGGGTGAGACACTGGATGACCTCCTTGTTGAAGCCTTTGCGGTTGTGCGCGAGGGCGCTCGCCGTGTGCTTGGCCTTTACCCATACCATGTACAATTAATGGGAGGTATTTCCCTTCATGAAGGGAATATTTCCGAAATGAAAACCGGTGAAGGGAAAACCTTGACTGCGACCATGCCGGTTTACCTAAATGCCCTGTCCGGCAAAGGCGTTCATGTTGTAACCGTCAACGAATACTTAGCCAGCCGTGATGCCACTGAGATGGGACAGCTTTATGAATTTTTAGGACTAACCGTTGGCTTAAACTTAAACAGCATGGAGAAGGATGAAAAGCAGGTTGCATATGCCGCTGATATTACCTATGGTACGAACAACGAATTTGGTTTCGACTATCTGCGCGATAACATGGTGCTTTATAAGGAACAAAAGGTTCAGCGGCCGCTCTTTTATGCGGTTATTGACGAGGTTGACTCCATTCTAATTGATGAAGCCCGGACACCATTGATTATTTCCGGTTCAGCACAAAAGTCGACGGTTCTTTATATCCAAGCAAACGCGTTTGTTCGTACGCTCACGAAGGATATCGATTATACGTACGATGAAAAAACCAAAGCCGTTATGCTGACCGAAGAAGGAATCAGCAAGTCAGAAAAGGCTTTCGGTATTGAAAACCTGTTCGATTATTCGCATGTTACCTTAAACCACCATATTAATCAGGCTTTGAAAGCCAATGTGACCATGCACTTGGATGTTGATTATGTAGTGCAGGACGGCGAAATTGTGATCGTTGACCAATTTACCGGTCGTTTGATGAAGGGCCGCCGCTACAGTGAAGGGTTACACCAGGCGATTGAAGCCAAAGAAGGTGTGGAAATTCAGAACGAAAGCCAGACGATGGCGACGATTACCTTCCAAAACTACTTCCGTATGTATGAAAAACTGGCCGGGATGACCGGTACTGCTAAGACGGAAGAAGAGGAATTCCGTAACATTTATAATATGAATGTTATCGTCATACCGACAAATAGACCAATAGTCCGTGACGACCGTGCTGATTTAATTTACGCCTCCATGGAAGGCAAGTTCAATGCCGTTGTGGAAGATATTGCAGAGCGTCATAAAAACGGACAGCCGATCCTTGTCGGTACTGTAGCGATTGAAACCTCTGAATTGATTTCTCGGATGCTGATTAAAAGAGGCATTCGCCATAACGTCTTGAATGCGAAAAACCATGCCCGTGAGGCTGAAATTATTGCCGAAGCTGGACAAACTGGTTCTGTTACGATTGCTACCAACATGGCCGGTCGTGGTACGGACATTAAGCTCGGCGAAGGTGTCAAAGAAGTCGGTGGACTTGCTGTCATTGGTACCGAGCGCCACGAGAGCCGCCGGATTGATAACCAGCTCCGCGGACGTTCCGGACGTCAAGGGGACCCTGGTATAACCCAGTTCTATCTATCGATGGAAGACGAATTAATGCGCCGATTCGGTTCTGATAATATGAAAACTATGATGGAGCGCCTTGGAATGGATGATTCTCAGCCAATTCAGAGCAAAATGGTGTCACGTGCTGTTGAATCCGCGCAAAAACGCGTGGAGGGCAACAACTTTGATGCCCGTAAACAATTGCTGCAGTATGACGATGTTCTTCGCCAGCAGCGCGAGATCATTTATAAGCAACGTGATGAAGTAATGGAATCTGAAAACCTTCGTGAAATTGTTCAAAGTATGATTTTACGATCCATCGAGCGCAATGTGGCAGCACACGCTTCTCGTCATGAGGATGAGGAAGAATGGAACCTTCAAGGGGTTGTGGACTATTGCAATGCCAACTTGCTTCATGAAGGCGACATTACCTTAGACGATTTAAAAGGAAAAGATCCGGATGACATCGTGGAAACCATCTATGCGAAGGTGAGAGAACGCTACGAGGAAAAAGAACAGCTACTCTATCCAGAGCAAATGCGCGAATTTGAAAAGGTCGTTACGCTGCGTGCAGTTGACTCACATTGGATTGACCATATCGACGCAATGGACCAGCTGCGCCAAGGCATTCACCTTCGTGCTTACGGTCAGACCGACCCGCTTCGCGAATACCAGCATGAAGGCTTCGCAATGTTTGAGGCGATGATTCAGTCGATTGAAGAAGAAACAGCCCTTTATATCATGAAAGCGGAAATCCGCAATAACTTGGAACGCCAGGAAGTGGCTAAGGGCCAAGCCGTGAATCCAAAAGAAGACGGCGAAAATGTGAAAAAGAAACCAAAAGTAAACAAAGAAAACATTGGCCGCAATGACCCATGCCCTTGCGGAAGCGGCAAGAAATATAAGAACTGTCATGGGGCAATAAGTTAAGCATTATAAGAAAGAGCTGGTACGAATGTGTGCCAGCTCTTTTTATTACTAAATACCTTAATAAATTGTAAAAGGATAATAAATCCCTACTTTTTTCTTCATTTTTTTGGTCATTCTCCCTTAATTGGAATGGCATTATTTCACTAAAAAATAACGGACATATTGTATGCCTGTATAAAAAAAGAAGGCGCACCTATTACTAGCGCCCCCTCATTTGTACACTTCTTAATGATTTCCCTTTTTTCCTTCTTCGTGCTTTTCAGCCTTTTGTGGGGCTTTTTCAGCAGCCTTTTGCTGATTTTCTTGAGTTTTATTTGCAGCTTGTTGTTGCTTCACTTGTACCTTTTGAGCAACTTCTTGCTTTTTCTGTTGACCTTTATTAATGACTGGCTTTCCTTTCACTTCAGTCTTACTCACATCAACCTGTTGATTTTCATCTGAATCAGTAATGGCTTGTCCTTGAGTTTGGCTGGCTGGCTCTTCCACTGCCTCAGTAGTATTCTTGGTTTCGTCTGTAGCATCACTCTTTACTTCGGTTTCGTCTGTAGCCTCTTCAGTCTTACCTTCTGTATCATCGGATACCTGTTCTTTTACTTTGCTCATTTTTTCAGCCAATTTAGTATCTTTTTCTTCAAGTTTTGCAAGTTTCTTATCTAGTTTAGCAAATGACTTTTGAATATTTTTCATAATCGCCTTTTGAGCGGTTGGGTTCTTTACATGAGTCAATGCGGCAGATAAGGCATCAATGTTATGAGCTAAACTCGCTTTAATTTCTGATGTTTCAGTTTTCGTCTCATCTGATTCCTCTTTTGTTGCCCCTTGATCAGTTGTTAGTTTATCAGCAGCTTGCTCTTGAGTAGAGATTGCTTCTTTTAGCACGTCCTCGGCGTCATCTGATTTTCCATCAGCAATTAAAGCGTTTGCCTCGGCAATTCGCTCAGCAGCAAATTGTGATAATAGCTGTGCTTCTTTATGATCATCAAATGTTAAAGCAAGGCGGATCTTTTCCGTCATTAATTTTACAAAATAGAAGAAATCTCCTGGAACCAATGATGGTGTCTTTTCATTATCAGTCACTTGCGCTGATTCATCATCCTGTGCTTTCTCGGCTTCATCTGATACATTTTCCGTTTCATCCGCTTTGTTTTCCTCGGTTGCCTCTGTTTCTGTGGCGGTATTATCAGAAGTATCTGCTTCAGTCGTTTCCACTCGTTCAGTTGTACCGTTGTCATCCGCTGTAACAGTCGAATCAGTTGAAGTGCCTTCTGGTTCCGTCGTTGCTGCTTCATCAGTAGTGGCATTCGTGTCCGTGCTAACAGCGGAATCCGTTGTTGTGGCACTAGTCTCCGTTTTTACGGTTGTTTCATCTTCTGCAAACGCAGGACCCACTCCATAAGATAGAATCAAAGTTGATGCTAACACACTGCTGGTTACTAAACTTGCGAGTTTTTTGTTTTTCATGTCGGAATTGTTCCTCCCTTGTTGATGTACTAGATGATACGAAGGAGGATTAGATTTTTGGGTGGTTTTTATAAACTTTTTTTAATAAAAATATTTCCTACATAATCGATGTGTTGTAATTTGAGTTGCCCCAAGAGATTTCGCAAATGAGGAATTCTTCATTTTGACCATCAAAAAACGCCACTCTAGTTACCCAGAGTGGCGTTTGATTTCTTATTTATTGAGCTTCAATTAAACCATAGCGGCCGTCTTTACGTTTGTAAACAACGTTGGTACGATTCGTGTCGGAGTTTGTAAATACGTAGAAGCTGTGACCTAGCATGTTCATTTGCAGGATTGCCTCTTCGCTGTCCATTGGCTTTAGGTCAAAGCGCTTAGTACGGACTAATTCAAGATCTTCATCATCATGAACTTCTGTATTATTAATAGTCGTGAATTGGAAAGAGACATCCCCTTTTTCACGGAATTTACGGTTTACTTTTGTTTTATGCTTGCGGATTTGGCGTTCCAGCTTATCAGTAATAAGATCAATAGCAGCATACATATCGCTATTTGTTTCTTCGGCACGTAGAACAAGCTGAGGCAGCGGAATGGTTACCTCTACTTTAGAAGTTTTATCTGCATTGAATTTAAGATTCACATTTACTTTTGCATTAGGTGCTTCGGTAAAATAACGCTCCAATTTAGATATTTTCTTCTCTACATACTCTCTGATTGCTGGAGTTACCTCAATGTTTTCACCACGTACGTTATAGTTCATTTGGACTCCTCCTTTTATTAAGGCTATGTATTAACATTTCTATTTTGCCCTATGATAATCCTGCTAAATCAGCATTAAAATTTTGTCGATTTTTTGACAAAAACATCAGACAAATAGTGACAATGTTTTTAACCTTATTTGACCCCATTTGGTAACTTTTACTAAAATAATTAGTTACTCACCTTTATTGTAATATTAGTTGGAACAAGTTTCCACCAAAAGCCCTTGGGAATATGGTAAATCGATGTGAAATAGAGGAGGAGTCTAAAATGAGCCATGAAGAGAGAAAATTATTAGCCTGGCACGAGACTTTGGAACTACATGAAATGGTTGCTTTCCAATCGACCGGATTAATGAAATTGAAAATGTCAGTAAATAAAGTGACTGATTCTGAGTTAAAAGAATTATATCTTACATGCATTCATGATCTTGAGGCCAACCTGAGGGAATTACTAAAGTTCTATCCAAACGCCCAAGGATATCAAGCAAGAGATACAGAAGATGTCCGTCAAGATTTAGGATTTTTCGCTGCGGACTTATTAGGCCTTTCCAAAACCTTGGTACGAAATTTAGCAGGAGCGGTCACCGAAACCGCCACACCTTCTTTACGAACAGCCTTCACCAACCAATTAGTTAGTGCTATCCGCGGGCACGAGCGCGTGTTCAACTACATGCACAAGCATGGCTACTACCCTGCATATGACCTTGGCCAACTACTGGGCCATGACATCCAAATCGCCCAAAAAGCCCTAAATATGAGGGTACAGTAATACTAAGATCGGCGGCGATGTGGATCGCCGCCTTTTACCGTGTCTCCATTACAGTTGTCCACCCCAGACGGACAAAATTGCATTTTGTCCACGGGCGGTGCCTGTCACCTTTTTTAACACCTTTTTTTATCACCTTTAAATCACCTTTTTATCCCTTTTTATCTTGCTATGGTGAAGGATTGAACAGTTTGGGCTCCTGCACTTTTGAGAAGTTTGGCGGCGTGCCTTAGGGTGGAGCCAGTGGTATAGATGTCGTCGATGAGGATGATGGATTTTCCGTTTAGTTGGGTGTTGGATTTGAGTTGGAATACTTGGGGAAGATGGATTCGTTCGGTCCGTGATTTTTTGGATTGTTTTTCGGTGTGGGTTCTGGTGAGGATCTCAGTTGGGGGAAGTCCGGATTCGTTCAACAGGGCGGCTGCCTGGTTGAAGCCCCGCTCGTACTGTCTTTCTTCGCTTAGAGGAATCGGAACATAAAGATCTCCTTCCATATTTGAAATTTCAACCTTGAGCCATTGGGCAAAAATCTTGGCTATTACATAATCTCCACGATATTTAAATTTCGCAATCACTTCTTTCAAAAAATCATTATAACAAAATAGGGATATGTTTCTTACCAACAACTCTTTCCAAACGGAATCCTCCTCCCACCGGAAGCAATCATGGCACAAGTCCCCATGCTGAAACTTCTCATCTAGTTGCAAAAATGGCCTACTGCATATCCGGCACTGCTCCCCAGTTATTTGTTGAAATCTTCCTTCACAACTAGGACAAAGCAAACACTCCTTTTCTCTTGAAAAAAGAGCAATCCAGCCTACTTCCGGTTGTATCCTTTTATTACAAATGATGCATTGATCCTGTCCAAAAAAATTCATGATTGATTCTCCTTTCTATCTATAAGGTCTATAAGACCTCGTTTCACGCCTTCACTGTTCATGGACATAATCTGTTTCTTGGCCTTTAGCATCTCTGAAGTTTTACCATAATGAAAAAAGGTTACATCACCGTATGGAAAATCCTTGCTCCTCCCTGCTCTTCCGGCAATTTGAACGAGGGCACTTTCTGAAAAAATGTCCTCCTCCGCCCCAACCACTACTACATCAATATTCGGAAACGTTACGCCTCGCTCTAGAATGGTCGTCGTCAACAACAAAGGGGTTTGCTTCGCCCTCATCCTTTGAACCTTCTCTTTTCTCTCCGGATCTTCAGCATGGACAGCTTCAATTTTTGGGGAGAATTGCTGCAAAATGGTCAGAGCTTTTTCCATTAACTCGATATGCGGAAAAAATACTAATGCCTGTTTTCCGCTTTGGAGCCTTTTTTGGATATAGTGGATAACATTTGGCGGAAGTTTCCCTTTTTGCAGTTGCTTTTTCCAATTCCCACACCACTCAAATCTCGGAACTGGAAGGGGATAACGATGAAATCTAGCCGGAATCGTGGTAAAACTTCTCCTTCCATATCGGCATTCTCTTTGCCATTTTTCATTGGGAGTGGCAGTCAAATAAATCATCGCAGAGGTCAGTTTCCGAGCCTGAATGGCAGCATATTGCAGTGATTCTTCTACTGTATACGGAAAGGCATCGACTTCATCTAAAATGATAGCATCAAAAGCATGGTAAAATCGCAATAATTGATGGGTTGTGGCAATCGTTAATGGTGCGTACATATGCCGATCCTCGCTTCCCCCGTAAAGGGTCGCGATTGGAATCTCCGGAAAGGCCGATTTCAGGCGTGGCGCAAGTTCCAGAACCACATCTGTTCTTGGTGTGGCAATGCAAATTCTTTTGCCCGAGGCGAGCGCTGCTTCTATTCCTGCAAAAAGGACCTCCGTTTTCCCGGCCCCACAGACAGCCCATATTAACCATTCTTTGTTTTGCATAATCGCATCAGCCACTCTGTTGGATGCCTCCTGCTGTCCTTCGGAAAGCATTCCGTGCCAAGCCATTATTTTTGTAGGAAGAATGGTGTCTGGCACTGGGCCACACCAGCTAATAAGCGGAGTACATTCGCTGATTCTGCCCATCATAATACAGTGGCGGCAATAATAACAGGTTTCTCCACATTTTGAGCATGGGAATGTGGAGAATAGTTGTGGATTTTTATTACCGCAACGTTGACAAATGAGCTGCTTCCCTTGAATATCGATGCCTTTTTTGTAAATGAGATAGCCATTTTCGTAATGTGCTTGTATGATTTCGAGTGTAAAGGGGATATCGTCCAGTAGCAGTTGTTTTCCGGTGAGGTGCTTTTGTAGGTCCTGATTGAAGGGGAATTGGGCATTAAATTGCGGTTGAGAGGTCGTTGGAATCTGGGAAATTTTAAAGGAATCCTCCGCTGAAAAATGAATGGGATTTAAGATTCCGTTTTTCATAGAAAATCGCATTTGTTCATCCTTTCTTGATTCGGGAAATATACACGGTTTTTGGTTGCTCCAGAGGTGGGGAGTTTAAGTGATTGGAGTTTCTTTTGTGAAACATTATTTGATGGAAGGTAGAGAAAATCGCGGCACACAGAATTTGTTATTTCTGGTTTTATTAAATAGAAAAAATCATATATGGCTTCGACATGCGCATCTTTTGATTTGCAACCGCAACTCGGGCAATGCCATATTCCCCCTCTGTAGCAGATTGGAGTATAAGAGCAGGTGGGACAGCTGACACCTGTTTGAAGATCATTTACTTGAAGTGAATATTCTTCTAAAATATTATACTGCTTAGGATTATGGTAGCTAATCACGGTGTTGGCAATTCCCTCAAGTGTTGCCCTATCTACAATTGGTTTATTTAACTGTTTTTCAATATTTATAATCCTGTGAAATATTTCTCTGCCTTTACAGATGTGTCTGAAATCTTCGCGATTGTCCGAATGTGTTTTTAAGTTTGATTTTATGCTGCTAAAAAAAATAAGGTATTCGATAGGTAAAAAATTAAGCTGTTTTTCGGTTAGCCAACATCCTAACAAATAATAATGCCACTTTGCTTGAATCCTGGGATCCTCAAAAACGTCTTCTGTTCCATCATCGTTTTTACGGGTTAGTTGATTAAATGTATTATCGAAGGTTAATTTGCCTTGGATATTTTTCACTTCATTCATAAGGATCCATTTTTGTGAGAGGAGAAGATTGTCAATTTGAAAGTGGATTTCTTTGTACTGCAGCTCAAGGTCGTGGATAATAATGTATTGATCGTGCGGATATTGTTTGA
>NZ_JBKFGJ010000008.1:0-3521 GCF_051233465.1 Neobacillus solisequens | reverse complement strand
TAACAGCAAAAGCCGGAGAAGGCGGTAGACTGTTCGGCTCGATTACAACAAAACAAATTGCAGAAGAACTGCAAAAAAAGCATGGAATTAAAATTGATAAGCGCAAAATGGAGATTGAAGCGATTCGTACACTTGGACATACCAAGGTTCCTGTAAAGCTCCATCATGATGTTACGGCGACCCTTACTGTCCATGTAATGGAAGTAAAATAAAATTTGCCAGTTCAAATATCAAATAATCGTGATAGAATATAAATCGTAGATAGTAAAATGTGATCGGATGAATCTGGTCACTTTTTTCTTTCCTTTTGATAATCTGATCCTCTTAAACGATAGGAGGTTTTCCATAAAATGAGTGATTTATTTGCAGATCGTATGCCGCCACAAAATATTGAGGCCGAACAAGCAGTTTTAGGGGCTATCTTTCTAGAACCATCTTCGCTTACTTTGGCATCGGAAATTTTAATTCCTGAGGATTTTTACCGTGCTTCCCATCAAAAGATTTTTAATGTCATGCTGAAGCTAAATGACGAAGGTAAAGCAGTTGACCTTGTGACCGTCACGGAAGAGCTATCTGCCGCTAAACTTATTGAGGATACCGGTGGTGTCAGCTATTTAACAGAATTAGCTGGAGCTGTGCCGACTGCTGCGAACATTGAGTATTATGCTAGAATTGTAGAAGAAAAGTCATTGCTTAGAAGATTAATACGAACGGCGACTACTATCGCTACTGACGGTTATACTCGCGAGGATGAAGTAGAAACTGTCTTAAGTGAAGCAGAAAAAAGCATTCTGGAAGTAGCACAACGGAAAAATGCCGGTGCTTTCCATAACATTAAAGATGTTTTAGTTCGTACTTATGACAATATTGAACTAATAAATAACCGCGTTGGTGATATTACCGGGATCCCGACAGGATTTGTGGAGCTTGATACAATGACCGCAGGGTTCCAGCGAAATGATTTAATCATTGTCGGCGCCCGTCCTTCTGTTGGTAAAACTGCCTTTGCTTTAAATATTGCCCAAAACGTAGCAGTTAAAGCGGGAGAAAATGTTGCCATTTTTAGTCTTGAGATGGGCGCGGAGCAGCTGGTTATGCGTATGCTGTGCGCTGAGGGCAATATAGATGCCCAGAGACTGCGTACAGGTTCGCTTACGGATGAGGACTGGGGTAAGCTAACGATGGCGATGGGCAGCCTGGCTGGTGCCGGAATTTTTATCGATGATACTCCTGGTGTGCGGATCAATGATATTCGGGCTAAGTGCCGTCGTTTAAAGCAAGAACACGGATTAGGCATGATTTTAATTGACTATTTGCAGTTGATTTTAGGTAGCGGCCGCCCTGGAGAAAACCGTCAGCAGGAAGTGTCGGAAATTTCTCGTGCCCTTAAACAGTTGGCTCGTGAGCTGCAAGTGCCGGTCATCGCTCTTTCTCAGCTATCCCGTGGTGTGGAACAGCGTCAAGATAAACGTCCAATGATGTCAGATATACGTGAATCAGGTAGTATCGAGCAAGATGCCGATATCGTTGCCTTCCTTTACCGTGATGACTATTATGACAAAGAGTCAGAGAACAAAAACATTATTGAAATCATTATTGCTAAACAACGTAATGGTCCGACTGGTACTGTTTCATTAGCCTTTGTAAAGGAATATAATAAATTTGTAAATTTAGAGAGACGCTTTGAGGATTCTATGGCTCCTCCAGGAGCATAAGAAGTCAACCTAATTGGGATTGGCTTCTTTTTTTTTGAAAAAAACTAGAGTAGCAGTTAACTATTTTTACGAACATATTTTACTATAGTAATATTAAATGTTCGTGTTTTGTTGACTTTTTCCATAAAAACTTGGTAAACTATGAGAGGAAATAATTAAGATAGCAAATTTAAGTTTAATTTTCGGAGGTGCCTTTCATGTCATCAGTAGTTGTAGTTGGTACACAATGGGGAGACGAAGGAAAGGGAAAAATAACAGATTTCCTTTCAGAAAATGCAGAAGTTGTCGCTCGTTATCAAGGAGGCAATAATGCCGGCCACACAATTAAATTCAACGGAGAAACCTACAAACTTCATTTGATTCCATCTGGAATTTTTTATAAGGAAAAAATTTGCGTCATCGGAAATGGGATGGTTGTGGATCCGAAGGCACTCATTAAAGAGCTGGCTTATTTACATGAAAAAGGAGTTAGCACAGACAATTTGCGCATCAGCAACCGTGCACATGTCATTCTCCCGTATCATTTAAAATTAGACGAAGTGGAAGAAGCAAGCAAAGGCGACAATAAGATTGGGACAACGAAAAAAGGAATTGGTCCTGCTTATATGGATAAAGCTGCACGCATAGGCATCCGGATTGCCGACTTGCTTGACCGTGAAATTTTTGAAGAAAAGCTAGATCGAAACCTTGCTGAGAAAAACCGCTTATTTGAGCGTATTTATGAAACAGAAGGCTTTAAAAAAGAAGACATTCTAGATGAGTACTATGAATATGGCCAACAAATTAAACAATATGTCTGTGACACATCCGTTGTCTTGAATGATGCATTAGACGAAGGCCGTCGAGTGCTATTTGAAGGCGCCCAAGGTGTTATGCTCGATATCGACCAAGGTACCTACCCTTTTGTTACATCGTCTAACCCAGTGGCCGGAGGAGTCACCATTGGTTCAGGTGTAGGTCCAACCAAAATCACTCATGTCGTTGGTGTTTGTAAGGCCTATACGACTCGTGTTGGTGATGGTCCATTCCCTACCGAGCTGCACGACGAAATTGGCCATCAAATTCGTGAAGTTGGCCGTGAATATGGAACTACCACTGGACGCCCGCGTCGTGTTGGCTGGTTTGACAGCGTGGTTGTCCGTCACTCTCGCCGCGTTAGTGGATTGACTGATTTGTCCCTCAACTCCATCGATGTATTGACTGGAATTGAAACGTTGAAAATTTGTACCGCATACCGCTATAATGGCGAGGTTATCACAGAGTATCCGGCAAACCTAAAGATCTTATCACAATGTGAGCCGATTTACGAAGAATTGCCAGGCTGGAAGGAAGACATTACTGGCTGCAAGTCTTTGGATGAACTTCCGGAAAATGCACGCCATTATCTAGAAAGAGTATCACAACTAACAGGCATTCCTTTATCGACGTTCTCAGTCGGCCCGGACCGCAATCAAACGAACGTGGTTAGCAATCCTTGGAGACAGGTGTAATGCTATTGTGGAGCCCCCTTAATTTGGGGGCTTTTTAGATTAGTGTGGCCACAAGGAGCTTTAGGCGTCCTACGTTCCTGAAAAGGCAGTCGGAGTGTGAAAAGAGGAATATAGAGTGGCTCTACGTTCTTGAAAAAGCAGGCACAGGAGAAAAAGAGGAATATAGAGGGCCACTACGTTCCTGAAAAAGCGATGGCAGTGTGAAAAGAGGAATATAGAGGGTCTCTACGTTCCCGAAAAAGCAGCCGCAGTGTGAAAAGAGGAATATAGAAGGTTTCTACGTTCCTGAGAAAGCAGTAGCAGTGTGAAAAGAGGA
>NZ_JBKFGJ010000007.1:0-36045 GCF_051233465.1 Neobacillus solisequens | reverse complement strand
CCGCAGTGTGAAAAGAGGAATATAGAAGGTTTCTACGTTCCTGAGAAAGCAGTAGCAGTGTGAAAAGAGGAATATAGAGGGTCTCTACGTTCCCGAAAAAGCAGCCGCAGTGTGAAAAGGAGGAATATAGAGGGTCTCTACGTTCCTGAAAAAGCAGTTGAAAAAAAACATAGTAGATTAAATTACTTTTAAAAAAAGTAATGCGAGAAGGAAGACTGCAGAGCCATAATTCCCCCTAAGATAACATCTGAAAAACATTAAACGTCTTCTAAAATTAAATTTTTTTAAAAAACTATTGCCATAAACATAGGATCCATGATATTATAAAAAACGTCGCCACGATAGGGCGGCAAAAATAGTACGAGCCATTAGCTCAGTTGGTAGAGCATCTGACTTTTAATCAGAGGGTCGAAGGTTCGAGTCCTTCATGGCTCACCATTTTCATAAAAATGGCCCCTTGGTCAAGCGGTTAAGACACCGCCCTTTCACGGCGGTAACACGGGTTCGAATCCCGTAGGGGTCATCGGCATTTGATGGTCGGCAAGTAGCCGGCAAGGACGGCTTCCTTGCTGACTGTCATTAATTATTTGGTCTGGTAGTTCAGTTGGTTAGAATGCCTGCCTGTCACGCAGGAGGTCGCGGGTTCGAGTCCCGTCCAGACCGCCACTATACATAAAAGCAAAGATATGGCTCAGTAGCTCAGTCGGTAGAGCAAAGGACTGAAAATCCTTGTGTCGGCGGTTCGATTCCGTCCTGAGCCATCTAAAAAAGAAGCCCGTAAATTATGCAGGCTTCTTTTTTGCATCCGCCCCGTAACGCAGCTGTAATAAAACCTCCTTTTTTTTACAAACCACTGCTAAACTTGTCCTATTTTGTAATGTTGATTCCTATTACTCTAGTACTAGTGTGAACCTTGATATGATAAGGATTTTACCCTATTTATTTTGAATTTTTTAAGGATTTTATAACTAACAAATGTAACAAGAATGTAGGAAAATGTCAGCAATTATACATTTGTGTTACATTACAGCAACTAGTATTTATTTTGAAGAAAACTATGATAAATTATAAAAGGACTAAAATTCTGGATAATCCTAATATAGTAATTTTAATAGTTTAAGAGGGATATACCGTGGTTTAGGAGGAATAAATGTTTTTTTCAAATAAGGCTTCAAAGTCAAAAAAGTTTTTAATGCTGAAAACAACCGCTGCAACTGTATTAGCTGCATCTGTTGTTGCGTTCAGTAATGGACCGGTTGCTTTGGCAACTTCGTCCAAAACGACTACCATCTATCATGTTTATCTTAATGGTACATATATAGGAAATGTTACCGATAAAGAAGCAGTCAATCAAGTTGTATCTGAAAAAGTAAATTCAATGAAAAAATCCTTAAATGGGTTGGATTTCAATTTTGGATCGCAGGTACAATTTGTACCTGAGCGAGTTTTCCAAACTGCTGTTAATAACCAAGAAACTTTGCAAACGCTTAAAAATACACTTGAGTTAAAGGCTGAGGCAGCCGCTATTGTTATTGACGGCAAGCCGGTGGTATATGTGGATAGTAAAAAGACAGCTGATGATGTCATTCATAAGTTAGAATTACAATATGTTACGGAAGATCAATTACATGAGTTAGAAGCCAAAAAGTCAAATGATGCTGCAGATTTAACACCGCTGCAAGAAAATCAAACTCGTTTGTTAGATGTCCATCTATCTAAAGAGGTTTCGATTGAAGAAAATAATGTAGCGCCAGACAAAATTCTTTCACTTGATGAAGCAGTCACTTATTTACAAAAAGGGACACTTGAACAAAAGGCATATACCGTTAAGGAAGGCGATGTGCTTGAAACGATTGCTTCTCAAAATGGATTAACCGTAGATAAAATCTTAACGCTAAATCCTGGTTTAACAGCAGACAGCCTGTTACACATTGGCCAACAATTAAATATTACCATTCTAACTCCATATGTTGATGTGATTGTAGAAAAAGAGGTTAACCAACGTGAAGGTCTTCCGTTCGCCCAACAAGTGGTTGAAGATGCATCTATGCCTAAGGGTGAAACAAGAGTCCAACAGGAAGGACAAAATGGGGAGCGTTTGGCAACTTACAAAATTTCTGAACAAAATGGGATGACCATAAAGAAGGATCAAACTTCGGAACAAATCATAAAACAGCCTGTTAATAATATTATTATAAAAGGTACAAAAGAGGTACCGTCTCGCGGGGAAGGGAACTTTGCCTGGCCGACAGTTGGCGGTTATGTTTCCAGTGAAATGGGCTATCGCTGGGGAAAAATGCATAAGGGAATTGATATTGCGCGCCCTAGCAACAAAGCCATTCTAGCAGCTGATAACGGTGTTGTTGTTTCTGCAGGATTTACGAGTGATGGATATGGTAATAAGGTGATCATTGATCATGGAAATGGATTTCGTACCTTATATGGTCATATGTCCTCTTTAAATGTCCACGTTGGACAGACGGTTTCAAAGGGTTCACAGATTGGAATTATGGGAGCAACCGGGGATGCTACAGGCGTCCACTTACACTTTGAAGTGTATAAGAACGGTAGCCTGGAAAACCCACGTTCCTATTTACGATAAAATAAAGTCCCTAGTTTTTACGACTAGGGGCTTTTTTGCCTTTTCTAGATGACAAATACTTGAAATAGGTGAATTTCGACGTGAACAGTGGTAAAGTAAAATAGAATAGGTATGACCTCTAGCGGCTTCTGAATTAAATTTTTTGAAAAAGGAGCAATGGTATGGAAAAGAAAATTCTTGTAGTTGATGATGAAAAGCCAATTGCTGATATCTTACAGTTTAATCTAAAAAAAGAAGGCTACGATGTTTATTGTGCCTATGATGGGAACGAAGCATTGCGTTTGGTAGAAGAGATTCAGCCTGATTTAATTTTATTAGATATTATGCTTCCTTTAAAAGATGGCATGGAAGTGTGCCGGGAAGTTAGGAAAAAATATGAAATGCCGATTATTATGTTGACGGCAAAGGATTCAGAAATTGATAAGGTCCTTGGGCTTGAATTGGGCGCTGATGATTATGTAACGAAGCCATTCAGTACAAGAGAATTAATTGCTAGAGTAAAGGCAAATTTGCGCCGCCACCAGCAAATCACTACACAACCGGATGAAGAGAATGATACCAATGAGGTTGAAATTGGTTCGCTTGTTATTCATCCAGATGCTTATATCGTTTCCAAGCGTGGTGAAACCATTGAGTTGACACACCGCGAATTTGAATTGTTATATTATTTGGCCAAGCATATCGGTCAGGTGATGACCAGAGAACATTTATTGCAAACAGTGTGGGGCTACGATTATTACGGAGATGTTCGAACAGTGGATGTAACTGTCAGACGGCTTCGAGAGAAAATTGAGGATAGTCCAAGCCATCCCGCATGGATTGTAACACGTCGCGGGGTAGGATATTATTTGCGAAATCCTGAACAGGAGTAATTTTTTAAAATGAAAAAAGTTGGTTTCTTTCGCTCCATACACGTTAAATTTGTCATTATATATGTCCTGCTTCTTCTTGTTGCGATGCAAATTATCGGTGTTTATTTTGTCAGACAGTTGGAAGAAACGTTAAGGACCAATTTTCAAACTTCGTTAAAAGAACGTGTGAACTTGTTAGCTTACAATGTTCGGGAGGAAATGGAGAAGCAAAGAGCACCCGAGGACCCTTCACTTGAGGAGGATATAAAAAAAATCCTTAGAGATTTTGATGCCGGCGATATTTCTGAAGTAAGGGTGATTGAAAATCGTTCCCTTAAAATTTTAGGCACTTCATTGCCTGGAAATCAGGCAATGGTTGGACAACGGACAACAGAATTGAGAATCAAACAATCTATGGTGTTGGAAGAAGACCAAAGTGCGATTCTAATTGACCCACAAACCGGTCATCGAACCTGGGTCCTCTCCACCCCAATAAAGTCCGGCAAAAAAGTGATTGGTGCCATTTATCTTGTCGCAAAGGTTGAAAGTGTTTTTGAACAAATGAAAACGATCAATCGAATATTTGCAACGGGGACGGCTATTGCGCTCTCGATTACTGCTTTATTGGGAATTTTACTGGCTCAAACGATTACAAGACCGATTGCCGACATGAAGAAACAGGCAATGGCTATGGCAAAGGGAAACTTCTCGCGTAAGGTTAAAGTCTATGGGAATGACGAAATCGGAACGCTTGCTGTTGCGTTTAACAATTTAACGAAAAAGCTGCAGGAAGCTCAAGCAATGACCGAAGGAGAACGCAGAAAGCTCTCCTCTGTTCTTTCCTATATGACTGACGGCGTAATTGCAACGGACCGAAGAGGCCGAGTCATTTTGATCAATGAGCCTGCTGCTGAAATGTTGAATGTTTCACGTGAAACAGTCCTGTCCCAACCGATTGTTTCGCTGCTTGATTTAGATGATACCAATACATTTGAAGACCTTTTGGAAGAGTCTGATTCATTAATTTTGGATTATAGTACGAAGAAGGAAAAATACATTCTTCGCGCTAATTTTTCTGTCATCCAAAAAGAAACTGGCTTTGTCAATGGCCTTATTTGTGTCCTTCATGATATTACCGAACAGGAAAAGGTGGATGCAGAACGGAGAGAATTTGTCGCAAATGTTTCCCATGAATTGCGAACTCCATTGACAACGATGCGCAGTTATCTTGAGGCACTAGTCGATGGAGCCTGGAAGGATGAAGAAATCGCTCCGAACTTTTTAGATGTCACGAGAACAGAAACCGAGCGAATGATCCGTCTCGTTAACGACTTATTGACACTCTCAAAAATGGATAGTACCGATTATCGAATGAAGGTGGAATGGGTTAATTTTGTTGATTTTTATCATCGAATTATTGACCGCTTTGAGGTCGCAAAAGAACAAAATGTAACGTTTAAACGGGTGTTACCGGATGATGTGATTTTTGTTGAAATCGATGAGGATAAAATGACTCAAGTTCTCTACAATATTATTTCTAATGCCTTGAAATATTCACCTGAGGGCGGAACTGTTACATTTTCAATTGAAATAAAAGAAAGAGTTATATTTGTCAGTGTTTCGGACCAAGGAGTGGGAATTCCAAAAGAGAGCGTGGGAAAAATATTTGACCGTTTTTATCGAGTTGATAAAGCACGGGCGAGAAAAATGGGTGGAACAGGTTTAGGTCTGGCAATTGCCAAGGAAATTATTCATGCCCATGGAGGGAACATTTGGGCAACTAGCGAAGAGGGAAAAGGCACGACCATTTCTTTTGCTTTGCCATATGAGCCTACTGAAGAGGATGAATGGTCATGAAATATGAAAATAGCAAATCGATTATTTTAACCATTTTGGTGCTCATCAGCATCTTTTTGACATGGAACCTTTGGACCTATCAGCCTAATTATGAAGAACTGGATAGCAGCCCGAATGTGGCTGAAGTTACGTTAAGTGAAAAGCAGGAAGTACAAAAAATAATCCGTCCTGATCGTGTACTTTATCATGTTAAGGATGAGCACTATGGTACGAATAATACCGATGAACTGGACAAGCTTGTCAGAGAAATGAGCAAGTGGTCCTTTATGGATGTGAAAAATTATACTGATAAAGTAGGTAAGCTGAATGATATTTCACATGAAGCAGGAAATGTTGAGATTATGTTTCCCGGAGAGGTTCCCATTGAATTATATCGGAGTGTCTTAAAGATTGAACAAAAGAAGATACCTGCCTTTAACTTTAATCGGATTATTATTAATGTTGCCCTTTCCGGAAATGAAAATGGAATTGTTTATTTTATTTCCACAGAAAATCAGCAGGTGTATATGAGTCATATATCGGCAGCAAATATTAGTGCTTTAAATCGTGATTTTTTCAAAAATGCAACTCGGCTTCCGAAGTATTTTGCTTATAATGCATCCAGTAATCGAACGATTTTCCTGCCTGAGGAAGAAACAGAAATGATGACCTATAAGTATTTGCCAAAAACTCTTAATTCTGAGGAATTTAAAGAGGCTCTTTTCAGTGACCCAAGCTTTGTTCAAAAAAGTCTTCTGCCTCAAGGTGAAGAATATAATAACGACTCTAGTAAAATGACGATTAACTACAATACGAATATGCTCTCTTATGTCAACCCGACGGCAGATGATGATTATATAGACAGTTCCTATGGCCTTGTAAAAAGGAGTATTGATTTTGTCAATGAGCACGGAGGTTGGACGGATCCATTTCGTTATGTGTCTAAGAACGATTACCATAGTAACGTGATATTCCGTCTATATACCAATGACGGCTATCCGGTCTTTAATCCTAACGGTCTTTCTGAAATAGCAGAGGTTTGGGGAAGGAATGAAATTAGCAGTTACGTCCGTCCCAACATAGAGCTAGAGCTACGACTTACCGCTGAAATGCAAAAAGTGTCACGCCCCTCTGGCCATGATGCCTTGAAATTCTTGCAAAATAAGAAGAACTTTAAGCCTGAGTTGCTGGAAGATTTAGTGTTAGGTTATCGAATGGGAGTGGATTCGCAAGAAAGCAAAGTAATCCTCTTAGAACCGGCCTGGTTCTATCGCTATGATAAAACATGGGGACAGATTACGATGGAAGATCTGGGGGGATTAAAGCATGGATTGGAGTAAGATAAAAACCATTTTTATCCTTACGTTTTTAATTTTAGATGTGTATTTGCTGTTTCAATTCATGAAAATCCGTGATGCCAATAAGTATGAAGTGATAACAGAAACCTCCTTAGAGGAAAAATTGAAAAATGATGAAATTCAATATATAGACCTACCTAAAACACAGATTAAAGCACAATACTTAAGTGCAAAAGCAAAGGTCTTTTCTAAGTCAGACTTAGCCAAGGTAAAGGGAGAAGTCATTACTAAGGATGATGGGACAACCCTGCTCGTTACGTTAGAAAAGCCCTATCAGATTAGTGAAAAATTTGAGCCGGCGGAGCTGACTAATTTTCTAAAGGGCAATGTGCCTTATGGCGATCATTATCAGTATTGGGAGAAAAGTGATAAAAAGAACACGATCACGTATTATCAGCATTATGAAAATTTCCCTTTATTTAAAAATATTAGCGGGATGATTACTTTTACATTAAATGCTGATCATCAAATCGTTTCCTATCAACAAACCTATTTAGATGAAGTTCAAAAATTGGCATCCAAAGAAGAAATCCTTCCTCCATTGAAGGCTATTGAAACCTTGTACCAAAAGGGTGAACTTAAACCAAAAAGCAAAATAACCAAGGTGGAGCTTGGCTATTCGACCTTGATTAAGTTATCAGCATCTAAAGTGCTGGCACCAACCTGGCACTTTGTGGTGAACGATAAGGATGACCTTTTTGTTAACGCCTTTGAGGGCCAAATTATCCAATTTAACAGTGATGAAAAAATAAGTGTGGAGTGAATAGAATGTCATTACGATATAGTATCCTGGCAAGTGGGAGTACAGGGAATGCTCTTTATGTAGAATCAGACGAACACTCCTTTTTAGTCGATGCCGGGTTTAGCGGAAAGCAAATGGAACTGCTTTTTCAACAAATTGACCGTGATATCAGTAAGCTGTCAGGCATTTTTGTCACCCACGAGCACAGCGATCATATTAAAGGGGTAGGAATTCTTGCCCGTAAATACAAATTGCCCGTGTTTGCAAATGAAAAAACATGGCATGCGATGGAAAACTTAGTGGGTGCCGTTCCCACTGAGCAAAAATTCGTTTTTAATACGGAAACGGTGAAGAGCTTCGGATCGGTGGAGATTGAATCCTTTGGCGTTTCTCATGACGCAGCTGAGCCAATGTTTTATGTCTTCCATCATGCGGGAAAAAAGCTGGTCTTGATTACAGATACAGGTTATGTGAGCGATCGAATGAAAGGAATTATTTCAAACGCGGATGTATACGTGTTTGAATCCAATCATGATGTCCAAATGCTGAGGATGGGAAGATACCCTTGGAACATCAAACGAAGAATTTTAAGCGATGTCGGCCATGTTTCTAATGAAGATGCGGCATTAGCCATGAGTGATGTCGTTGGAGACAATACGAAACGAATCTATCTTGCGCACTTGAGTCTTGATAATAATATGAAAGACTTGGCGCGCATGGCCGTATCACAAACCCTTCAAAGCCGAGGGATAATGGTTGGAGAGCAATTTGATCTCTGTGATACAGATCCTAAAATACCAACGATCCTAACAGCCGTATAAATATGTAAGTGAGGCGCTCTTTTACTAGAGTGCCTCACTTTTTTATGAAAAAAATATGAATAAAGTTGGAACATTTATAGAATAGTCTCACTTATTTTTTTAATTATTTGTAAATAGAGTATAATTGAAAATATAAGCCAAAATAAAACGTAGCAATGGTTTTAAAAGAGAGGATTGGTGTAAATTGGGTTACTATGACGATCATTCACCGAATCGCTATCGAGATCAAAAGGGCAATAGAGGCGGAGTCTTAATGGGTGGCTTAGTTGGGGGCATTATTGGAGCTATCCTTATGGTCATTGCGATCCCGTCCTTATCCAACAGCGGTGTACTTCCCTATAAAACAGAACCTAATCAAAGTGCTGCACCAGAGGTAAATAACAATACAGATACTACTAAACAAAATGTTGTTCAAAAACAAGTTTCGTATAACGTAAAAACCGATACAACTTCAGCCATCAATAATGTGGCAGATGCGGTTGTCGGCATTACGAACATTCAAGCTGCACGTTCCAGCTTTTGGTCCGATAACAACCAGGGTTCTGGAGAAGAAGAAGCAGGAACAGGATCAGGTGTTATTTATAAAACTTCAGGCAATCATGCTTTCGTTGTAACCAATCACCACGTCGTAGAAGGAGCTACTAGACTAGAGGTCAGTCTTTCAGATGGAACAAAGATCCCGGCGACCCTTCTTGGCAGTGATGTCTGGACAGATTTAGCCGTTCTTGAGGTGGATGCCAGCAAGATTAAAAAAGTAGCGGAATTTGGTGATTCTGACAGCTTAAAAACGGGTGAACCCGTTATTGCAATTGGCAACCCGCTTGGACCTACTTTCTCCGGTTCTGTTACCCAAGGAATCATCTCCGGTCTGAAACGGACTATTCCTGTTGATATTGACCAAGATGGAGTGGTTGATTGGCAATCAGAAGTGCTGCAAACGGATGCAGCCATTAATCCTGGCAATAGCGGCGGAGCCTTAATCAATTTGGCTGGACAAGTAATCGGCATTAATTCCATGAAAATTGCTCAAGAGGCAGTTGAGGGAATTGGTCTCTCGATTCCGATTAATTCCGCGAAACCTATTATTAATGACCTTGAGAAGTACGGTACGGTTAAGCGTCCGTATATGGGAGTAGATTTAAAATCAGTTGAAGAAATTCCGCAATATTATCAGCAGGAAGCATTAAAGCTCCCTAGTAATGTTACAAAAGGCGTAGCCATTCGCCAAGTAGTAACAGGTTCACCTGCTGCCTTGGCAGGATTAAAGGAACTAGATGTCATTGTGGATATGGACGGACAGAAAATCAATGATGTAATAGATCTAAGAAAGCATTTATACCAAGAAAAGAAAATTGGGGATAAAATGAAGATTAAATTTTATCGAGATGGCAAGCTGAAAGAGACCAGTTTGACTCTTACTGGGGATAAAGTTCAATAGTAAAAGGCAAAACAGGAAGGTATCCAGTTACTTTCCTGTTTTTTTAATGGTATGATGGATAGAGTTTGCGAAGAATGACTGGTAAAATAATAGTCAAAACTAGTATAAAAATGATAGTAGAAGGTGAAGAAACTTGATTTATTGCTGTGAAGAACACGTGGAACTTGCTTTAGATGTCATTGTACATGAACATGAAACATTTCCCGTATTGGAAAAAGTAGATGTGGATAACTTATCAACAAGCTGTGAATATTGTCGAAATAACGCAGTATATGTTGTGGCGAACAAATGATTCCATACAAAATGTGGACAAAAAATGTGAATATGTGGATAACTTCTGTGGATATCTTGTTCGTAAGCTGTTTGTAATCAAATTTTAAAGGGCTGTGGATTGTGAATATCTCAATAATTACGGTTGGTAAATTAAAAGAAAAGTATTTAAAGCAAGGCATTGATGAGTATTTAAAAAGATTAACTGCATATGCAAAGGTGGAGATGATTGAGGTCGCGGATGAGAAGGCACCGGAAGAACTTAGTGAAGCGGAAATGCTGCAGGTAAAGCAAAAAGAGGGTGAACGGATTCTATCTAAGATTAGTTCGGATGCTCATGTCATTGCACTAGCGATCCAAGGAAAAATGCAATCCTCCGAGGAATTGGCCGATACCCTAGATAAACTTGCTACATATGGAAAAAGTAAAGTAGCCTTTGTGATCGGCGGATCTTTGGGGCTGAGTGAGGAAGTACTGAAGCGGTCAAATGAACAGCTTTCTTTTTCGCGAATGACCTTTCCTCATCAGCTGATGAGATTGATTTTGGTGGAGCAGGTTTATCGGGCTTTTCGGATTAATAAGAATGAACCGTATCATAAGTAAATGAAGTTTTCTATTAGAAGGGTTGGAAAATTATAAGTTGAAAAAATCAGGCGAATTTCTCACCTGATTTTTTATTGTACAATTGAGTTATGAAACAAAGCCTTCTTTTTCCTTTTCCATTCAACAAAAAGGAGATTTAAAGCAATTGAAAGGTAAACGGCTATCGGAAAACTGTTGGATGCATCCAAAAAAGCAGAGAATGGAATAACAGCAATTCTAAAGGTAACAAAAACCCATGTGATGGCATAACTACGTAAAATCCAAGTTTTATGTGAGGGTATTCTATTCTGGAATCCCCGAAGGACTCCCATAGCTGTTGTCACAAGCCAAAAGGCATTCAATACGAGGAAGGCAATCATAGTTGGCCTGCCGCCTGTAGAAAAAAGAGAAATGTAGGGTACCAGCAATACATTAATAAAAATGGTAAACCCATAAATTTTTCCTAAATTCCGATGTAGCTTTGGGTTTTTACGGCTCATTTTAGTCAATTGGAACGGACCAATTGCCAGTGCGATTGTACCAAGGATAATATGAGGATAGAAAAAAGCTTCCCAAATAGGCAAATTAAAGTTTTCGCCCTCCATTTTTCCTTTCACCATCGGTGCGTTTTCGGTCCCAATTACAAAAAACATCACGAATATATAAGCGCTGAATAGTAGAACTGTAACATAAAGTCCAATTACAGCAGGATTTACTATTTTGCTTTTTTTCACCAGCATATTCCTCCTAATAATCTATATTCTTATGATCTTTTCGAAACATAGGTAAGGCACTTTTCTTAATGGAAATCTGATAGACCCTCTTTTTTGATAACCAGCTTTTTCATACATCCCAATAGCCGAACGGTTTTGGGAATACACATCCAATCGAATACTGGTATGGCCTTTTTCCAAAGCATATTCTTCAGCAAAGTTTAGCAGCCTTTTTCCTATTCCTTTACCTTGGTGGCAAGGATGGACAGCTAATCGATGAATAATTAATGGCCTGCCTGTATAATCTTCCCATTGAAGTTTCAAATACTGTTTGCTTTCGTTCGTATCGAGAACAATGGCACCAATCAGGTGATTTTCCATTTTTATTCCAAAAAAAGTTCCGTTTTTTAAGTCCTTTTTCATAACAAAACTGTTGGGGTAGAAACGATCCCATTGATCTATACCCTTTCTTCTTAAATCAGAAGTGACTTCAGTATACAATTGATTCACTTCGGGTAATTCTTGTAATCGAATTGCTACGAATTCCATGATCATCACCTCTTGCTCTATAAAATAAACCGACAGTCGGTTTGTTTAAGAAACGGGAGAATCCTTATTCGGATTTTGCCCAACATACTTTATTTTTTAATCGAATAATCTATGAAAGTGTTCTGATAAGTAATTTAAAAATATCACTTGTTGCTACTTGTTCATCTTCAGAGGAGGAAAGGATTTGCGTTACCCTAAGGCCATAGGAAAAAGTCATAAATAAGGTGGCCATTTTCTCTGCATCGATATTTGGGGGGATCACACCATTTTGTTGCCCCAACTCAATCCATTGAACACCTGTTGCCTTACTATATTGGTAAACACTTTTTAAAATGCTTTTCACTTTTTCATCATCCTGGCTTAACAGGTATACGAATATTAGATTCCCTACATCATTTGAATTCTGTCGGGAATGGAAATATTGAGTGGCCATGCCAAACCGTCCCGCATCTGGGGCAGTTTCCATAGATTGAGTAATTAACTGATTAAATTTTTCATTCATTTGTTCTATTTTGGTTTTTAAAATAAGTCCATACAATTCATCTTTGCTAGCAACATAATGATAAATAGCCCCTTTGGAAAGACCTGTTCTTTCAATAATGTCTTTGAGTGTCGTATTCCTGCAGCCTTTTTCCAGAATAAGTTCCTCTGTTGTTATTAAGATATTCTGAAAGCTTAGATTTTCATGAGAAGTTGGATTAGACATTTTTTGTACCTTCCTTATTAAATTACTTGATGTATCATTTTTCATTTATTAATAAATCTAGGCGGGTTTTTGCGTATCTGCGATAGATGACCGTCCATAAAATTGTGACCCCGAGCACACTGTAGAAAATAATTTGTGAAACTGCTAAGAAAGCAGAAATCGAGAGTTCATACACAAGTATCGTTTTAATGACTGCCTCCGCTAATAGGGCAATTCCCCACACAGCTGTCATTAAGCGGATGACGAAGCGAAAATAGGAGAACTCCCAGTTATTCGCAAACTTGCTTTTCTGATCTGACTCATCATTAGAACTGAATCTAATCGCAAAATGATAAATGAGCGGTTTGGAATAGAAGAGGGAACCAATAAAGATAAGGCCTAATATTCCCGTGACTAACGACTCTCTCATTAAAATCAATTTCTCGCTGCCGCCTAATAAAAACGCCAATAGACTAAGAATGAAGCCCGTAAGCATAAACAGTCCAAAAGCATCAAACTTTCTATATTTCACAATATGATATAGATTATCCAGCAGTGGGACTAGCGTTGCAAAGAGCAATGAAACAAAACTTGTGAAATAGTCTAGGAGTAAATTATAGACGACAACAGGTACGACTCCGTTTATTAAGATACTGACGATTAGGGATTGAATGACCTTTCTTTTAGAGGATAGGGTCAATTTTATCTCTCCTTACTTTCCTGTATTTATATCCCAATCATACAAACCGACCGTCGGTTTGTCAATCTGTTTCTTGAAAATTTTAACAAAAAAACTGCAAGGTATATTGGAGGCGACAACTTTACCAACATAACATGCAGTTTTTTTAATAAGTCTCATTTTGATTTTTGTAGTTTCTTTATTACCTTGTCACACCATTCTATATACATACGTTCATAAAGAATTCCATGCTCCACTACGTCCATACTTGAAGAAATTGGATCAAATTTCAAGTTAGGATCAAGCATATCTTTAAGTTCCTCCATTTTGTCTAAATAGATGGATAATTTTTTAATATGCAGATTCCTTGCCTCTTCGATTCGAATCAGCATCTTTTCTGGGTCGACTAACCATGTGTTATAAGCCTTAACAAGAAACTCATCCTTGATGGTAGCTAATTCTACAGGCTCAATTGTCCATTCAATCAATGACTCTTTTCCAACCTGAGTGATTTCGTATACCTTCCGAGGTGGACGATAAGAGTCGTGTTCTACCTCTTTAAGACGTATCAAACCCTCTTCCTCCATTTTCGATAACTCAGGATAAACTTGATTATTATTTGCTTTCCAAAATGCTCCCATTCTCGAATTCATTTGTTGTTTTATATCGTATCCAGTTAATGGCTCACGTGCCAGTAAGGTAAGCATTGCTTTTTGTATAGAGCTCATAAAAATATCACCTATTCATTAATAATTTACGACCTATATACTATATCTTGTTTAAAATGGATATTCAAGTATTTAACATAGGTTAATAGTAACATATGTTTTTATTGACATATAAATCCTAATTATGATACTTTTTACATGTGTTAAAATTAACCTATAGAATCATAAAGGAGAGATTATTGATGAAATTAATTTTCAATGATGACACTTTTTCTTTTGAACTGTTAAGAACGTTAAGTTACGCTCCATTCGGTGGAGCTGATATCGGTGAATGTCTTGCCACAGCGTATCGGATTAGAGAAGGGGATATGGAAAGTTGGTATACAGAATGGTATAAAACAGCTGAACGTGTTTTTGCATATGGTGAAGAAAGTTTGGAGCGTGGAAAATTAGTGAATGCAAAGGAAAATTATTTGCGTGCCTCTAACTACTACCGGACAGCGGAATTTTTCCTGCATGGAAATCAACAGGACCCACGTATATTGGATACATGGGGGAAAAGTCGTCATGCCTTTCACAAAGCCATTAAGTTACTAAATATTTCTGTTGAGAAAGTAGAAATTCCCTATGAAGATACCACTATCCCTGGTTATTTTTATAGTGTAGATCAAAAAGTTCGACCAACATTACTAGTACATGGTGGATTTGATTCAACAGGAGAGGAATTATATTTTGAAGTGGTGGTATCGGCCCTTGAACGAGGCTATAATTGTTTAACCTTTGAAGGACCAGGGCAAGGATCAGTGATACGTGAACAAAAAATTCCTTTTCGTTATGATTGGGAAAAGGTTGTCACACCTGTTGTCGATTATTTGGTAACAAGGTCAGAAGTTGATACGAAAAAAATAGCCCTATTAGGAATTAGTCTGGGTGGATATTTAGCACCACGTGCTGCTGCCTTTGAACACCGTTTAGCCGCATGTATCGCCAATGATGGATTATTTTCCAATCAATTCCGTGAAATGGGGAGGAAGTTTTACCAAGGTAGCGACGAGGAGTTTAATAAGCCAGCATTTATGGAGGAGTTCGTTCAATTTTTAATGAAACAAAGTACGAGTGTTCAATGGGCTATTGAAAATGGAATGTTTACCTATGGAGCTTCGTCGGTTATCGACCTTATTGAGAAAACAGATGCCATCACACTTGAGGGAGTGGCCGATAAGATAAAGTGCCCAACATTAGTTTGTGAGGCAGAAGCCGATCACTTTTTTGCCGGACAGCCAAAGATGCTTTATGATGCTTTAACCTGTCCAAAGACATTTTTGAGTTTTACTGCTGAAGATGGTGCAGAGGAACACTGTCAATTTGGGGCACTTGTTTACTTTAATCAACGAATGTTTGAATGGTTAGATGAGACATTGAATATAGAAAGTGGCTTGAATAATCAAAACACTATTTCTGCTTTATAAAAAAAGTTACTAATCCTTTTGTGGAGACTGGACAATCTAAGAAAATATAAAAAAACTACAATCTTAGATAACGACGAAATGGTGGTTGAAGGTTCGCTTAATCTTTTGAACAACTCCCACAAGTTGAGAGAGCATAATTAACTTCAATCGATAAAAAAGTGATGTTAAAGGAACTGGCTGTTGAACTTAAGAACATGACCAATTCAAGAGTGATAAAAAATACGATTGAAAAGTATTTAAGTTACAGATTTTAAAAGAACAAGGGCTTAATGGTTAGGAGAAATGAAAAAACCTCATTTAGATTCGTCACTGTGAACCGTATCATAAGTAAATGAGGATTAGGTTTTACCAAATAAAAATTATTAGACAGGATAATATAAATTGTTTAAATATAATGGAGTGAGCAATTGGCTCACTCCATTATTATAATTAATTAACAAATTTATGCCTTCAAGTTTATATTTAACTATTATTCTTCTACTAAATAATGATAAATATCATACTGCACAGGCTGTTCTAGTACTAAATTCATTGTAACGACTGATAGATGATTTCCTTTTCCATCAGGCATGGTTTCATTTCTTATACTATCTTCGGCAATGTCCACTTGGCCCAGGTAATAAAAATCTGTGCCCTCGCCGTCATCTTTTTTCGTAAATAGATGAATTTTCATTCCTGACTCTTTATAGGATGTGATGTTCTTTACTTCAATGGAACCCAGTGTTAAACGATTACGAGTGAACCATCTGAATAGCTCGGGTGATAAAAATTCATCTCCATAAGCTTGACTTGTTTCAACTTCATCCTTTTTATGGTACGTAACAAAGATTGGACAAGTGTTATGTTTTGCTCGGTACCCATAAATGGTTGATGCATCATCATGCGGCCAGTTTAATAATCGACAAGCATCTCTACGGGAATATTTCTCAAATAACGTCAATGCTTTTGTTTTATCATATTTTTCATTTTTTAAATAAGCGCATTTTACAATATCCTCAATATAACTTTTAAAATTTGAATCTCTCAAACTCTCTTGAATTTCCACATTAAATTGATAGTGTTCATCAACGACTTCGATAATTGGCCTAAATTTATATTTTTTCACATCATTTTGAACATGGAATCTTAGTGAGAACATGTTTTCAACGGATTGAATTGTTGCATCGTCTACATAGGTACCGAATTCTTTTAACTTTTGAATGAATGATTTTCTAGAAATTGATTCATAGGTAAGTAGCGTTTCAATTAAAAGAATTTCGTGTATGCGCTTTCCACTCAAAAACTCTTTTGAAAACATTTCTAAAACAGATTGTTCATATTCAGTGAGAGAAGTAATTGACTCTTTCATTTTCAATTTAAAATTATAGTATGTATCTGAATAACCTACGATTACTTCAGGGTCGATTGAGTTTTGCTCAATAAAGTCAAAGAGGGTAGGAATTCGACCTAAACGATTTTTCATTTCTGAATAAGCATCCCGTAATGTTTTTAATGTCGATAAATTAGTATTGTTAATAGCATCAAAAATCTTCTTTTTGGCAATTTCCTCAAAGTTTATCGTGGACACGCCTTGTATATAGTCTGTATTTACAGTTTTTCGGCGGACGTTATCTTTGTTCATGGTTTGGTCACCAGAAAGGGCAATTGGAATTAGATAGTTATTTTTATAGTTTCCGATAAAATCAATAATTGCCACATATTCTTTAGAATCGTGTTTACGCAGACCGCGACCAAGCTGTTGTATAAAGATAATGCTCGATTGGGTTTGGCGGAGCATTACGATTTGATTTAAGAATGGAATATCAATTCCTTCGTTAAAAATATCAACCGTTAAAATGTATTCGAGTTCTCCATTATACAATTTGCGAATTGCTTCTTCGCGTTCTTCTTGTGAGTTGTCACCAGTTAATCCAATCGTTTTTAAACCTTTATGGTTTAAAGCAGTTGAAAGTTCATGAACTTCCTCCTTTGAACTACAAAACATTAATCCCCGACAACAATCACCTGAATATCCATAGTAATTAATCTTCTCAATAATGTGTTTTACACGTTCAGAGGATACTAATTTCCGAAGTTCTGTTGCATCATCAATGGTTTCTCCATCTTTTTCATAGTCTAAAACACCAAAATAATGGAATGGGCAGAGCATTTCTTCTTCAAGGGCTGCTTGTAGGCGGATTTCATACGCGATATTGTAATCAAACAACTCATAAATGTTGAATCTGTCAGTTCGTTCAGGTGTTGCGGTCATACCAAGTAAAAACTGCGGATTAAAGTAATTAATAATTTTCAAATAAGTTTCAGCACCTGCTTTATGTACTTCATCTATCAACACATAATCAAACTGATCCTTCGCAAATTGCTGAAGGTAGCCATCTCTTGAAATTGTTTGGATCGTTGCAAATAAGTATTTAGCATGAATATCTTTTGAGGTACCGGAAAGAATGCCGAAATCATCTTCATGCCCACCGAGAATTCTTCGATAATCTTGCATCGCTTTCTTTAAGATTTGTTCACGGTGAACAATAAATAGCATTTTGCCAGGAGCAAAGTTTCGAACATCAAAAGCAGATAAATACGTTTTACCTGTACCTGTTGCAGAGATAATTAATCCTTTTTTAGCGCCTGTTGCACGAAGTGCCTTCAATTGTTCGAGCGCAGTCTTCTGCATTTTATTTGGTTGAATTGCTAAGCTATCAGCAAGAGCATTTGTTAAATATTCAGCATTTATTTCAAGCGCATTCGAAGAAGTATTCTTAACAAAAGGTTGTAGATCAAAAAGTTGTTTGTAATTAGCAATCCATTCTTCCTTTAAAGGAATTGCTTCATCCCAAGCATCTTCAAATTGATTTTTAAAATGGTTAATAATTTCTCCATTTTCTAATGAAGTTAAAAATACATTCCATTCATAGTTTGCTTTTAATGCACTGTCTGTTAAATTAGAGCTTCCGACAATCAATGAGTAGAAGTCTTGATGTTCAAAAATATATCCTTTTGAATGAAACCCCTTTTCACTAGTTACGCGGACTTCAACATTATCAAGTTTTAGAAGCTCTTTAAACATTTTCGGCTGATTAAAATTTAGAAATGTTGAAGTTAAAATGCGCCCATTTATCCCTTTTTGATTTAGGTCGTAAAGCATTGTTTTTAAGGTTGCTAAACCACCTTCAGTAATAAAGGCGACAGAAAAGATAAATGTTTTACATGTTTTTAATTCTTGAAGTAATGTAGATAGGACAGTTTCATGATGTTTGTTTGTTAAAAGTTTGGGTTTAAATTGAGTAGAGACTGGTTTGTTTTGATCGATAAATCCTTTGTATAGGGAGTTTTCGATTTTTCGAATAAGTTGCTGCTGCTCCATTTTAATTCACATCATTTCCTTCGAATTCTCATATTTCTTCCTTCGCAATCTTCTTCACCGCAGGGATATCTGCAGGGGCGAAATTCAGTTTTGTAATTTCGTCCCGTGTAACCCATTTCGTAGCAGCATGTTCTAATGCTTTAGGTTGTCCATTTATTAGTTCTGCTTTGAAGGTTTCAAGTCGTACAATTACGTTTTCATATTCATACACTGTATCTTCTACTTTTGAACCTACTTTAATCGAGCAGGAAAATTCCTCTTGAATTTCACGTTCTAACGCTTGTTCAGGTGTTTCTCCATCTTCTATTTTACCACCTGGGAATTCCCAATAATTTGCCAAGGACATTTCTGGGCTTCTTAACGCACAAAAGATTTCATATTTTTTATTTTCGATAATAGCACCAACGACGTGGACAGCTTTTTTCATAATAGATCCCCTTTATTCTATTTTTTAAACTAAGTTTAGCTTATTTTAGTAAAGGAGTTAAGTAAAGAAAATATAGTTAAAGAATTATTCGAGGTAGCCATATGGGGGAATTTGTCATAAAAAACCTCACTTTGTTCTAACACGGTGAACCGTACCACAAATGATAGTAAACCGGAAGTTTGTAATTATTGTATAAGATGTTAGTACTATAAAATAGTCACCTAGTATATACGTTTAAGATATCCTGATATTTTTAAGGAAACAAGTTAAATAGCTATAACCATTCGAGCAAATTTCCAATAGGTGCGTTGATCTGTGTTGCAGCGGTTCGCCATGACAGAAAAAAGTATCTAGAAAACACAATGGTTGTATTGCTATTAAAAAAGTTATATGACATACCTTGGAATTCCTTTTGTAGACGCAATAAAGATTTGGTTGTCTTAAATAAGACCTCAATATCCCAACGCATTCTGTAGATTCGAGCTACAATGGCCGCATTCTTTAACATACTTGTTTCGATGGATAATACCGTATGTATTTATCACACTTGCATTCCCGTATTTTAAGAAAAAGCGGAAATAAAAAAGCTATTTATCGTATATAAAACGCAATTGAGCGCAAATTTTTGGGAAATGGATTGTTGTTCTGACAGTGGGGCTTGCAAATTTCTTTAGGTCATACAGCCAGCTCTAGAAGGGGATATGCAAACAACCATTTGGAGTATGGCTGGACCCATTATTTTCTCGGTTGTTACATGGTTAATGTATAGCAATTATGAAAAAAAAGTAAATGTTAAAGTTTGAAATTAATAATTTATTGGCAAAAAGACTTGCCAGCTATGATACATCGCATATTGGTGTGATGGACATTAGCACGGATATCAGATGGAACGCGCTCTAATGCCATAACAGCCACAGCCCCGGCTTCCTCTGCAATTTTAGCTTGCTCCGCATTGACAACGTCCATAATAACGCCGCCTTTTTGCATTTCTGCCATTCCACGTTTAACACGATCTGTTCCTGTTTCTATTCAAAAAGCCTCCTCGTATTTTTAACAATATTTCCCTATATCTTACGGAATCCAAGGGAATTGTTTTAATTCAGTTAGTATCTACATACGTAATTCCAATAAACAACAAAAGGGACTTCTGTCAAGGCATAACAGGTGCTCTAATTATGAGCAAAAATTGAATGAAATGGCTATAGGGTATGGATTACGAAAGTTTCGTAACATGTTTTTTATTGATATATAAAAATCCAGGGAAATATAACATGGTAATTCTTTCACTAATTAAAACATTAACATAATTACAATTTGAGTCTTAACATTCTTATTCTGCTAGTTGGTTTGGCAAATTAAAGTGAAATGCTAGACCGAAAAAACAAAGGAATGAATTCCTCTTTATACTGTTTCAAAATCTTATAATTGTATGTTTTCTAACGATTCGACGAGAAAAGAGAAAGCTTCATAAATTTACTGATTCCCTCGAATGTTCACAATTATAAAACTCATGAACATTTAATTACATTTTTTTTACTACTTTGTTAACAATCATATTTATTTAATAAACCAATCTTGTTTTGTATTGAATTTGTGATAGTATTTGATTGTGATTAGTTTGAAATACAAAACTAGGTTTAATATTTTATACTGATTAAAGATAGTGATAGAATATATTGGTAATCTGTTTGGAATACAAAACCAAGTTTAATATTTTGTACTAATCCATGCATTTATATATACTATCTAAGCATTTTCAATTAATAAGGCAGGTGAATTAACACTTTAAAAACTCTTACAAATTATTTTCAAAGGTAACATTATGATATTTACAGAGTGAATAAGAACACACCATGGAATTATAGGAGGAGTGATTTTCCTTTTCAGAGGATGAATGGAATACTGTAGGAAAAGTGACAGTGCTTTGTACGGCAGTATTGACACCATATATGAATACGAAGGAAACCTCTGAAGAATTTTTCAAAAAAAATAAAGATGAGATTTCAAAGAAATTATGTAAAATTTTCAATTAATGTTGATATGGATAGATATTACTAGATATTAAGAGGTGGATTTCACATGAATGCTTCAAATAAATTAAGCCAGATACAACTTGGCACATTTATCGGGATGACTTGCGCTCTTGTGGCAAGTATTCGTAATATTACCAATGTTGCTGCAGCTGGGTGGACCATGTTTATTTATATGGGTATCGCCATTGTTTTGTATGCTCTACCACTAACTTTCATTTCTGGAGAATATGCTGGTATGTTTCCCGAAGATGGCGGCCCTGAATTGTGGGTTACAAGCGCATTGGGAAAAAAATGGGGATTTGTTACTTCATGGTTATTGTGGGTGCAAATGTTCCCCGGCATGGTTATGGTTGGATCTGTTTTAGGTCCGATGTTTGCTGTTTCGATAGGTGTACCCGGATTAGCATCAAATAATATATTTACATTATCGAGTATTTTAGTAATTTATTGGATTGTTACCCTTTTGAATCTTAGATTTGATATGGCTAAAATTGGTGGAAGAATTGGAATGTGGCTTGGACTATATATTCCAGTTGTGGCAATGTTTATCCTAGGTGTTGGTGCTTTATTTAAGGTTGGTATTCAACATACTGGTCAACTAGGTCACTTTAGTCCGATGCTATTATTTCCAAATTCCCAGACATATTCAACCTTGCCAAATTTAATTCCTATTATGTTTATTTTTACTGGAATTGAAATGGCATCTGTGTATATGACTCGATTGAAAAACCCAGTAAAAACTTATCTAAAAGGTACTTTTATTGCGTTACTTTTTATGGCTCTATTTAATGTAGTAAATGGTTTGCTTTTGGCGAATGTTATCACTGGTAATGTTCAACTGAATAACATTGCACAAGGATTTGGAGAGTGTGTAAAAATTCTTGGTTTACCAAGTATTTTGACAAATATTTTTGGCATTATGGTGTTTATTGGTGTCATCTTTCAGCTTTCAGCTTGGGCGACTGGTCCATCAAAAACCATCACAGAATCAGCACGTCGAGGTTTGTATCCGCCAAAATTTGGTTTCTGGAAGAAAAATAAAATGGGTGTATCAGTTAACGTTCTGATTACTCAAGCTGCATTTATTTCTCTTTTTGCATTACTGTATTTGTTGGTTCCAGCTGCTAACACGGCCTTTCTTCTATTGACAAGTGCGACGGCCATTATGTATAACGCAGTTTATATAATTATGGGCGTTGGAATTTTGCATTTGCGTAGAACATCTCCAGCCCAGAACCGCCCATTTAGAATTGGCGGTAAAGGAAACGGATTAATTTGGTTGGCCGTCCTAATATTTGTTGCTACAACTGTTGGTGCAACGGTAGCATCATTACTTACAGGTTCAGTGGTCGGTGCAATTAGTCAGTTGATAATTGCCGGAGTTCTTATTATTGCTCCGCTAGTGGTATACGCTAGACGCAAGGAATCATGGAAGACTGAGATTGAATTACAATTAAGTGGAACAGGTTCAGCTGAGGAAGAAAATTATGAGAAGGCTATGTAGTTTTAATAAAATCTAATCTTTACGGGATCTTACTATAATTCAGAGCAATATTTTCAAAATGCGAATAATTTAATTAATGCAGTAAGGAGAGGTAAATATGAACAATATAAATTTAAAAGCACTATTCTTAGGCGGCCATGGTGAAAATGTCGATTTTTTCAAGGAAACATTATTAAAAATGATTGATGACCATGTTGGTTGGCGCCAAAACTATCAACCTCAGGATATGCCAATCATCACACCACAAGATAGAAGATCCGAAAGCTTCCAAGGAACACTTGATAGAACTCGCAATGTATTCAGTGAGTTATCTGCGAAATTACGTGCTAATTCAGTGCCTTGGCATTCTTTACGATACTGGGGTCATATGAATTCTGAAACATTACTTCCTTCGATCATGGCATATACCTATGCAATGTTATGGAATGGAAACAACGTAGCATATGAATCTTCTCCAGGTACTTCTCAAATGGAAGAAGAAGTAGGTTTAGACTTTACAAAACTTATGGGTTATAAACAAGGACAAAGCTGGGGACATATTTGTGCCGATGGAACAGTTGCTAACACTGAAGGACTTTGGTATGCCCGTAACATTAAATCTATTCCATTTGCATTCAAAGAAGTTGCACCTGAATTAGTTGCAGGTAAGAGTGAATGGGAATTATTAAATATGTCAGTTAAAGAAATCTTAGACCTTATGGGTCAAATTCCTGAAAAAATTGAGGATATTAAAGCTCACTCTGCTAGAAGCGGCAAACATATTGAGAAACTTGGTAAATGGATTATTCCACAAACCAAACACTATTCTTGGGTTAAAGCTGCTGATATCGTTGGTATCGGCCATGAAAATGTAGAAGAAATCGATATTGATAAAAATTATCGTATGGATATTGATAAATTAGAAGCAAAAATCCGTGAATTTGCTGAAAAGCGTATTCCAATTCTTGGTGTAGTAGGTGTAGTAGGTACTACTGAAGAAGGTCAAGTAGACCGAATTGATAAAATCATAGAACTTCGCGACAAGTTTGCAAAAGAAGGTATTCACTTCTATGTTCACGTAGACTCAGCTTATGGTAGCTATGCACGTTCTATTTTCCTTGACGAAGATTATAACTTTATTGATTATGACAAGATCGATGAGTATTTCGATAAATATGAAGTTTTCACTGAAAAGAATGAATGGTTGACAGAAGACATTTATAATTCTTTTAAAGCTATGAGCGAAGCAGATTCCATTACTATTGACCCCCATAAGATGGGATATATTCCTTATTCAGCTGGTGGTATTGCGATTAAGGATATTAGAATGCGTGACGTTATCTCTTACTTTGCAACATATGTTTTTGAAAAAGGTGCAGATATTCCTGCATTACTTGGAGCATATATGCTTGAAGGTTCTAAAGCAGGTGCAACTGCAGCAGCTGTTTGGACAGCTCACAGAGTATTACCATTAAATATTTCTGGTTATGGAAAATTGATTGGTGCAAGCATTGAAGGGGCATATAGATTCTATAACTTCATGAACAACAAAGAGTTTATGATCGGGGATAAGACAGTTGTTTGTCACACCTTAACAAAACCTGACTTCAATATGGTTGACTATGTATTCAATGAAAAAGGAAACACAAACTTAGTAGAAATGAATGAATTTAATAAACAATTCTATGATTATGCTTCCTTCTCTAAAGGCGGATTATATAACAACAAATTCCTTACTTCTCATACTGACTTTGCTGTTCCTGACTATGGCCACAGTCCATTACCATTTGTTCAAAGTCTTGGATTTAGTAGAGCAGAGTGGGATGTAGCTCAAAAAGTAACGATTCTAAGGGCTTGTGCTTTATCTCCATATGCTCGTGATAAAAAAGTATTTGATGAATATGCACAAAAGATTGAACAAGCAATTCAAGAAAAATTAGAAGCAATTTACAGTGACAAGCAAGAAGAAGAAATTTACAAAAAATTATTTAAAGAAATCAACCAAGAAGAAAAAGAATTGGTTTTTATCTAAAAAGAAATATTGTTACCTTTCTTTGAATTAAAGTCTTAGTAGAACATAATAGGACACATCCGAATAAAATCTCCCCATAATTATCAATAAGGATGTGTCCAATTAATTATTTAAAAGTAGAGAAGGTAATTAAAATGAGAAAAGATACAACGTTGATAGAAAGTGTTTTTCTATTGAGTGTCTTATTAGCGATATTTGGGATTTGTATTATTGGCTTAGGAATGCCCCCGCAAATTCCAATTTTAATCATAATAGGTGTAGTAATAATATTTGGAAAAATCAAAGGTGCTTCTTGGGATATCATTCATAAAGGAATAGAAAATGGAATTAAACCAGGATTAATCCCAATTTTTATCTTTATGTTAATAGGTGCCTTAGTAAGTGTTTGGATTGCCAGTGGGACAATACCAACAATTATGATATATGGATTTAAAATCTTATCTGCGCAACTATTCTTGCCTTCCGTATTTATTATTAGTCTGATCGTAGGTGTCGTTGTAAGTTCATTTACAACAGTTTCAACAGTAGGAATTGCTCTTTCAGGTATGGGACAATTTATGGGATTTGATCCCGCAATAACTGTGGGAGCTATTGTTTCAGGTGCTTATCTAGGACATAATATCTCACCATTAGCAGATACTACCAGTCTGGCCTCTGCCATTGCCGAGGTTGATATGTTTGAACACATTGCAAATTTGATGAAGACAGCTATCCCTACTATTATAATTTCTTTAGTCTTCTTCATGTTTTTTGGACATTCAAGTAATGGAGCAACAGGAAGTAGTATTAGTCAATTAGTAAATACACTCTCTTCAACTTTTCATATTTCTTTAATTACATTATTACCTGTATTGGTTATGTTTATATTTTCATGGAAAAAAATACCAGCCATTCCCACTTTACTTGTTAGTATCGCTGTCTCAATTGGAATTATTTACTTGTATCATCCGCATTATAGCTTTATTGATCTGGGAAATATAATTCAGGATGGTTACGTTTCAAAGACTGGTGTGAAAGGTGTTGACACCTTATTAACCCGTGGCGGAATTCAAAGTATGATGTGGTCTGTTTCCCTTATTTTCTTAGCTTTATCCTTAGGTGGATTGCTAGTTGAATTAAAAGTAATTGACACACTCATAACAAGTATAAGTACTGTAGTTGATACAAAAGGGAAATTAATCCTAACAACAACTTTAAGCTGCATCGGTGTAAATATTATGGTAGGTGAACAATATTTATCGATGATTTTACCAGGCAGGGCCTTTAAATCTCAATACGATGCTATTCATGTGCAGCCAAAAGAGCTTTCCAGTGTTTTGGCAAATGCAGGTGCAGCAATCAATCCACTTATTCCTTGGGGAGTCAGTGGTGTATTTATAAAAGGGACCTTGGGTGTATCTACGATAAATTACTTACCATTTACTATCTCTTGTATTGTTGCTTTTCTTATTAATATTATTCTTGGTTTTATGAAGTTAAAGAAGAAAGACAACTATGACTTAATGGAAAAGGCATCATAATCGTTTATAACAGATTTAAATTGGGCACCAGAAATTTCTGGTGCCTTTTTATTAGGTTGAAATCCCGGGTTAAAGTTTGTTTTAATCAACTAATTTTACTAAACTGTTGTACTTTTTACCTTTGCGAACGATAATAAATTTTCCTCCAATAGCATTATTAATTGATATAATTGCATTGGTATCATTCATCCGATCGCCATTTATCGAAATAGCACCGTTACTAATATCTTCGCGGGCTTGACGTTTGGATGGCTCAAGGCCTATATCTACAAGCCAATCGATAATATTTTTTGGTTCTTTTGATGCACGGAATGTAGGCATGTTCTTAAAACCGATCTCAATTTCATCTGCTGTCAATGATTTAATATCTCCGCTGAATAAGGCATCTGAAATTTTGATAACTTGGTCTAATAAATCCATTCCATGAACAAATTTTGTGACTTCGAATGCCAGCACTTTTTGCGCCCAGCGTTTATGTGGTTCCGTTTTTACCTTTATTTCTAGTCCATCAATTTCCTCTTTCGTCAAGAACGTAAATAGTTTTAAAAGCTTAATAACGTCCTTATCATCCGTATTCAACCAAAATTGGTAGAATTCAAATGGAGTTGTTTTTTCCGCATCCAGCCAAACGGCTCCGCCAGCTGTTTTACCAAATTTTGTACCATCTGCTTTCAATAGTAATGGGATGGTTGAACCGAATGCTTTTGCATCCCAACCTTCTTTTTTGTGGATGAAATCAATTCCAGCTGTAATATTTCCCCATTGATCGCTTCCGCCTATTTGGAGCTGTACATCCTCTTCTTTGAAAAGATGATGGAAATCTAATGATTGAAGTATTTGGTATGAAAACTCTGTAAAAGATATACCTCCATCTAAACGGCTGGAAACAACATCCTTGGCTAACATATTATTAATACTAAAATGTTTACCGTAATCACGTAAAAAATCAATGATATTGATTTTATGAGTCCAATCATAGTTATTTACGAATTGCACTGGATTATCACTGCCGTCGGAATCCAATAATTTTTTCAATTGTTTTGTTAACTTATCAACATTATGTTGTACCATTTCTAATGTTTGTAATTGACGTTCTGTTTTACGTCCACTTGGATCTCCAATTGTTCCTGTAGCCCCTCCAATTAAAATAACAGGATGATGGCCGCATAATTGGAATCGTTTCATCATAATGAAAGGTATTAAATGTCCAATATGCATGCTATCTCCAGTTGGATCTATGCCACAGTAGAGCTTTATCGATTTCTCTTCTACCAGCTTGCGTATACCTTCAGGATCAGTTTGTTGATTAATTGCGCCACGCCATTCTAATTCGTCAATAATATTCATGTTTACTCACTCCTTTTTGTAATATAAAAAAACGTCCCTATGTCTAATAATAGACACAGGGACGATTAGTTAACCGTGTTACCACCCTAATTGTATTAATAGGAAAACTATTAATACCGCTCATTACAATAGTATCGGATTGTTCATCCGCTTAGCATTACCTAAGAGACTCGAGAGTGTAATTCGCAAATTTGTTTGTGCTAAGTTCCATCAACCCTTAGCTTTCTAAAAACAGGGACAAATTGCTACTTCGTTCCTTCATTGTCATAAAATATTAAATTGTACATTATTATATTGATATAGATATGATTTTTCAATCAACAGTTTGAAAATTCTTGGAATCTTTTCCATAAAGAACATGAAAAGAATGACCAAAGATGCAATATTCGTCAAAAATATTCATGTTTACTCACTCCTTTTGTAAAAAAAAACGTCCCCATGTCTAATAATAGACACAGGGACGATTAGTTAACCGTGTTACCACCCTAATTGTATTAATAGGAAAACTATTAATACCGCTCATTACAATAGTATCGGATTGTTCATCCGCTTAGAATTACCTAAGAAACTCGAGAATGTAATTCGCAAATTGTTTGTGCTAAGTTTCATCAACCCTTAGCTTTCTAAAAAACAGGGACAAATTGCTACTTCTTTCCTTCATCGTTTATTAAATATTAAATTTAGTTTTATTATATTGGAATAAATATAGTTTGTCAATCAATAGAAAGAAAAATTTTTATGAAATAATATTTTGGACATCTCTTATAAAGACACGAAAATAATGATCAAAGAGGCAATTTCATTTTCAATTCTTATATTGTTTGTAAAGCCACAATCATTACGGTTGGGTATATCCAGCACGCTCAGATAACCTCTTAGCTAAGTCCAAAATTTCTTGAATTGCCTTATCTTTTTTTTCATTCCAGCTATTTTCTAGCATTGTACAACATACTCCACAAATCAGCGAATTTTTATGGTTGTATACAGGTGCTGAAATACTATAACATCCTTGTAAATATTCTTCAGCATCAATAGTATAGCCAGACCACCTAGCCGACTCTAATTGGTTCCAAAGCTCACCTACTGTTTTTATTGTATTAGGTGTAAACTGTTCTAGCTCTTGGTCATTATAAAGGTCTATCAGCTCATAATAACTATATTTAATTAATTGGATTTTTCCGAAGGATGTTGCATGTGCTGGAAACTGCATACCAACATCGGTGGCTATTCGTACAATTGATTTCTTTTCTTGTGCTGCTAAACATAATACATTAGTGCCGTTTAGAACTCCCAATAGAATATTTTCATCTAACTTTTCAAGTGTTTTTTCTGCTTCCATATTAAATGATTCTAATAAGCTAAAATTACGAGAATAAGCTGTAATATATGCTCCCAAGGTGGGTCCCAATTTATATGTGTTTCCTTTTTCTTTGGTAACCCATCCTAAAAATTCAAGTGTATTTAATATTGAGAAAATTGAACTTTTATTAATATTCAAGGATTTTGAAATATCTATCAATCTGAATTTTCCTGGTTCTTTAGCAATTAAATTCAATACTAGATTTGCCCGTTCGAGCGAACGCACCCAATATTTGTCATCCACAGTACCACTCCCGATATTATATCTATCATTTAGTGCTTTTGAACACTGTCAATATTTTATAAAGTTTATTAATATTATACCATTACTTAAATTAAAAGTTGGGTAATTTTTTCATCTTTATTGTGAATTGGAAAAAATGTATTACTCTAGCAAATTCCACGTGTAATTGGCTGTATTTTCGTAAAATCTTGAAATTATGCTTGTTGAGATTATATCTTAACGGCTATTTCGTTTTCAATACCATATCATAAATAGAGACAGTTTTTAGCCTTAATAATTGGAACTTATTTAAAGTAGCTTTAAGAGCTGCTTTTTTTAACCCTTTTATCGCTTTCTAACATTTTTTTTAAAACCTTAAAGAATTCTTAAGATATCAATTGATGCCTTCAAGAATGCTATTTCTGTTCTTCTTGCCATGGGAGGTTCTGTAAACGACTGGCTCTATCTTCCGGCGATCGCCTATGAAGCGGGTGTGGAACTTCCTTTTGATATATTGATGAAATTAGTTGGAAAGTCCCGTTTATTGCCAGCGTTACACCAAACAATAATGAATTTACGACAAACGATTTACAGAGGGCTGGTAGTATTCTGGCACTTATAAACGAACTTTCTGTTCATTTAAATTTAGATACATTGACAGTTATAGGTAGTACTGTCCGTGAAAACTTAAACGGATCTGCAGTGCTTGAACGTGAAATCAATTATTCATTGGAGAAACCAATTGACCATGAAGGCGGAATTGCTGTTTTAAAAGGAAATCTTGCTTGCCCTGCACGGGGCGTTTGTGAGCCAAGCTAAGAACATTGTAGAACAACATAATGGATCCATAGCTTTTAACCGATCAGTTAGGCATGGATCGGCATCCAACACGCCGATTTCCATTTCGAGTTCATTTTTTAGAAATGCTTCTGCAACTACCGGATCCATCTTCTGAAACTTATTAAAAATTTGCGAATATGGCTGCGGAACGACATTTGTTTTTTAACCTTCTTCAAAAAGTTCGTCAAAGTAATTTTCGTAATAGTATTGCACGCCAATCGAGATGGTACATAAAGAATCCCGGACTGTTTCCGGGATTCTTCCCCGCCTTTATTTCCAGCTTTCTTACCAGTAATTGAAACTCCTCATTCGTCATTCTTCATCACCTCTCGAGTTTTTTTAATCTGCTTCGATTAAATCATGTTTTTCGTAAATGATATAGCCTTATTTATTGTGAAATCAGAATTATTTGTGTGTTTTCACAGCCAATATTTCCTAATCCTTTTTATTAGTGACTATAATTAAAATAGGTTAATTTAAGATATATCCAGTAAAGGGGGATATTGCATGTATAAAATGAAGCGACTGGGAGAACAATTTGCCAAAATATTAAATGGAAAAGCTGAGATGAAGCAAAATGGCAGTTCTGTTAGCTTAAAAAGGACTATTAATGTACTTATCCAAGGGAGGCAAAGTAAAATGGTTTTACCAGTAGGTATTTCTTTTGAGTCGTTGGATGTAAACGGTAATGCATTAAACCTCGGGGAAATAACCTTACTTGAACAGGAAATCCCAAATTTTACGAGATCTGTTGTGGATCAAGGTCTAATTGTAGGAGCCCTGCATAATCACTGGATATTTGCACAACCCAATCTGATGTATATACATATTCAATCGGTCGAACCTCCTCTTGCATTTGCGAGAAAAGTGGCAAACGCATTTACCACACTAACTAGTTTTCCAATACAAGAATAAAACTGAATAAATTGTAATAACGGTATTTTCAAAAGGGTAGTAACAATAAGAATGAAAGGATGATTTACATGGAACAAGAAACAAAGGAAAACATCTCCCTTAAAGAACAAGCAGTGTCATTCCTGCAGCTTGCAGCATCGGGTAAAGTAGATGAGGTATATGAGAGATACATAGGTCCAGGCTTCTCTCACCATAATCCCTATTTCCGCAGCGATGCCGATTCTCTATTGGCCGCAATGAAAGAAAATGCAGCGGAGACACCGTACAAGACACTTGAAGTCAAACATGCAATTGAAGAGGGAGAGGTTGTTGCAGTTCACTCCCATATAAAACAGAGTCCTGAGGATCTCGGTGCAGCGGTAGTCCATATATTTCGCTTTCAAAATAAGCGAATTGTTGAATTGTGGGATTTGAGTCAACCTGTCCCTGAGAATTCCCCGAACGAAAATGGGATGTTTTAATTTTAATAAAAATATTTTTCCGAAAACAATTATAGTAGGGTAATACATATGCAAAAAATTGAGAAGGATCCTTGATAAAAATTTTTAAAAACCGCAGCTTTAACTGGTGCGGTGAACCTTATCATAAGTAAAATGAGGTCATTATTAGAAATAAATAAAATATAAAACCTTAAATTTACCATCTTGTGGCATACTGATTTTTGTAACGGAATCAAATAACCCGACCATGAGACTTGGCATATATAGTGTAATTTCATTAGGGTTTTTGACATTGTGTTGACGTTAAATCCAAATGTAGGAAAAATCCCCCTTATCCTTTAAAGTAAGGGGGATTTAAGGTATTACTGTTAAACAATTTTATTTAATTGCTTTGCTCACTTTTAACTTCTTCCCTTTGATAGTCGCATTCTCCATGGCTTGTAGAACTAGTGAACCCTTTCCGTTTAGAATATCAACATAGGACATAGTATCCTGTATGGTTATAATGCCAATATCATCTGCTGTGACTCCAGGGATTTTTGCGATCGTTCCTACAAAATCAACAGGACGAATTTTCTTCTTTTTTCCGCCGTTGAAATGGAGTTTCATAATACCTTGATTGATTCGGGCTGTTTTATTATTTTTTACAACTCTTCTGCCGCTAAGTTTTTCTTCGAAAGCAGCTTTTCCACCAGCCACTTCTTCAACTCTAGGAGCCTCTATAGTAGGGATCTCAAAGCCGATGTATTTTTCAATTGCTTTCATGAACTTGCCTTCAAAAGGTGTCGAAAACGTAATGGCTTTTCCTCTATTTCCGGCACGGCCAGTTCTCCCGGTTCGGTGTACATAGCTCTCTTTTTCCATAGGGACGTCATAGTTGATGACAAGTGTCACATTATCAATATCAATCCCTCTGGCAGCTACATCGGTGGCCACCAGATAACGGAAGTTCCCCATTTTGAAGCCTTCCATAACAGCAAACCGATCTTCTTGTTCTAGTCCCCCATGGAGTCTTTCACAAGAATATTTAGCTTTTTCTAGTTCTTCATAAACGGTATCAACGTGTTCTTTGGTTCGGCAGAAAATGAGGCAGCTGTCTGGATTTTCTACAACTGTGACGTCTTTAAGGAGTGAAAGCTTTTCCTCCTCTTTCACTTCAATTAAAAAATGTTCAATGGTATCGGCCGTTACCCCGGTTGTTCTAATCTCAATGTGAATGGGATCTTTCATATATTTATGGCAGAGATTTTCCACATCTTTAGGTAAGGTAGCAGAAAAGACCATCGTTACCCGATCTAAAGGAAGCTCTTTGATGATCGCTTCTACTTCATCGATAAAACCTCTATTCAGCATCTCATCCGCTTCATCTATGATGAGGTAATTTACTTGATCTAAAACTAGGGTTTCTCGTTCAATATGGTCCATGACCCGTCCAGGCGTACCGACAACTACATGAGTTTTTTGCTTCAATTCTTCTTTTTGTTTCGTAAAAGGTTCTTTTCCATAGACGGCTACTGCTTTAATGCGTTTAAACCTTCCAATATTCGTAATATCTTCGCGGACTTGAACCGTAAGCTCCCTAGTTGGGGTAAGAATTAAGGCCTGTGGTTTTTTTTCCTCCCATTCAATCATTTCGCAGATAGGAATTCCAAAGGAGGCAGTCTTACCGCTTCCTGTTTGAGACTTTACGACTAGATCTTGATTTTCCAATGCTAATGGAATGACTTCACTCTGAACTTCTGTTGGGGTTTCGTATTTTAACAATGCTAGTGCCCTTTTTATTTCATCGCTTACATGATAATCCGCAAAACTTCTTTTACTCATTTTTTAACCTCGTTTTTTGTTTTTTCGATATATGTATAGAATTCTCTCCAAGAAATATCATATGCATTATCTGAATATGGTTCATTATACTTTAAAAGTGCCAGACACATCGGCTTTTATTTTAAATTTTAAATTAAAACTATGTGGATGGATTTCATTCTTTGGTAAAACTTTAGAGGTAAAATAGGCAATCCACTTTCCTTTAAGATAAAAGGAGGAAATTGTGGAAAGAAGATTATGGGTGAACGAGGCTTTATTGCATTTGGGGGTGAAGTGAAGTGGAACCTTGCGAAGCAATTAGGGGGCGGACTTCTTGAAAATCATCCTATTGTTGTCAACCCGCGAACCAAAATGACGAATATACCTGTATGGGCAGCAAGTGATGTGATTGCACATTTGGAACAAGTGACGATAGATATGGGTGAAGGTTCTGCGGCAACTATTTGGATACATAAGAGTTTAATGGATAAAAAAGAGGTTGGAGGATAAGGAGAGGATTCAAGTTAAACAGAAATTTAAACACCACCCGTAGTGGTGTAATATGCAAAAATTTAATCCGTGGCTTTGATTGAGGAGGAGTATTATGACGAAAGATATAGTGCTGAGACAAGTAGAAGTGGTTCGAGTCATTACTATCCAAAAATTGGAATACATCACAGAAGATGTGGCTGATATTATGCCTAAGGGATTTAATAATACGATCCGTTGGAACGTTGGTCATATTTTAATTGTACAGGATCAGCTTGCTTCGAACTTTGCAGGGTTAACGCAACAACTTTCCCAAGAATTTGTAACCCTATTTGGTAATCGGACGAAGCCAAGCGAATGGCAAGTTGAACCTCCAACGTTGCAAACCTTAACCTATGAATTAAAAAAGCAAACTGCTTACATCAAGGAATCTCTTGGCAACCGCCTGCAAGAAAAATCAAAAAAAACCTATGTACGGCTTGGTTTTAGGATGGAAACAATAGGAGAAATTCTCACGTTTAGTTTACACCATGAAGGAATGCATACTGGAGTTATTTATGCGATTCAACGGGCAATTGAAAGTTCCAACAATTGAAGAAGCAAGGGTGGCAACCCATTCACTTTTCTTGTGATAATTTGAACGGATATAACTTTTACCGGAGTTCCATTCGCCATAACTGTACGAATGGAGCGAAGAATGCCCTTTTTTGATTGAAGAAACAGAAAAGTGTAAAACCTCATTTAGATGCGTTACGGTGAACCGTATCATAAGTAACGGAGGTTTTTTGTAAAACTTTTGTTTAACGGGAGTAAAAAAGAAATTAAAGAAAAAAAAGAAAAATACGATAATAGTAATAGTATTATAGTTTTATCTATTAAAAAAAATATTTTTATTTTTGATAGGAGGATAGAGATGAAAAACAGAAAAATGAAGAGGATATCGTCAATATTTGTTTTGATAAGTTTATTTGTAAACTTAAATGTCATGCCTGCTGCTGCAACAGGCACAGATGCAACTACAACAGGAACAGCAGCAACTACAACAGGCACAGATGCAAATGGTTTTACTTGGCAGTCTGATGATGGAGTAACATATTCGATAACAGGTTATAACGGTAGTGATACAAATATTACAATACCCAGTTCCATAGATGGACATACTGTTACGAGTATAGGAAGTAATGCTTTTAAATACAAACCATTAACCAGTGTAACAATTCCAGATACAGTTACAAGTATTGGGAGTTTTGCATTTTATTATTGCTCGTCTCTTGTAAACATATCAATACCAAATAGTGTTACAAGCATAGGAGATAGTGCGTTTGCATATTGTATATCACTTCCGAATATCACACTTCCAACTAATCTAAGTAGTATAGGAAATTCTACCTTTCAAGATTGCAAAGCATTAACAGGAATAACAATTCCAAATAGTGTTACAAGTATTGGAACTTATGCGTTTTTGGAGTGCCTTTCTCTTACGAATATAACAATTCCAAATAATGTCACGCGCATTGGCGAAGGTGCGTTTAAGGACTGTAAGGCTCTTAGATCTGCGGTAATGCCTGATAGTGTAACAAGTGTAGGAAATTATTTGTTTTATAACTGTCAACTTTTGTCAAGTGTAAGATTGTCAAATAATCTTACGGATACCGGTGATTTTATATTTTACAATTGTTTCTCTCTTGAAGGAGTTACACTTCCAAGTAGTCTTACGAATATTGGAAACAGTGCATTTGAAAATTGTACAGCTCTTAAAAATATAACAATCCCAAACGGCGTAACGAAAATTGGATATCGTGCTTTCATTATGTGCAAAGTTCTAGCAAACGTAACACTCCCAAACACTGTTAAAATCATAGATTTTAATGCATTTGCTCATTGTTATGCTTTTACAAATATAATAATTCCAGACAGTGTTACAAGTATTGGGGATTATGCATTTTATTATGATACATCTTTAACAGAAGTAACCATTCCCAAAAGTGTTTCTAGTATTGGCTTTTTAACATTTAGTAGTAGTAATTCGAATTTTAAAATTAAGGGGTTTGGAGGTTCTTACGCACAGATTTATGCAGGTAGTAACTCTATAGCATTCCAAGAATTTCCTACAATAAATTATACAGTAACATTTAACAGTGAAGGTGGAAGTGTTGTAGGAAGTGTTAAAGCTGATAATGATACTTTAATAACATCACCAATAGAACCTACAAAAGCAGGTTATACTTTTGGAGGATGGTATAAGGAAATAACATATATAACACCATGGAATTTTACAGCTGATAAAGTTGCAAGTAACATAACTTTATATGCAAAATGGATTAGTAATCCAGTGGCACCTATAAATATAAAGTCAGTATCTACAGGAAATAAAAGTATTAACACAAGTTGGAGTGCAGCAGCTGGAGCAAGTGGATATGAAGTATGGAGATCAACAAGCAGTACAGGAACATATTCATTAGCAGGGACAGTAGCAGGAACAGTATTAAGTTATAATAATATAGGACTAT